>JAZDPK010000045.1:0-2006 GCA_043797615.1 Parcubacteria group bacterium
AAGAGCGCCGAAAATCGAACTGATTGTGCTTGAAATAAAAAGAATTGCGCTGCCTTTCATCCACGACACCAAACCTCCGGTGTCGGCTGCGGCAGAGTCGTCTTTAGCTTGCGCCAAGGCCGACACCGGCGGCAAAAGCGCGAAACTGAAAACAACCGCCACTAGCAGTATTGAACAGAAATATTTTTTATTTTTTATTAAGAAACTCATTATTATTGCTGCTGCTGTTGCTGTCTTATGCAGAGGTCTAATTGTTGCTGGTATAGGTTTGCGTCTTCTCGTTTTTGGCTGGTTTCCTGTTGGGCGGCCAAAGCCAAGCTTAGAGTAGCGCCAGGGTTAATGATGCCGTAAATTTGATTATAAATAGATGTAATTTGTGAAAGATCGGTTATCGCATTTATTTCCTGTTGTTTGGCTTGAAGAGCGATAATAGCGGATTGAATTTGAGCGATTTGCGTTACCGTGGTTGAAGCGGAACTTTGAACCTGTTGGATTCGGGCTAAAGAAAGGGTCGTCGTTCCTTGGCAATTTTGAAGTTGCGCCAGAATATCGGCCGATTCATTTAAAACAATCAAAGTGGTCTGTTTGGCTCCGAAAAGTTGATCTTGATAATCCAATTCCTGTGTTATTAAGGATATCAGATAATTTTTCTGAAGTTCTCTAACATCCGCACCGCTTTGCATTGCGGTTAGGCAATCGTTATAGACCGCCGTGCCCGAAAGTTGAGCGCATTGCGTTTGGGCGGAAGAACCGCCTTCTCCACTACCTGCGTTGCTGGATATGGCGGTATGTAATAATCCTATCCCCTCGGCAAATATTCTATTTAATATGGCGTTAGTGATCGCTGCAGTATAGGCCGCTAGATCTTTGGCATTAACAATCCAGTCAATATCCGAACCAACCGCTTTAGATGCCAAGTCGCCAACAACGGCACCCGGAGTTATAGTTCCCCATTTTGTACAGGCATCTTTTTGACAGGACGCTTTACAAGCAGCTAATTCTTCGCCAGTTGCGTTTCCACAACTATTTATGCACGGAGCGTAAATGTCCGGGTCGGTTGCCAAACATTTTTTTACGCTTAAAAATCCCTTGCCGGCTTGCGCTTCGGCCGCCGCCGCTTTGGATGCCGCCGATTTTTCAATTTCGTACTGGTCCCAAGCCAGGACATACGCGCCGTAGATATTGTTTTGTGGCCTTAAGACCATTTCTTGCCAGGCTACCCAGTTCCCCTGCTTGAAGTCTTTGAGAAAAGTGTCGATATTAACTCCTATTTTACTTAAGGTGCATGAGGTGCGAGTGGTAAATGTGGGGATCGGGATAAATCCCAAGCCCAAAAGGGGCTTAAAAGGCGAGCATAATTGGCTCAAACCGATTTGTTGCAGAAATTTTCCACCGGCTTGGTCAATCGCATCTCTGAAAAATGCTGGAAAATCGGTAATAAATTTAGGGTCGCCCCCGCCTTGAATCCAAGTAACAATTTGGTCAACTATCATATCAAGAAAATGTTTTTTAAGGGTCTCTACCGCCACCTCTTTTGCAAACTCAACAAATATTTGAACAACTTCTTTGAAGGTTGACGCGGAAGTAATGCCCGAAAACGCGGGTTGCTTTACGGCGATCGCGGGGTTCACCTCCATGACGCTCACAACAGCGGAGACCGGCCTTGGCGCAACTGAAAATAGAACCAGAATGATAAAAACAAAAACGACGAATTTTTTATTAAGATAATTCATTACATTCCATTCAATTTTTTAATGAACGCGTCAGATTTATCTTGAAGATCTTTCCAGTTTTGCAAGATTGCTTCAAATTGCTTGGTCGCCGCTATTGTGCCCAAAGGGTCGGTTTCAACGTTAGTCAGCGCCCTTAAAATATTGGCGGTTATTCTTAACAGCCTGATTTCTTCGGTCATCAAGTCTCTTAAATCGCTTGGAACGGGTATTTTTTCTAATTGATTGGCGGCGGCCTCATGGGCGCTTGTTATAGGTAAAAGTTTTTCCAACCCC
>JAZDPK010000060.1:0-7858 GCA_043797615.1 Parcubacteria group bacterium
TCTTCGAATTCATTGGTTGCGGGCTCTTGCGGCGGCTGGGCCGGATTTTCAATTTTATTCGGCTCTTGGCCGGGCGCTGATTGAGCTGGCGGCGTTTCAATTGACGTTTCCGTTCTTACTTCAGTTTTCTGTTCAGTGGTAGCGGCGGGAGCTGGAGCAGAGCTGGTGGCTGTTTCCGGCGCGGCCGGAGAGAGACTGGGAGCTGGTTCTGTTGATTGTGATTGGGCGATTTTGTACTGATGCACGATCGGCGTCAAATCGGTGACGCCCTGCGCCATGGAAATGAGGGGCATATACCCGATCAAAAATACGGCGTAGGTCAAAATCGAAATGGCCAAGGCCGGATGAACCTTTTTATTGGCGTGCTTGTGGATTTTCCTTAAAATTTTTTTCATAATGATAAAATTAGGTTATTAGTATAGGTTATTTTTTTGCCGGTTCATTAAATTATCAAACTTTGCATTCCCATTATATCAAATTCCAAGCTTTAACGACAACGGGATTATGCACAGGTGGTTTGGACGAAAAAAATCGTTTAATCCGCTGTTTTCGCGGCCGATTGACTGCCGCAAAAAAATTTGATATTATGTCTTCAGTTCGCTTAAACTTTGTTCGGTTTAGAATTCAGATTTTTGCATTTAGAATTTTAATTGTTCGGGCCGATAGCTCAGTTGGTAGAGCACCGCGTTTGCAACGCGGGGGTCTGGGGTTCGAATCCCCATCGGTCCACCATTTATAAATACATATATTCAATTGATAGCGCGCCGCGCCTGCCTACCGGCAGGCAGGTTTGCAACGCGGAGGCGACCGGTTCGATCCCGGTAGTGTCCACATTTCAAGATTTGTTTTTTCCTCGCCCCTCCCTCGCTTTCACCGCTTATTTTTTCGCCGCAATTTTTCGTATTTCGCTTCGCGAAATGCGCTACCAATTTTTGTTTGACTATTCCATTTCCTTGGTGTACTATTATAATAGCAGAAAAGGAATATCACTAATACTTTAATTCTACTACTGCGATATTAGTATGTCAAACATAACTAAAAATTTAAGAAAGTTGAGAGGAATTAAGGGGCTTTCGCAAGAAAAATTAGCGAGATTGGCAGATGTTGCCAATAATACAATTATTAAAATTGAGGCAGGTAAAAACCAGAATCCAACGCTTGACACACTCAAAAAAATTTCCAAAGCTCTTGAGGTTAGCGTTGATGATTTAATAAAGTAAAAATGGGTGGCCTCATACATTGACCTTACATATAATAAGCAGTAATATAAAAAGGGAATAATTGAAAGGTCGAATCCGCATTAGAATTATTATTAAATAGATAACTGATATGAAAAAACTAACTTTATTTGGAATAGTATTTTTAGCGCTGGCTTTGACGGCTATAATCGCTTTTTTACCAGCTTCTGCCGAGGAAGATGTAACAGCGCCTGCGCTTGTTGATTTTTCTTACGAGCCGATCGCAGTTGATACTACGGCGGGCGACCAATCTATTACTGTGACTTTTAGGTTTACGGATGCTGTTTCCGGCGTTCGGAGCGCGATGGTTCATTTTATCAGCCCAAGCGGCGGCCAGTATGTGTATGGCGGCGCGGTTCGAATCTCTGGCAATGAATATGACGGTATTTATCAAGCCACGGTGACTTTTAAACGATACTGCGAATCAGGCGTCTGGCAAGTTCATTATGTTTATGCCGACGATATCGCGGGAAATTACAGATATGTCTACGCAGGCGAACTGGCTTCCGAAGGCTACGAAACAAACTTAGCAGTAACCTCTGAACAGGATATTAGTTCGCCGGCGCTGGTTGATTTCCACTTTGAGCCAACTGCCATAGACACAAGCGAATCGGGCCAAACCGTGACGGTGACCCTGCAAGCCAGCGATGGCCTTACGGGCGTTCGCGCCGGATCCGGAGTAATGGTTCATTTCAGGTCGCCATCCAGAATGCAATATGTATATGGTTCGTGCCGGCTAATAGATGGAACAGTCAATGACGGAATATTTGAGTGCCAAATACCATTTGAGCAGAACTGCGAAGAAGGAATTTGGACTGTTGATTACGTCTATCTGGCTGACTTGATTGATAACTATGTTTATTACCGAGCGTCTGACCTGGCAAGTCTTGGCTTCCCAGCAGAATTAGAAGTTGCTTCTGTTCAAGATGTAACAACGCCGGCGCTTATTGATTTTGACTTTGCACCGACTTGCGTGGATGTGAGCGCGTCCGATCAAGTTGTTACAGCAACAATTAGAGCGACAGACGATATGTCTGGAGTTCGTCCAGGCTCAGGAGTTATGCTGCACTTTATCGCGCCTTCTGGCATCCAATATACATATGGTTCAGGAACACTGGTTTCTGGGAACGAACTTAATGGCACATATACAATTCAAATACCAATTAGCACATTTGCCGAGCGCGGAACATGGCTTGTGCATTATGTTTATCTTACAGACTACAACGACAATTATCGTTATTACTATGAAAGTGAATTAAGAGGCGCTGGTTATAACACAGAGTTAATCGTCGGGCCGATTCATTCAACACCGGGTGAAATAAATGACTATATTCAGGGTTTGCCGGACAGTTCATTCAAGCCGCCGGCGCACGCCAGACGAACAGCTTTTGAGAACAAATTTGAAGAAGTTCAGTCCTTGATTGATGCAGGCAACTACGCCGCCGCGATAGACAAGTTAAATAATGACATCCGGCCAAAGATGGACGGCTGTCTTGGCGGCAATCCTGCCAATGATTGGATAACGGACTGCGCCGCGCAATCCTATCTTGATGAGCTAATCAATGGTTTGATAGAATATTTGGAAAGTCTGCTTTGAAAAAATCAAAGTATAATAAACTATTTAAAGGTCTAACATATTACTTATTACTTAAAAGAAAAGGAGGTAAAATATTATGATGAAAATGAAAACAATAAAATTAAGTATCGCAGTCTTGGCCTTAATGTTAGGGCTATTAGTCTGCGCGCCTGCGGCTTTGGCGCAGGCTCCATTTGCTTTTACTGCTCCGACTGCGGGAACAAATTGGTGTATAGGTTCTCATATGCCTATTCAGTGGACTGGGGGAGATCCTAATTGGAATGTGAATCTTTCGCTTATTGATGTTCCGAATTGGGTCGTCTATGCGACAATTGTTCCAAGCATGCCCAATACCGGCGCATTTACCTGGACTATTCCTTCTAACATCCCTCCCAGCACCTACCAAATCTATGTTCAGAATCTTCCAGTTACATCCTGGGCGTATGGGCCTAGCTTTTCAATTTTAAAAAATTGTTGCGTACAGCCTCCGCCATCGATGATAAGCTGGTGGCCCAGTGATGGAAATGCTCTGGACATCTGGGATAGCAACCATGGAACTTTGATGAATGGCGCGGCCTTTGCCCCTGGTAAGGTTGCTCAGGCCTTTAGTTTTGACGGGGTGAACGATTATGTTAAAGTTCCAGATAGTTCTTCCTTGAATTTCGGCGTTGGCAGCGGTTTTTCAATAGATGCTTGGATTAAAACTCGCAAACAAGACTTTCAAAGCATTATTGATAAGCGCGAGGCGCCCGGGAATCAGAACACAAGAGGGTACCACTTGTATCTTTACAAAGGCCTGCTGGGTTTTCAAATGGCTGATGCAAGCGCCCCGAGTCCTACTTGCTCTAATAATCCTCTGACTTCTTCCTGCACTAATTGGGTTTCCCAATCTCAATTAGCTGATGGGCAATGGCATCATGTCGCTGTGACCGTGCTCCGCGGCTCTATAACAGGCGGGACGCTCTATGTGGACGGAATGCCTGTTTTAATCTTTGACCCAACTGTCCGTATTAAGAGTCTTGCTAATAAGGCAGATCTACTGATTGCCAAGCACCAATTCTCTACAAGCGCAAATTACTTCAGCGGGAACATTGACGAAATCGAAATCTTCAACCGCGCCATTACGGCGGCGCATGTCCAGTCAATCTACAATGCCGGCAGCGCAGGGAAGTGCAAAAAAGTGGCCGAGGTCGATCCGATGGAAACTCTTAAGGAAATAATTAATGTTATCCAAGACATGGCGGATGAGGGAACATTAAACAATGGTCAGGGCAACAGCCTCAATTCCAAGCTCGAGAATGCCATTGATAAGATTAACGAAGGCAACTTGAACGCTGCATGCAACCAACTTAATGCTTTCATCAATCAGGTGAATGCCTTCATATCGGGCGGCATCTGTTTGATTGATGATGGCGATAATGTCTGTATGCGCGCCGCAAAAGCTGTTAAAGAAGTGATGGATGTTTACGATAAGATGACGATTTAAAGAATTTAATTGCAGATGGAGCTCCGGGGACCTGGATTAGTGGAGTTGTTAAGGAACAGAATGGATATCAGGATGGAGACGACATCATACTAGGAAAAAGACCCGGAAGAACTAAGTACTCCAACATCACCCTCGAAGGCAGAGGAAGTGACGTTAGCGTTGAGAAGATAGAACTCGCCTGTGAAAAGATTGAGCGTTAGAATGGAAAAATTGCCTCAGTAAAAATTATCACCGATAGATATAAACAAGATTATTGAAAAATTACTTTTCTACGCAGTTCTGCGTATTTTTTCGTGTTATTCTGCGTTGGTTTGGTTTTATCGCTGAACTCTATAAAACTAAAACGTTGAAAACTCTGGATTAATCCATTCTCATAAATGTAAGTTAAACTTTAAAATTTATGGCCGAATCAATTTTCACCCAGATTATCTAACGGGATCATTTAATAGGTTGAATAAGGACGATAGGCGGCGCATTTCGCGAAGCGAAATTTTGGCAGAGTTCCTGCCCGCCGCCGAAGGCGGCGGGCAACTAAAAGTCGCCGTCGAAATTTTCTTGAAAATGAGTTCTAACTTTTTCTAAAATTGACCACCATTATCCCGCAAGCGGGAAAATGCAAAATACAAAATTCAAAATACCTGCCTCGCCTTGCAGATCAGCGAGTCAAGGCGGGCAAAATTTAAAATGCAATTAAATTAAATTGATAACAAAAAAGCACCAACTCGCGTTGATGTTTTTTGTTGCGGTTGAATTATTGTTTCTTCTGTCGCGCGGAGGCAGACTCCCACGCCAGATCGAGATCAGAATGCTTTGAATATTCGTAGGAATAAATAATATTGGAATTTTTTATTTGGAGAATTTGGATTGAATTTATATATTTCGGATTATAAATATTTAGCTAAAATAAGATAATAAAATTGTAAATAATTGACAAATAATATAAAATATGCTATAATGAAATGGTATTTAAATTAAAATTTTAACAATTTTCAAGGAGAAAAACAATGGAGACCAAGACTTGCAAATGCGCAAAAGAAACCTGCGAAGCGATTGTGATGGACGGCCGGGGCTATTGTTTGTTTCATGGTGGGCAGATTCAGTACAAGAAGGATATGAAGTCCGGCAAGATCAAAAAGCCCGCCCCGATCGTCGTTCCCGCCCCGGTTCAGCCCCAGCCCGAGCCGCCCTCCGCGCCGGTCAATCCGTATGGACAGACGGACATCGAACGTTATCGCGATGTCCGGAAACTGCAGAAACGCGGTCTGCCCGGTCACGGTCTCGGCGGCCTGTCCAAGCTGGACCGCGAGCGCAATCATTTCAGCAAGTAAGCGTTTTTCTCCCGCCAATTCGGAGAAGTCCGTGCACTTCTCCGCCAACCCGGATTTTTGAAGAAATTCGAAGAGCCGGGTTGGGGGAAGTTGATAATGTTTAAAAAGTTGATTAAGTTTATTTTCAAGTAACGTAGCGGCGAATGATTATTCGCCGACCGTCTGAAAAAATAATTTCTTCATAATATTGATCACAAAACCGTCGCGCAATGCGGCGGTTTTGGTTTTATTGAAGATTACCCCTGCGTTAAGGCGGGGAGGAAGGAATCTTTCTCCCACATTCAAAATGTGGGGTAATTTAAATCGCGCATGAGCGCGGGATTTTAGCATTGACAACCGCGGCAACGGCTGGTATATTTATAAGTGACAATCACAAAAGCGTTTTATTTCGGTAATCACCGAAAAAGCTGCCGGGAGAAAATAATGCCATGCTTCGAGGCTCTTCGCAAAAGCTCAGAGCACCTCAGCATGACATTACGAGTAAATCCGGCCGGTCGCGCCCGTCATCGCGCGCAATTAAGCTAAAGGTTCAAGATGGTACCGTCCTTCGCTAAAGCTCCTGCCTACGTTAAAACTTCGGCAGGCAAGTCGGCCGCAAGGCTTGCTTTATATGTAAGGACTCTTGGCATTTTGAGCTTTTTTTATTTCGTTACAAATTACGAATCACTACAAATTTACGAATTGATTAGAGATTATGCTCTCAAGACATTCGTGTAATTCGCTTTGATTCGTGCAATTAGTGAAAAATATGGATAAATCAATTTTCGCGCAAAACGAAGAAAAAATACTGGAATATTGGGAAAAAGAAGACGTGTTCAAAAAAACTTTGGCGAAAAAAGCGCCGCAAGGAAATTTTGTTTTCTTCGAAGGGCCGCCGACCGCCAACGGCAAGCCCGGCATCCATCATGTTTTGGCGCGCGCGTTCAAAGACGTTATTCCGCGATTCAAAACAATGCGCGGTTTTCACGTGGAAAGAAAAGCCGGCTGGGACACGCACGGCCTGCCGGTGGAATTGCAAGTGGAAAAGGAATTGAAAATTTCCGGCAAGCCGGACATTGAAAAATACGGAATTGAAAAATTCAATCAAAAATGCAAAGAAAGCGTTTGGCTTTACAAGTCGGAATGGGAAAAAATCACGAAACGCATCGCTTTTTGGCTGGATCTGGAACATCCGTATATCACTTACAACAACGATTACATCGAATCGCTTTGGTGGATTTTAAAGCAAGTGAATAAAAAAGGATTGCTGTACAAAGGATATAAGGTTGTGCCCCAATGCCCGCGCTGCGGTACGGCTTTGTCGTCGCACGAAGTGGCGCAGGGCTATCAAAGCGTGAAAGAAAATTCGGTGTTCATTAAATTTAAAGTGAAAAATCAAGACAACACTTACATTTTATCCTGGACAACCACGCCGTGGACTTTGCCGGGAAACGTGGCGCTGGCCGTTGGCAAGAAAATCGAATATGTCAAAGTAAAATGGGAGAATGAATATTTAATTTTGGCCAAGCCGCTTTTAAATAAGGTCTTCAGCCAAGAAGTCGAGATCGTCGAGGAAGTGAAATTCAGCGATTTGCTTAAATTGGAATATGAACCGTTGTTCAAAGACGCGATTTCAACAAACGTTGCCAATTATCAGAACGCTTTTAAAGTTTATCCGGCGGAATTTGTCACGACCGACGACGGAACAGGCGTGGTGCACACGGCGGTGATGTACGGCGTTGACGATTTTAATATAGGATTGGAAGTCGGGTTGCCGCAGGTTCACACTGTTGACGAGAACGGCAAATTCAAGGAAGCGGTGAAGAAATGGGCCGGCAAATTCGTGAAAAACAAGGAAGTGGAAAAAGAAATTGTGGCGGATTTGAAAAGCCGCGGGTTATTGCTGAAAGAAATGCAATACGAACATGATTATCCGTTCTGCTGGCGCTGCGACACGCCGCTTCTTTATTACGCGAAGGATTCCTGGTTTATAAAAATGTCGGCGATCCGAAAAGAGCTGATTAAAAACAGCGAAAAAATCAATTGGGTGCCGGAAAACATCAAAGAAGGGCGTTTCGGCGAGTGGATTAAAAATATCAACGATTGGGCGATTTCCCGCGAACGGTATTGGGGCACGCCGCTCCCTGTTTGGGAATGCCAAACAGGAAAATCCGAAATTCAAAATTCGAAATCAGTGCAGCGCAGTCGTGCCGACAGGCTGCACTGCGCTGCCGAAATAAATTCAAAACTC
>JAZDPK010000038.1:0-18526 GCA_043797615.1 Parcubacteria group bacterium
GAGACTGCATATTGAAAATATTCTGCCGGTAATTGAAATGGCACTTGAAGAATCGACTAAGAAAGAAGATTGCTTCGGTCGTTCCACTTCCTCGCAATTAAAAAACAAAAGACCTACAACCTACAGTGCAGCGCAGTCTGCCGACAGGCTTGCACTGCGCCGCCACCTACAACCTATTGACTCGATAGATTATATCGCAGTCTGTTCCGGTCCCGGTTTGATGAGTTCTTTACTGGTCGGCGTGGAAACGGCGAAAACATTGGCGTGGGTTTATAGAAAACCGTTGATTAAAATAAATCATCTTGAAGGACATCTTTTATCTGTAAACGGAAAAACGAAAAAACCGAAAAACGAAAAAACTAAAGAACTACAAGCTATAACCTACCACCTAAAGTTCCCAGCTGTTGGACTCATTGTTTCCGGCGGACATACGCAGATCGTTCTGATGAAAGATTATTTGAAATATAAAATTATCGGGCAAACCAGAGACGACGCGGCGGGGGAGGCGTTCGACAAAGCGGCGAAGATTCTTGGATTGGGATATCCGGGCGGGCCGGCGATCTCGGCAGAAGCCGAGAAAATTCAAAGCACAAAGCACAAAATCAGTGCAGCGCAGTCGTGCCGACAGGCTGCACTGCGCTGTCAAAATAAATTTAAAATTAAAAACTTAAAATTTAAAATAAATCTTCCGCGGCCGATGATTAACACCGCTGATTTTGACTTTAGCTTCTCCGGCTTGAAAACAGCCATACTTTACAAGTGGCAGGCTTTACAAAAAGAATTGAGTCCGAAAGAATTGAAGCAAGCGCGGCCGGTGATGGCTAATGAGATTCAAAACGCGATCGTGGATATTCTCGTTTCAAAAACGATCGCCGCGGCGAAACAGTTTAAAGCGAAAACCGTGATTCTCGGCGGCGGCGTTTCGGCAAATGATTTCTTGCGTGAATATCTTAATATCTCAATATCCAAATATCTCCCCGATGTTAAATTTTTATTTCCCGGCAAGGAATTCAGCGGCGACAACGCGGCCATGATCGGCATCGCGGCGTATTACCACGCGAAAAACAAGGATTTTGTCGATCTGTTCGAGGTAAAGGTGGATCCGAATTGGCAGCTGGAATAAAAACGGATGAACCTGCCTGCGCAGGCAGGCGAAAGAACTAATTAAGAAAGTAGATTGCTTCGTCGTTGCTACTCCTCGCAATGACAGTATGACATTATGAAAATCATAACCAAAAGTTCAAACGAAACAATCGCATTCGGAAAAAAATTCGCCAAGACGTTGAAAGGCGGCGAGGTTTTGCTGCTGATCGGCGATTTGGGCAGCGGCAAAACGACTTTCGCCAAAGGAGTCGCCGAGGGATTGGGCGTGAAAGAGATAGTAAATAGTCCGACCTTCGTAATTATGAAGATATATAAAGCACAAAGCACAAAACTCAAAGCCAGTGCAGCGCAGTCGTGCCGACAGGCTGCACTGCGCTGCCAAAATAAACTTAAAACTAAAAATTTAAAATTTAAAATCAAACAAACTGAGAACGAAATTATCCAGTTAATTCACATTGATACTTATCGCGGCATTGATATTATCGGATTGGGAAACATCGGCCTGCTTACGCAAATGCTTCAGCAGGCAGGCGCGCTGGAATATTTCGGGCGAGAGGACAGTGTTTGTCTGGTGGAATGGGGCGCGGGGCTGGAAGAATATTTGAAAAAAAAGAAAATTAAAACTATAATAATAAAGATCGGCATTGAAGGCGCCGACAAACGAATTTTTAACATAAAATAATATGATCGAAAAATTTGGCAAAGGCGCGGACGCCGGAATATTCGGCGACCGCACGGAAAGCGAGGAATTCAATCGGGATATTTTGATTCCGTGGCAACAATTAAGGCCGAAGGAAATGGATTTCGTAGGCGTTTATCCGGTTGAAGAAATCATGAAAGATCTCGATGATGTAAAAAAGAAGAAAAACAACCCTGAGTTTGTTAAGGGAAAAACCGAAGAGTCGATGGTTTCCGAGTACGCTCTGCCTTATTTGATAGAAGACGAACAAATTTGGGGCGATGCTGACGTGTCAGTGTCAATGACCAGCGAGTTTGACGACATAATGAGAGGGACGGATTTTGTTATACGCTACAATATTGACGGGCAGGATTTTTACATGGGTATTGACGTAAAGACTAACATGGCAGGGAGTCACGATTATCGTGTTGAAAAATCAATTAGTCAGATCGTTGAAGCCGCGAAGAAAGGTAGACTGAACACCATTAAATATTTTAAGGATCTTCAAGAAGATGGCGATGGTAGAAAAAAAAGTTTGGAGATCCCTGTCGCAGTGATTGTTTTTAAAAATAATAAAATATTGCCGTTGCGGGACATTCTTCCAATCCATCCTAAAAAAAGATCGGAATCTCAAAAAAGACAGCTTGAAGAAATAAAGACGAAGCTGAATCAAGAATTGAAAGACAATTGTCGCGAAATGATCCAGCTTGTTCAAGCCTTGATAACTAGTTCATCGGATAAGCCCAAAGAAAAGATAATAGGCAGTTATAAAAATTTCTTGCGCTTTTTGGACAGTTTGGAATAAGGCTAACCATTATAAAAGAAAAGAGGGGCAATTTGTTTGATTGCTCCTCTTCAGTTTCTAAGACGTCCAGTCCATCCAACGCAAAAGTTTGTGCGTCGGATAAATCAATGGTTTGGAAAAATTGTGCCAGTACCACCAATAGCACCGTCGCATAATTTTCTTGATGGACATCGGGCAATAGAACATGACGAATTTCAGCCACCAGTCGTGCAAAATTTTCCTGATTTTCTTCATTCGGCACCTCCTCCAGCGCGACTTTTCATTATAGTCTATTTTGAGACAAATGTCAATAGCTTGTATAAATTTCAATAATTTTGAAGTAATGATCTAATTCGATAATGTGGATGAAAAGACATTGCATAAGACAGCATTGATGTTATAATAATAGCAATAATTTACATTTATGGCAAAAGAAAAATGGGAAAAAGACGTTGACGCCAGAATCTTCGGCGAACGCACGGAGAGCGAAGAATTCAATAAAAAAATTATTAAGCCATGGCAGGAATTAAGGCCGAAGGAAACGGAGTTTACCGGCGTTTATTCCGCCGAAGAAATCAAACGCGATCTTGATTTGGTAAAAAAAATAAAAAACAGCCAGGACTACGTCGACGCCAAGACCGAAGCGGCGATCGTGGCCGAATACGGCTTGCCGTATCTTATTGAAGATGAACAAATATTGGGCGCTGCGTCGGTAAGCCTGGCCAGCGAATTTGACGATTTAAAAAGAGGCGTCGATTTGGTTTTGCGCTATTCGGCCGAAGGCAATGATTATTACGTTGCGATTGATTTTAAAACCAATGCCGGCGGCAGAGAAGATGATTACCGCGTTCGGGAGTCGGTAAACAAGAGCATTGACGATGTTCGCTCAAACAGATTGCGGGAAATAAAATATTTCGTTGGTTCTCAGGATAACAGTAAAAAACGTATTGAAGCTCCGAGAATCGTCGTGGTGTTTGATAGTGAAGAAATGTTGCAACTCCGCGATATTCTGCCAATCCCTTTAAATAAAAGAACTCATGTTCAAAAAGAAAAAATCGAAAAAATAAAGGAATCATTGATTTACAAAATGCAAAATTTTTGCAAAAGCATGATTGAAGCGACTGAACAACTTATGACTCGATCGTCCGAACCGCAGAAAGAAAATATCGTTCGTTTGTGTAAGCGTTTTTTGAATTTTATAGAACAGCAATAAAAAAGAAAAAGAGAAGCGACTATTTTAAGCGCTTCTCTTTTGATTATGCCATCCACTTAATCAGTTTATGGATGTTATATTCTCTTGTTCGGTGCCAAACCATGAAATAGAATCGAATTACAACTTCCTTTATGTTTTTCGGACAATGGAAGATTACGAATCTTGTCCACCATTTACTCAAAATTTCTCTTATTTTTTTCATTCTGCACCTCCTTTGTGCGACTTTTTCAGCATAGAATATTTATAAGAACATGTCAAGCGTTTGTACAAGATGAGTACATAATTACGCGTTTATTTATGTAAATTTAAGCTATATTCTATTCGCTGACTCTGAACACTTCTTCAACCGTGGTAATTCCTTGCATCGCTTTGATCAAGCCGTCATGCGCCATGGTGATCATGCCGGCTTTCACTGCGATCGCCTGCATGTCGTATTCGGAAACCTGGCCGCCGAGGATGACTTTTTCGATTTCCGGCGTCATGATCAGAATTTCATAAATGCCCACGCGGCCTTTGTAGCCAAGGCCGTTGCACGCTTCGCATTTTTCGTTGGAACCGGCGTAGAATTTCATGCTATTCAAATCAGGCCGGTCTGGATGGCCTTCCGGAATTTCTTCCAATATTTTTTTCGCGCGCTCGAAATCTTTGTCTTCGAGCTTGATTTCTTTTTTGCATTTTTCGCAGATGCGGCGGACCAGGCGCTGGCCCATGATCGCGTTCAACGCCGGCGCGAGGAGAAATGGCTTCACGCCCATGGCCAGAAAGCGGGGAATGGCGCCGGCCGCGCTGTTGGTATGAATCGTTGAAATGACCAAGTGGCCGGTCAAAGCGGCGTTGATCGAAACGTCGGCTGTTTCCAAATCGCGCAACTCGCCGACCATGATCACGTCCGGATCTTGCCGTAAAATTGAACGCAATCCGTCGGCAAACGAATATCCTTTGCTGTGGTCGATCTGGCTTTGATTCACGCCTTCGAGCTTGTATTCGATCGGATCTTCCATTGTGATTATTTTCACGCCTTCGACGTTCAATTTATTCAAAATGTCGTACAGCGTCGTGGTTTTGCCGGAGCCGGTCGGTCCGCTGGTAATGATCATGCCGTTCGGCCGTTCGACCTGGAACTTCAGTTTTTCCGCTGCCTGGCCGATCAGACCCATGTCTTCGAACTGCAATTGCGTTGCTCCGCCTTGCAAGAGACGCATGACCACGCTCTCGCCCCAGGTTGTGGGAATAGTGGAAACGCGGACGTCGATTTTATCCTTGGTCAATTTGATGGTGAAGCGTCCGTCTTGCGGCTTGTCGTTGATGTTGATTTTCAGTCCGGAAAGCAGTTTTATTCTGGAAATAATCTGTGGCCATTTTGCCTTGTCGATTGAAGCGGCGTCGTGCAAAATGCCGTCCACGCGGAAGCGCACTTTCACGTCTTTCTCTTCCGCTTCAATGTGGATGTCGGACGAGCGCGCGACAATGCTCGCGGCGATGATGAGCGCCACCAGGTCGGAGATATTCACTTTGCCGATTTCTTCTTCAAGGCTTTTGAAATTGGTGGCGATTTTTTTGAATTTTTCCAGTTCTCCTTCTTTAATTTGCACGCCGGCGGCCGGTTTTACGTATTTCGGCAGGCGGGCGTATTGATCCAGCATCATTTTCAAACAGCGTTCGGAAATCATGTACATTTCAACCTGCGCGTGCAAGGATTCTTCCAAACTTGATTTTATTTTTTCCAATTTCGCGTTGTCCGGAGCAATGCTGCCGAGCCTGATTTGTTCGCCGGTATTGACAAAGCAGATCACTTTGTCTTCGTTGCAAATATTTTCTGGAATCGTTTGCAATGCTTCGCCGCCGACCGGAAAACCGGTCAGATCAATATACGGAAAGCCGAGTTTGGCCGCGGCGGCGCGGACTTTGGCTTCTTCTTCGCCGATTTCAATGTCGCCGAGCTTGTGCGCCAGCTTGTCTTTTTCCGTTTCTTCGGGCAGCGCGGCTTTGGTTTTTTTCTTTGCTGATTTTTGCGCAGGGGACGGCAATGCCGCCGGCTCCTTGCCGGTCAGCTTGGCTTTTCCAGCGTCGCTCAAAAGGTCTTCGATGGACGAGGTATTGGTGGTCATAAGTAAATTTGGATTAAGTGTTGTGTGTAATAGATATATTATAGTGTTTTTTCTTAATAAATACAATTAAACGGTTACGGATGTACGGATTGAAGCGTACGGATTATACGGATTTGTCCAAGATATAATAATCAGGACTAATCCGTACAATCAGTATGTCCCGAAGGGATCCCTTTGGGATAATCTGTATATCCGTACCCTGTATTTGCCAAATTTTTATAACATGTTAAAATGAACTTGATTAAATTAATTCATTAACCGGCTTGCGGGCTGCTTATTCTGTTGGTTAGGGAGGGCTAATCATTTAGAATCGGCACAGTAGCGGTCAGGCCACCGGTTAAAACAGAATAATATGGCGGACAAAAATCAAAATTTCATCGACGAACTCGACAAGTTCGCGGTCAAAAAAGCGCCGAAACCGGTGAAAATGAAAAAAACCAAGCCGGCGATCACCTTGGCCGCTCCGGCCAAAGTTGCAAAGGAAAGAAAGGACGACAATCATTTGTTTTCGTTGGTGGTGGTGGCGATCATTATTCTCGGCATCATCGGCGTTGTGTTCGGCTATACCAGGGATAAAATTTCCCAGATCAGCAAGGGCGGCAGCGAAGCGACGCAGGGCTTGCAGAATCAGTTCAAAAATCTGCAGGACGAGCTGGCCGCTTTGAAAGCGAAAGCCGACAATCTGGCGATCGACAATCAGAACAACAAAGAAGCGGTGATCGATTTGTTCGACAAGGAGCGCACTCTGCCGACAAGCGTGGATTCTGCCGGCTGGAGCAAATTCAGCGACGCGTCGATCGGCTTCACTTTGAGCTATCCGACTTCCTGGCAAGTGACCAAGCCGGCGGCAGCGGAAGTTCCGGCCGGACAGAAGCCGGCGCCAAGGGTTGAACTCATCTATCTGCAGCCGGTGAACGACGCCGGATTCGCGAATGCGGTGACGGTCAAAGCGGATTACGTTGATTTCGCGAAATTGCCGATCAAGGACAAACTGGCGATTTTCAAGGAATTGAACACGCTGGACATCATTGATTTCAAAGACGGCAAAATGATCTATTTCATCAATTTCGATAAAAACAATAAAGCCGTGCCCACGATTCTCATTTTGACGAAAGAAAGCATTTACAGCGCGACTTTCAACATCACGGACAAGACTCTGACGAATTACATCGGCTATCGCAAGGATTTTGAAAATATAATTTCAACATTCCTCCTGGCGAAGCCGGTTGCCGCGGCAACGACGACAAAATAATTTTCATTAAAAGCAAGACAAGCGAGACAAGCGAGACCAGTAAAACAAGTCAGTTAGGATTTAATTTCTAAAGTGGCTTGTCTAGCTCGTTTTACTTGTTTAACTTGTCTTGCTTTATTATCCTATGTCATTCTCCATCGGCATCGTCGGCCTGCCGAACGTGGGCAAATCAACCCTGTTCAAAGCGCTGACGAAAAAACAAGTGAACATCGCCAATTATCCGTTCTGCACGATCGAACCGAACAAAGGAATCGTGGAAGTGCCGGACGATCGTTTAAGCAAATTGGCGGAAATGTCCAAGTCGGAAAAAATCGTTCCGACCGTGATTGAGTTTGTCGACATTGCCGGCCTGGTTAAAGGCGCGCACAAAGGCGAGGGGCTTGGCAACAAGTTTTTGTCGCACATCAGAGAAGTGGACGCGATCTGCCAGGTTGTCCGCGATTTCCACAAGGGCGAAATTATCCACGTGGACGGCAAAGTCGATCCGCAAAACGACATTGAAGTGATAAACATGGAATTGGCGTTCGCCGACATTGAAACGATCGGCAAGCATTTGCAAAAGTTGAAAACCAATTTGAAAGGATTGAAAGGCAACGAGGAAAAAGAATCGTTGAAAATGATCGCGCTCTTGGAAACCAAAGTGATGCCGGCGCTCGAAGCGGGAAAATTGCTCCGCCAGGTTGATTTGACCGATGCTGAAAAAGATTTGATCAAATATCTGACGCCGCTCACGTTGAAACCGATGATTTACGTTTTGAATATTGACGAAAGCATGGCCAAGGATAAATTCGATCTGCCGAATTTGAAAGGCGAGGTCGTGATTCCGATCTGCGCGGAAACCGAGGCGACGCTTGTTGAACTGGGGCAGGAAGAAATGCAAGAATATTTGAAAACGGTCGGATTTGAAATGACCGGCCTTGATAAATTGATTATCGAATCTTATAAAATTTTAAATCTGATCAGCTTTTTAACGACCGGGCCGGACGAGACAAGGGCGTGGACGATTGTCAAAGGCACGAAAGCGCCGCAAGCCGCCGGCAAAATCCACGGCGATTTCGAGCGCGGATTCATCGCGGCAGACGTGGTCAATTGGCAGGATCTTTTAGCCGCCGGAAGCGAAGCCAATGCCAAGGCCAAGGGATTGATCAGGCTGGAAGGAAAAGAATACGTGATGAAAGACGGGGACGTGGTGGAGTTCAAGTTCAATGTATAAAAACAGTAATAAATAAAAGGAATGGGATACCCCGTTCCTTTTATCGTTAGTTTGAAAATAAATTATTGTAGATTACAGTTTAATCCTTGTAATTTTTTTCTAAGTTCTGTCTCTATGTTGAGACGAGTCCTTAAATCACTAACTACTATAAACGAAATAAACAATCCTCCAATTTGTCTGTTTTTCAACCAGCAGTTCCATTTTTCATGATTATTAACTCGTTCTGCTAAGCCTCCAGTTTGACCGACATAAATAAATGACCAGCTGGTGTTATTGTGTGTCATAATTATATAGACGACACCCGCAGCAATGTTGTCACTTATACTTATATCTTTCGGTTCCGAAAAACTATAACCTCCAATTATCATATAGTTATTAACATACATGTCTTTACTACATAACCACTATCGGCTACAATTAAATAGCCGATAGTGGCCCGTGAATTACAACCAGTATGACCAGTCCATTTGTTGTGAAATGGACAACTGAATTCGCGGAAAGTTAATTATTCGTCAAACGGCCAAGGCTTTGCCTTGGTTGTTTGTTTTATTTTGATTCGATTTTTTTTGTTAAATCAATCATAAAAACATTTTGACGGCTTGGGTCATTAAATTTTTCGGGTATGTATTTGCCCTTTAATTGTGACAAAGAAAGCTCTTCGTTTATTCTAAAAAAATTACCAGCCACAACATATGCGACTTGACGTTCTTTGTTGTAGTTTACTTTATAAGCGCCATTCCCTAGTTCCTGATTTCCGAATTGGAGAGCGACTATCCGCAACTCCTTGTCATATAAGATTAGGCAATGACTGAATGATTCAATATGATTTTTTCTAACAAATCCTGTGTATAGCGAAATAGTTCCATTGGAGGTTATAGCGATAAAGTTACTATTTATACGAGCGCCAAATGTTCGAAATTCGATAAAATTTGGTTGAATTGTTGTCATAGGTGTTTCATTATTAATATAATTTATTATCCATGTAGGAATTATATCAATAGTATAATTTTTTGTCAATTTTAAATTTTGGTACAAAAATTAGCGTTTAAAATACGCTAATTTAAGTAGAAATAATATAATGACGTTAAATATAGTTTTAGTTATTGGAAGTGGGTGTGGATAACTATTCTTCGGTAGGCATAGGTAGTCCTAGTTTTTGAATTGGTAAGTATTGAAAATAATATTGACATCCGACAGAAATTATATAGTCAAGGGTATCTTTATATTCCGGCTTTTTAAACCAATTACTCAATATGTAAATGTACTCAACCTCGATGTTGAGTGGTGCCATTAATTTTTTGAATTGCTTCTTTTTGAAGTCACAAGTTTGCAGTTTTTCATCCACTGAACCAGCGACTTTTTGAAATTTCATTTCAATAACGAATAAAGTGTTGTTATGAATTACATATACAGCTTCATCTGGCAGTAATTTCTTGGATATTAATTTTTCGTAATTTATTCCTTGCAATTTTAGAAATTTGTAAAGTCCATGTTTTTTAAAACTTTTTGCAACTTCCTTACCTTTAAAGTAGATAATGTTTTCTCGCGCAGAGTAACCGTCTAAGTTTCTAATGAGAGACACAATATCTTTGCCTTTTTCAAAATTGAGCCCGGTAATAGTGTTGCCTCCACCTTTCCCTTTTTTAATCATATGATTAGTTTATTGTTTTGTATCTTCAAAACGTTTTATAGATAATTCTAAATAATTTTTTTCATTATCTATACCAATAAATGACCTTCCAAGTAGGATAGCCGCAATTCCAGTTGTTGAGCTGCCAGTAAACGGATCGAGAATTAAGTCGTTGCTGTTTGTACTTGATAAGATAATTCTTTTTAATAACTCTAATGGTTTTTGAGTCGGATGTTTACCAATTTTTTTTTTCTTCCGGTCTTGGTGTGTTGATAGTCCATACGGAACGCATCTGCTTGTCCTTTATCTTTATTGGATCTCCTGGCCAATCTCGCCCTTTCATTTCTTGGTAGTTAAAAGTATGGCCAAAATCTTTTTCTTTTCGGGCCCAAATAATTGTTTCGTGGCTGGCAGTAAAAAAACGGCAACTAAGATTTGGGGCAGCATTTGGTTTAAACCATGCAATATCATTAAGTAAATGAAATCCTAATGTTTGCAGTGCGTATCCGCATTGATAAATTGAATGATATGTTCCACTAATCCAAATTGTTCCATTGGATTTTAAAATACGCCTGCACGCTGCAATCCATTTTAAATGAAATTCAAAATTTGCTTTGTGACCATTACTTAGATCCCAACTACCTTTTTTAACGCTGACAGCTTTTCCATTTTGACAAGTAAATGTTCCACTTGATAAAAAATATGGTGGGTCGGCAAATATCATGTCTATAGATTTTTCTGGTAATGTAGACATTAAATCTATTGTATCGGCATGAAACAGCCTAAATTTTGGTTGTTGATAGTATGGTTTTTGCATATTCCTGTTGTTCATATTCTAACATTGTTTATAATAAAGATCAAAAAGAACAGATTATCATTTCTGTTCTTTTTAAATTATCTTGATTGTTTTTTTTCTTGGCTGGCTGGGAATAAATTCCCAGCTTAGCCAACTGGATGATTTATTTCTTCTTGGCTTTTTTTACCGGCTTCTCTTCAACCTCTTTCGTTGCCAAAGCCGCGTTCAAAGCGTTTATTCCGCTGATCAGTTTGTCGATCTTGGCGTTTAAAATCGTGAATTGCGAATTGTCTTGAGTCGCCGGTCTGTTCGAGTTGAAGCCGATGTTTCTGTTTTCTTCGCGGCGGAACGGTCTTTCGTCGCGGCGGTTTTCGCCGAAACGATTTGATTTATTCGAGCTAAAGCACGCGTTGCAATAGATCGATTTTCCGGGCGCCGGCATGAACGGCACTTCGCAGCGCTGGCCGCATTTGGCGCAGGTGGCGGAATACATTTTGCGGTCGGCATTTCGATTGGTAAAATTCGGCTTTGATTGAGGCGCTCTTAAGTTGGTGTTTTTCTTCGTTTGAAAGCAGACCGGGCAATAAACAGGACGTTCGCCGGTCGGCTTGAACGGCAATTCGAATCCTTTGCCGCACTCGGCGCAAGTCGCGTGAAACATCGGCTTATGTTCCGGCTGTTTAAACGTTTCCAGCGCTTTTAATGCTTTTTTTGTCGGCTTAATTTTTACCGCTTTTTCTTTTTTCGTCGCTTTTTTCGCTTTTTTTTCTTTAGCCATAAGTTTAATTTAATATATTTAATTGGTTAGTAAATGTATTGTATCTTTTTATTGTTTAAAATGCAACTCCAACGTGATCGCAAAACAACGCTAAACAATACGCGAAACAACGCAAAACCGGCTTGAATCAAAAGAACAGATTCTTAAGTCTCTGTTCTTTTGTAATAAATTATCTTGATGGTTTAGCGTCAGTTTTGCGTTTCCCTTTCGCGTAGTTTCGCGTTTTCTTAACGTTAGTAACCGCCCATTCCACCCATGCCTCCCATACCGCCGTGGTCGTGGGCAGCGCCTTTTTCTTCCGGCTCGTCGCACACCACCGCTTCAGTCGTTAAGAGCATGGCCGAGATTGACGCCGCGTTTTGCAGGGCGCATCTTGTCACTTTTGTCGGATCGATGATGCCGGCCAAAACAAGATCTTCGAATTTATCAGTCAGCACGTTGTAGCCGATGTTGCCGTTCAATTTCCGCACTTCTTCGGCAATGACCGCGCCTTCCTTGCCCGCGTTCGTTGCGATCTGCTTCAGCGGCTCTTCCAGCGCTTTTTTCAAAATGTCGATGCCGATCTGCTGTTCGCCGTCCGCTTCCACGCTGTTCAAAATATTTTTCGCGCGGAACAAAGCCACGCCGCCGCCCGGCACGATGCCTTCGGCCACCGCCGCCTTGGTCGCGTTGATGGCGTCCTCTATTCTTAATTTTATTTCTTTCATTTCCGTTTCCGTGGCCGCGCCGACTTTGATCACGGCCACGCCGCCGACTAATTTCGCCAGTCGTTCCTGCATTTTTTCCTTGTCGAAATCAGAAGTGCTTGATGACAATTGCTTTTTAATCTGCGCCACGCGGTCGGCGACTTTCGCTTTGTCGCCTTTGCCGTCGACAATGGTGGTGTTTTCCTTCGTCGACACGACTTTGCGAGCCGTGCCCAGCATTTCGATTTCCGCGTTTTCCAATTTCAATCCGACTTCCTCGGAAATTACTTTGCCTCCCGTTAATACAGCAATGTCTTGTAGCATTTCCTTGCGGCGGTCGCCGAAGCCCGGGGCTTTGACACCGAGCGTGTTGAACGCGCCGCGGATTTTATTGACCACGAGCGTGGCCAAAGCTTCGCCGTCAATGTCTTCCGCGATAATCACCAATTCCTTTTTGCCGGCTTGCGCCAATTTTTCCAAGAGCGGCACGATGTCGCCGACCGCTGAAATTTTTCTATCCGTTATCAAAATGTACGGATCGGAATATTCCGCTTCCATTCGCTCGGTGCTCGTGATCATGTAATGCGACAGATAACCGTTGTTGAATTGCATGCCGGCCACCACATCTTTTTCAATGCCGAAAGTTTGCGATTCTTCCACCGTGATTACGCCTTCGTTGCCAACGTCTTTCATCGCTTCGGCGATGATCTTGCCGATCGTTTCGTCGTTCGCCGAAATGGAAGCGACCTGCGTTATTTCTTCATGGTTTGAAATCGGCTTGGAAATTTTAGTGCGCAATTCTTCGATGACCGCGTTCACGCCTTTTTCAATGCCTTTCTTGATTAACATCGGGTTGGCGCCGGCCGCGACGTTTTTAAATCCTTCAGTTATAATCGCCTGCGCCAATAATGTCGCCGTGGTTGTTCCGTCGCCGGCAACGTCGTTGGTTTTTGTCGCCACTTCCTTCACCAGCTCGGCGCCGATATTTTCCAATTTGTTCTTCAATTCGATTTCCTTGGCAATGGTCACGCCGTCGTTGATGATCTGCGGCGAGCCGAAGCCCTTGTCCAGCACCACGTTGCGGCCTTTCGGACCGAGCGTGATTTTAACGGTATTAGCCAGCTTGTCCACGCCGCGCTTGATCGCCTGGCGGGCTTTTTCTTGGAATACGATTTGTTTAGCCATATTTTTTGGGGATAATTGTCCGGCAAACTAGTTAACCAGTAAACCAGACAACCAGTTAACATGTATTATTCAATGATTGCAAGGATGTCCGATTCGCTTAAGACCAAGTATTCCTCGTTATCCACCTTAATCTCGTTCGGCGAATATTTCGTGAAGAGCACAGTGTCGCCCTGCTTCACGGACATGGGGCAGCGCATGCCGTTGTCCAGCGTTCTGCCCGGGCCCACGGCGATGACTTTGCCTTTTTCCGGCTTTTCCTTGCTTACCGTGTCCGGCAGGATGATGCCGCCGGCGGTTTTTTCCTCGTCGTTCATCGGTTTGACGATGAGATGGTCGTTCAATGGTTTAAGCATAAGTTACAAATTACGAATTGTTGCGAATTTATAAATTGATGAAGAAAAAATTTAAAAATCCGCAACCGTCCGCATGATAAAATTACAAATGCATTTTATAATAGATTTTAAAGCAAAGTCAAGGATTTTGTCAAGCAAAAACAGCGGTCAAATGGTTAATAGCAGTTTCTATTGACAAAATTATAAAAACATGATAAATTTTCTTCATTCCTTAGAATAGCCGACAGCGGAACGGTTTAGAATGACGGAATCAATTTTGTTATGTATAATGTTTTTTTAGCGCGTGAACTTTTTTTAATCAGCCCCAAACCAGGCGGTTCGGGGCAAGGGAGGAAACAATGACGAGGAAAGTGAAATCCGAGTTCCGAGTATTTGCAAAAGACGGCCGCGTTGTAAAAATCGAAAAGTGGATTTTCACGATCAAGCCGCAGAAATGCGTTTATCTGGTGGAGCGCCGAGTAAAAAAGGGCGTTGCCGAATATCATTGCAAAAGCGACGGCGCGGATCTGTGGGATGCGAATTTGGAATCTTTGCTGAAATGTTTTACTCCGCGCTTCACGGGCAAAATAAGCAAGGCTTTTTCCAGGAAAAACACGACAAAGCAGAGTTTGGCTGAAATTTTCGGGAGAAACGTGGTGTTCAATGAAATTTTTTCCGCCGATGACAAGTTCAAATCTCGCTTGCGGGAATTGGCAAAGGCTATGAAATAGTGAGCATTTACCGCCGGGCTTAGACAAGCTTGGCGGTTTTATTATTCTAAAAAAATCCAAAGCCCAAAGTTCAAAGCACAAAATAAATTTCAAATTAAAAATATAAAATTAAAATAATGGAGAATTGTTATTCTGGTAATAAAATAAAACTTTTTGCTGTCGATGCAGATTGCTTTGAGGTACTCTGAGCGAGTGGAACGAGTCGAAGAGCCTCGAACGGGTGAAATCGAGCGATTAAATCAATAAATTTAGCTTAATTTTATACAATATTGATTTAATATTGACTTCTTGTTAAATTTATGCTATAATGCCAGGTTCTTTGAAATATAATTTTATTGTTAAATTGTAACAAATAATAATAATAAGGAGGAAAAAGATGATACGGATTATGGTGAATGTTTTAGGGAGAACGATTGAAGTGAGTACTCATGACGAGCCCCATCTGGACGAGATCGCCTGCATATGGGAAATGAAAAGGTACGGAACTCTTACCTTCATTTCAAATTATGCGATGGAAGGAAAGTTGTCCATAGGCATCGGCGGCGGCCCGTTCGACGAGCACGCGGCGGACAACATAGAGCGCAAAGAAGGCGAATGCGCCGCCACGCTCATGGCAAAGGCGCTTGGCGTTGAGGATGATCCGGCGTTGGAGCCGATCCTCAAATTCGTCTGCTCTCGCGACCTGAAAGGCAAGAGCCAGCCGTTCGACCTGGATTCGCTGGTGAAGCTGATGAACGCCCGATTTCCAAATGATCCCGAGCATGTTATCGAGTGGGCAATCGCCGCTCTCGAAGCCAAGTATCAGGAACAGCTCGCGTTCTTCACTTCAACGAAGGCGGCTTTTGAAAAAGCCAAAATCGAAGATGTTGAAGGACCGGGCGGCCGCAAGTACCGGATGGTGGTTGCTGAATCCGACGAGGCGCAGCTTAGCAAATACGCTCGTTCGAATCTCGGCGGCAATTCCGCCATAATCATTCAGCGGCAGTCATCCGGCAACGTTCAAATTTATACTAACCAAAAGTATAATCTGACGTTGTACGACGTGATCCAGATGCTCCGGTTTGAGGAACAGAAGAGCAAGGGCAAGCTCATCACGGCCGACTGGAAAATGCTTTCGTCTGAAGGCAAAGTCGCCGGGGCGGAAGAATGGTATCTGCACTATTCCGGCCAGATGATTCTCAACGGGAGTCTCACTGTTAAGAATGTCCCTCCCACCAAGCTGACGCTCGAGCAAATCGTGTACATCGTCCGCATTGGCGTCAATCCCCAGTTGTTCGAACACGTTTCCTGCCAACAAAACAAAACCTGCGATTCCAGGCGGCAGAATCCGTGCCCCTGGTATGCGTGGGGCATGCAGCGTTGCCGCAACATTCGTTATCGCCAGCAGATTGACCGGTATTAGCCCTGTCGCATCGCCGCCTGAACTAAACAAGTTCGGGCGGTTTTCTTTTAAAAAATTTCACAATAATTTTAAATTTGATAATTTAATGTTTACAGTTTTTTTGCATTTTGCTTTTTGCCGTTTGCATTTAATAATGTGAATAAATATGTGTTGATTTTTCGTGTGGAATTTAGCGGAAATTTCAATTTATACGGATAAAAACGCCGCTTTGGCCTTGACCGTTCGGCGATCGTTTGTTATAATTCGGTGGCAAAAGCGTCGTTCACGGCGTTTTTTGCATTCTCATCAACTAAAGGTCGAAATTTAACAAAAAAAGGAGATTGTCCCTATGATTATTCTATTTTTCGTGGGGGTAATTGAAATGATTATTGTTTCCTGCTGGACCAAAATGGTAACCGATTCCAAGGTGCTGCTCAGCGGCGGCGTGACGGTCGTTAATATATTCATCTGGTATTATGTCATTGAAACCGTCGTCACGAACATCAGCAACATGTGGCTGATCGTGATGTACGCCATCGGCTGCGCGCTCGGCACGATGCTCACCACTTACTATTTTGGCAAGCGGCAAAAAAAATCAGCTCGTCTGTTGACCCAGACTGAAGCCGATTTAAAAATATGAAGCAATTACCTGAGGGCGTCATTGAAAGCGACGTCCCGTTCGATTGAAAGCCGTCTTTGTCATAATGGCAGAGACGGCTTTTAAATTGGAAAAAGGGAGAAGAAGGCAAAGAAGGCTAAAGGAGATCATTGAGAATTGCTAACTGCGATTACTGATTGCGCAGTTGTAAAATTGTTAACGCGCAAACAACGGAAAGCAGCATTATTCCGAAATAAAAGCTCCAGAGAAAATGGTCAAAGAAAGCTAGACAAGCGAGACAAGTTAAACAAGCAAGACGAGCGAATGATTTGTTATTTAAATTTTTAATGAATAAACCAATCAACCCGCCTTCGCAAACGCTTCGGTGGGCAAGCCAATAAACAAATAAACCGATCAATAAAATTCCCATTACTCCCAGTTCCGCGATTATGAGCAGATAAGTATTGTGGATCGGCTGGTACGCGTATGCCGGCTGGTTCGGATTTAATTGCGAAAGCGCGCGCGGATAGTTTCCTAAGCCCACCCCCATGATCCAATTGTTTTTATAAATTTTCCAAAACTCTTGATATTGTTCGATTCGAGTCGTGTTGGAAATGTTTTCGACGCGGGAATCGCTGAGAACTCTCGATGAAATCAGATTCGGATAAGCGACGCAGAACAAAACGAATATGAAAAGCGCCAGGCCCGCGAAATATAAAGCAACGTTGCGTTGAATCTTGTCTTTCATTGAAAAGATCAGCAGCAATATCGTTATTAACGCGAAAATTAAGATTGCGGCACGGGAAAGGGCAGTAAGCATCGCCAGAAAATTCACAGTGAAAATCATTTTTAAATAGCGTTTTTGATTTTTGTTCTCCGTGATTGAATACAGTTTGATGATAAAAAATAAGCCGACGAGCAAAAATCCGGCCAGCATGTTCGGATGAGGCAACGTGCCGAACGTTCGCAGCCAACGCGTCCCCGCTTCCACCACCGGCGTTCCCAATGTTTGCGGATCTTGGCCGGCCAGGCCGAGCCATTTGTTCGCGATGATTTTTTGCTCGATGAATTGTTGTATGGCGAAAAAACTTTGAAGAAGTCCGCTCAATATTAATGCCCAGGAGAGTTTTTTGAAATCAGGTTTGACTGTTAAAATGACGCAAAACAAAGCAACGGCGAGAATAAGCCAGGTTAATTTGAAAAACGCCAAGTCTTTGTTAATCGCCAGAAAGCAATTTAGCAAGACAAGCAAGACGAGTAAAACGAGCAAGAGAAGTCGGTTAACTGGTTTACTGGTTAACTGGTTTACTGGTTGTCTTAGTTTAGTAATGAAGAATATAATACTTAAGATAACGATTATTCCGAGCAGGATTTCCGTGGCATACAAACTGAACGTGCCGTATTCGAAGTAGCCGCCATTTAAAAAAGCGGGCGCGTAAATCCAGCGGGTTTGGAAGGGCAAAAGAAAAACAAACAGGTATAGCAATGTTGAAATTATTTTTTTCATAAGAAACACAGAATATAAGGAGAGCAAGAAGGCTAAAGAAGATAGTTGAGATTGTAATATTGACATGTAACGTAAAGCATGCAATAATGGCATATTCACATTGTACCTAAAAATAACGGTTCTTAACAGCAAAAGGAGGACGAGATGGAGTTTTTATGGATTCTATGTTGGATTGTCGTTGCGATATTGAGTGTTATGTTTATTTTAGTTTCCGTTTATGCCCAGAATGAATCGCAAAAAAATAAAACCTTTATGATTCTGGGAGCGATAATACTGGTTCTCGCATGCGTTTTATTCGCGACTGAAAAGAAAGTCATCAAACAATCGCCAGCGAATAACGCCCCGGCCGCCGTGAAAACCATTCCTTAACGATAAAAACCTGCTTGCGCATCGCGTCGGCAGGTTTTTATGTGAAAATTATATGATAATGTCCTAGTTGGGGGAAATAGAAATGTCCTATCCGATGTGATAATATGTTCGGTTAATAAACCGATAAAACATATAAATCACTATGGAAAAGAACATTGTTATGTCCCAAGAAGAAGTGAA
>JAZDPK010000007.1:0-2623 GCA_043797615.1 Parcubacteria group bacterium
GCATCGCGGTGATGACCGGGCAGATGGCGCGACTGGGTTTTGTTTACATCCTTCAATTCACGGCGCTCTTGTCGATGAATCTGGCGATCATCAATTTTCTGCCGTTTCCGGCGCTCGACGGCGGCCGCGTTTTGTTTTTAACAATCGAAAAAATTTGGCGCCGGCCGATAAACCGCAAGGTTGAAGCGATCATGCACAATGTCGGATTCTTTTTGCTTCTTGCGCTGGTCGTGGTAGTGACGGGCAGGGATGTGTGGAAACTTATCATAAAATAAATTCACTTTTGTCTGATATAACAACTTGATCCACTGATTTGCCACATGATCAACTTGATTTGTCTTGAAATTAATATTATAGACAAATCAGTTGCGATAATGTTTTCATCATGTTGTTCGTAGGCAAATCAGTTGGTCATGTTGTTATCTCTTGCTATTGTTAAAATTTATTTCATGGTATAATATTTCTGTTCCATAAAAATAAAAATCGTATGCCCAAAAACAAAATCTTAACAAAAACATTAAAAATAAACGCGCTCATTAAACAGGACCGCAAAGCCGTGAACATGATCGAATCGGAATTGCATTATTTCAAAGGGCTTTCCATCGTCATTTTCGCGCTTTTTTTCTGCGTATTTTTCGTGTTCTCTGCGCTGTTTGCGTCAATGTACATGGAAGTGAGAATGGCGCGCGTGGCTCTGCAAAACGCGTTAATCGCGCAATATGACAGCAGTTCATCTTGCCCGGACGCTGAAAATCAGCCGTTGGTTCAGCCGGAAGAGGGCTGGCTCGCGTTCGCCAAGTACGGCTTTGAAATTTCTTATCCGAAAGAATGGAGCTTTCTGGACAAGCCTTCATTAAAACAGGTAAACTTTTTCCAAGACGGGAAAATTCGAAACGAAACCAGCACGAATACCGGCGATGTCACCGTTACTTTGGCGAATAAGGATTTGTATTCCGGCAAATATCCGAAAACCGATATTCAAATCGCCGGTTTGACCGCCGCGTCGTTTGAGTTTAAAATCGGCAATGTGACATATGGCGAAATCGTTGTTCCGTTTAATTCCCCCGCCTTGCCCGCAACGCGAGGCAGGGAGTTTATTAACATAAGATTCAAAAAGCAAATAGGGCAGAATGAAAATTTGAGCGAAGACACGATTCAAAAGATCATTGAAAAATTTCAAATAATTAAACAATAAATTTCAATGGAGGGGGCAATGGCGGAAAAAAGCGTTGAGCCGGGGAAGTTCAAAAAGTTAAGAGTTTCATTGTCTTCGGAAAGCCGTTCGATATTGATCGCGATTTTTTGGATAATATTAATCGTCGTGATTGCGACGGCGCAAAAAGGATTGGGCTTGGCGCTGCTCTGCTGCTTTTGCGTTTATCATCTGATCGTCGGGCTGAGAAGGCGAAAGAAACATTGATCGCACGAAGGACTTGGTCGACATCGGCCGAGCCTTTTTTTATTGGCAAAAATAATAATCTTTTGGTATAATGAAACTCGGAATATGAGATAAACGGGATAAATGCGATTTGCTCGGCCGAATTGTCTAGACAATCTCGCCTGCCTGCCGGCCGTGCTCCGCCATAGCGGCTACGCGACGGCGAGTAGGCAGGTTTATCGCGTTTATCACATTAAATGTTAAAATAATAATCTAATTTTCATCCTATGTTAACCATCTCCATCAACGGCTTCGGCCGGATCGGTCGGAACGCGTTCAAAATCGCTTTAACCAAGAAAAACATGCGCGTCGTCGCCATCAACGACCTCGGCGGCATCGACAATTTGGCGTATCTGCTGAAGTACGATTCGGTTTACGGCCGCTATGACAAGTCGGTCAAAGTTGAAGGACAGAATTTGATCGTCGGCGGTAAGAAATATCTGGTTTACCGCATCGCGAATCCGGCTGAATTGCCGTGGAAAAAATTGAAAGTCGATGTGGTGCTCGAATACACCGGCATTTTCACGAAAAAAGAAGACGTGGAAAAGCATCTGGCCGCCGGAGCGAAGAAAGTCGTCATTTCCGCGCCCACTGACAGCGCCGACATTAAGACAGCGGTCATTGGCGTCAATGATTCGGAAATCAAGGGCGAGAAAATAATCGCGACCGCTTCCTGCACCACGAATTGCTGCGCGCCGATAATCGCTGTCCTTGAAAAAGTTTTTGGCGTGGAAAAAGCGCTGTTATCAACAGTCCATGCGGCGACGGCCAGCCAGCGCACAGTTGATTTGGTCGACAAAAAAGATTGGCGGCGCGGACGCTCGTCCGTTAATAACATAATTCCGTCCACCACAGGCGCGGCCAAAGCGACTGCCTTGGTTTTGCCGAGCATTGCGAAAAAGTTCGACGGCGTTTCTTTGCGCGTGCCGGTGATCTGCGGCTCGATAAGCGACATCGTCGTATTGCTAAAAAAGAACGTGACGGTTAACGACGTGAACAATGCTTTGCGCCAAGCGGCGAAAACTCCAGGTTTAAAAGGAATTCTGGAAGTGAGCGACGACGAATTGGTGTCCACCGACATTCTCGGCACGACCGCGTCGGCGATCGTTGATTCGAATTATACGCGCGTTGTCGGCGGCCCCGAGACAAAGCTCGGGACGGGCAATCTGGTTAAAGTTCTGGCGT
>JAZDPK010000063.1:0-2084 GCA_043797615.1 Parcubacteria group bacterium
CGCGCCGGTAGGAAAGCCGGGCATATCAGCGCAACGAAAAACTTTGAACGCTGTTTTTAGCGCGCCACAATTGGCGCCGGCGGACGGCGGACAAGCTGATCTATTTGATTTATCAATTACCGTATCAACATTAATCGGAATTTTAAAAGTAACAAGCACCATGGTGTTGCGCGGGACGTTCTGCGCCTCGGGCAATGGGAACTGATTCATGATTACACTGCCAAAGGCGCCGCCGGACAGGCTGTAATTCGCGCTACCCAAACTGCCGCTACCGGATATTCCCAGAGAGCCGTCGCCAATGCCCAGGAGTCGACTGATAATAAAACTGGCAATTGCATAAGACGAGAAAATGATGGCCAGCCCGATAGCCGCGTCTTTCAAATAGCCAATGGCTCTTTTCGTCTTCTCCGGATCGCCACCGGCGGTCATATATAGGAAGCCGGCATAAATCACGAGGATGATAGCGATAATACCGAGCACTCCGAGGAATGCTTTGATAATATTTCCGATAATCACGCGCACGTCGCCGTTTTGCAGACCGGTGGGTTGAAGCGTGGTCCCGAGATTTGAATTGATTGTATCACTGGCGGCGGCCGCGTGCACGCCGAGCGGGAGAATTAAAAAAACCGCCAATGCCAAAATACAATAACCGGCGGTTATTTTTATAACACTTTTGTTTTTAAGCTTGACAAGCATTTTTGTTTTTACCGATGAGAACGAATTTACTTTTGCGTTGACTCTTTCACCAGACTGCTAATCACGCCCCCGTCCGCCTTGCCTTTCAGCTCCACCATCACGGCGCGCATCACTTTGCTGAATTCGGATTTGTCTTCGGCGGGCAGATTAGAAATTATTTTTTCAACGGCAATTTTAACTTCCTCCTCGGGCATTTGCGCCGGCATGTATTTTTTCAGAATCTCGATTTCACCGCTTTCTTTGTCAGCCAGCTCTGGACGACCGCCTTGTTTATAGATATCGACGGAGTCCAGCCGTTTTTTTATTTCCGTTTTGATCACCGCCAGGACCTCCTCGTCGGCGATGTTTTCTTTGTTCTTCAATTCAATCGCGCGATTCGCCACCGCGGCCTTGATCATACGCAAAACCAAAACCAGCCGTTCATCCTTGCTTCGGAACGCGGCCAGGTAATCGCTTTCTATTTGCGCTGATAATGGCATATTGCCGATAAATCCTAAATCCGAATATCGAAATTCGAACAATATCGAAATATTAAATCCTAAAATCTAAAACTTTTTTTGATTTTAATATTCGAGCTTCGAATTTGTTCGGATTTCGGATTTCGTGCTTCGAATTTCTTCAGCTACATTATACCTCAATTTTTACCGAACGCCAAATTATCTTCGTCCACCGCGCTTCGGCTCTTCTTTCAGCCGACCGGTCTTTTCCAGATACGCGCGTTCTTCGGTGCGCGCTTTGCGCACGAGCGCGCTCTTGCGTTGCAAATTCTTGCTCTTGTCCTTCACATTGAAACGCACTTTTTTGAATTGCAAAAGCACGCCGCTTTGCTGGATACGTTTGTTGAATCGCCGAACAAAAGCTTCGAATGATTCGCCTCGCCGTCGTTTGATTTCTTGCATAGCGTTCCTTTCTATAATAAATATTTGTTAATACACGAATAATTTTCAGTTTTCAATTTTGCCTGCCTCGACTTATCGTCTCCGGCAAGGCGGGCAATTTTCATTAAATTTCTAATTTTCAGTTTTTAAACACGGAAGCAGACTTTGAAAATTTTTACTTGGGAATTGAATGCAAAATTGTAAATTGTAAAATTGAAAATTTATTTCTCACGTTCCGCCTTCTCTTTCAGTCTTTTTTTCACCTCCTGCACTATCCTATTTCCATTGATCACTTCCTGAATTCCACTATCCACATCGCGCAGAAGTACCGTGCCTTCGTTGACTTCTTTCTGGCCGAGGATGATCACCAGCTTCGCCTTCATCTTTCCCGCTGATTCGAGCTGCGCTTTCAGACTGCTCTTGGACAAATTCGACCGCACGGAAAAATTTTCTTTTCTTAATTTTTCAAAAAAGTCGAACGCGCGCTGTCTGGCCGCCTCACTGATCTGC
>JAZDPK010000008.1:0-9591 GCA_043797615.1 Parcubacteria group bacterium
GGACGACTTGGAAGCAAATGGCGGAATATTTGAAAAATACGGGGTAAGAGGCCTGGCCGAGTCAACATATCTGATATATCAGCATGAGTATTTCAAAAGAACAGGCAAGCATTTGGATGAAATCGGCGGAACTTGGTTTACTGAAAGCCGGCGGCCCGTCTCCGGCCGCGTTTCCTTTGGTTTTTGGTATGGGTCGCACCTTTTATTCTATTCCAATGTCCAGGACTTTCATAGTGGCCATCTCGGTTGCCGCCTCGCCGGTAGTTTTGTTTTAAAATCGTAACTTGTGATTTGAAAATTTGATTTTTAATTTGATTTCTATTTTGAATTTGGTATTTATTTTTTCTTTGGGCTAATGAAGCCACTTGCACAGATGGGATATGAGGGGCAAGAATGGTTCGCCCGCGCCGCTTTGCCGGCGATCCCGAGTCGACGGAATAAAAAATTTCGTCGAGAGAGAATTCGACCGAGCGGATTACTAAAACAAAACTACGGCTTGCTTTCCGCGCGGATGTTTTTTCCGCACATAAAATTCAACCGGCCGGCCGCCGAATCAGGCGAGCCGGACCGGCGGTGAAACGGATGAAAGCAGGCTGGCGCGAGGCGGCCCGTCTCCGGCCGCGTTTCCTATGGAAATTGGAATGAATCGAACCTTGAATTCAATTCCAATGACCAGGACAATCATAATGACAATCTCGGTTGCCGCCTCGCCGGTAGTTTGCCTCGGTGATTAACGCTGCGTTTTGATGAATTTTATCCAGCCGCCGATCATTTTTCCCGTTTCATGCAGATGCGATTGAATGGTCAGATATTGATGCTCGTCGAGAACGGCTATTTCATGCGCCAATCGGAATAATCTTTTTAGCAGTTCATTGCCGGCGTTTAATTTCAATAGTTCTTTTTCTTTCAGAATGTTCGGCAATTGATTCAGGTAAAAAGTTTCTTTCATCAGCTCTAAAATCGAGTTTTCCAGTTTTTCGCCCAAGGAGTAACGCGCTTTTTTGGGAAAACGCTTTAAATATTGGTAGGTTGTTTTATAAAGAAGAAAAAATTTGCTGGCAAGAGGAATGTCCAGCTCGTTGGTATGAAAATCGCTCATAATTTTTATGATAAATTAATTAGCTTGGAAAATATTTTTCGCGCCTGGCGGATTTTCCGCTCAGGTAAAGCCGGAAAAAAAGAAGTAATGGAATTTGAGCATAATATAGAAAATAATTTGTTTGCCCTGTGCGAGGAATTGAAAATTGGCTGTTACAAGCACGGCGGCTATGAGCGGTTTATCGTCAGAGATCCAACGGAAAGGATTATTCACAAAGCGCAGACACGAGATCGCGTCGTCCATACCCTGGTAGCGAAAAAATTGGAGGAAATTTATCAGCCGATGTTTATTGCCCATTCTTATGCCTGCCAGCAAGAGCGCGGGATTCATAAGGCTCTTTTGGATCTGGTGAAATTCAGCCGCAAAGCAAGCATGAATTACAGACAAGATTTTTGGTGTCTGAAATGCGACATCAGAAAGTTTTTTGACAATATTGATCACGGCGTTCTAATTGATATTCTAAATCAAAAGATCAAAGACGAGAAATTTTTGCAGCTGATCAAGGCGATCGTCGATGGGTTTTGCCAGGGCGCCGCGGGCAAGGGGTTGCCGCTTGGCAATTTCACGAGCCAATGGCTGGCAAACATTTATCTGAACGAATTGGATTATTTTGTCAAACAGGATTTGAAAGCTCAATATTATTTGCGGTATGCCGATGATTTTTTGCTGTTAAATCGGAGTAGGGACGAATTGGAGCGCGGTTTGGCGTGGATCGGGGAATTTTTAAACGGCGAATTAAAATTGGAATTGCATCCCGACAAAATATCCATTAAAAAATTCAGCGCGGGCGTGGAATTTGTCGGCTATAAAGTTCTGCCGCATCATGTCTTGCTGAAAAAATCGGCGACGAAGAGAATGCTTGCGAAGATGGACGCGCGCAAATCGCAATTGCGAAGCGGTGAGATCGGGCAATGGAAATATTGCGAGACGTTGAATGCGTATTTCGGATGGCTGAAGCATTGCGATTCATACCGCCTCATGAATGAAATTTTATATTAAGCTTTATCATTTTATGCCTAAAAATAATGAATCATTCGCGCGACCGGAAAATAAAATCGCGCCGGAAACCAGTCCGAGCGATTTATTGTCCGCCAAGCGAAAAGAGCAGCTGCAAAAAGCGTTGAAAACCGATGAGGGCATTGCCGGTTTGAAATCCTGGCGCGCGATTGATCGCGAAGGCGCGGGCGCCCGAACTACGCGCCGGCTGTTTGACCGTTTGTCCGCGTTTGACCTGGCGCGGAAAGAGTCGCCGCAAGCATTGGAAAAATTATCCGGCAGTTTGGATGTTGCGCCGGCCGGCGGCGGCCGCCTGGCGGAATTGCAGTCGTTAATTCTCGCGGACAAGTCGGGCGCGCCTTTGCCCGATGTTCGTCCCGAAGTGTTAAAAATTTTTGACGGATTGCGCCGAGCGGCTTCGACCGAAGGCGAAATGAACGCGATTGATCTGCTCGGCTCGGGCAATGTTTCATTCGGCGACAAACAAAAGTGGTTTGAAGCGCAGGTTCTGCCGGCGATTAAATTTCTGGAAAAGCGCGATTTGCTGGAAGCGCGGAAAAAAGCGCAGACCCCGCCCTCCGCGGATGTTCTTGAACAAAAAGAGCAGGCGCCGGAAATCAATCTGCCGCCACAAGAGCAAGACGAGCTCGCGCCGTCAATGGATGAAATGCAAAAATCAAAAGAAGGCGAACCGGGCGCGTATTTCACGATCGCGCCGTTTTGGGGCGGTTATTATCGCGAAGGCCATTATTCAAATTGGAATAAACAGGATTTAAAGTGGGAAAGAGCGGAACGCAAATGGTACGATGCGGAGCAAATTGCGATTGAAGAAAAGAGTCGGCGTGTTGTTTATGGCACAGCGCGCGGTTCGGGCGTCACGCCCTTGCCAATGCCTTACGGTTTTGCGCCGGACGCTGCCACTTTGAAATTATTGTCAGGCGGCAAGGCGAAAATCGTAGCCGAGGAAGGGGGCGGTTTTGCGATTGAAACCGAGGGCAAAAAGCCGGTGAGTTTTTCCGTGGAAATCGGCCGCGGACGAGTGGCTGGGGACCGCACATTTGCGGAAAAGATAAAAATAGAACCTGGAAAATTTTTAACGAAAACAGAAAATAAAATTTTGGAAATCGCCAAGTTGAAAGGCACCGCATTGGAAAAAGCGAGAATGTTAAAATCGCATGTGCGTCAACTACTGACCTATTCCAACGAGTCTGGCATGAACGCGGTGCACCGCAACGGCGATCCGGCCGGCTACTTTTCGCGGATTGAAGAATATAAAAAAGCGGATTGCGATGTGGCCAATACTTTTTTCGTTGCGCTTTTGTCGCGTCTTGATATTCAGGCGCGATTGGTTCATGGTCATTATGTCAATTCAAAAGATAAAACCGGCAGCGCCGTGATTTCTTCCGGCACCGGACACGCCTGGAGCGAAGTTTATGATAATAATGAATGGCATCGGCTGGACGCGACGCCGCCGGGCGATCCGGATATGGATGATGAGGAAACCGATGAAAAATCGGACGAGGAAATTGGCGAAGGCGATTTTGGCGAACAGGAAGCTGAAGAAATATCGGATGAGGAATTGGCCAAGATGATGAAAAAGGCGGAAGAATCGCTTAAAGAAAAAAAACAGACGCCGCAGGAAAAAAAAGAATTGACTTTTGCCGAACAGGCCGGATGTTCAGCGGAAGAAGCGCGAAAGATATTGGCGCGGATAGAAGCGGCGCGCGGTTTGCGCGATCGGCAAGGCCGATTGATTCACTCCCGGCTCATAGCGGAATTTCAAAAAATCGTGCGGGAAAATTCAGTGGAGCGCTTGCGCTATAAAGCGCCGGTAAGGATGTCCGAAGGCCGGGATTTGGCGGATCCGGTGGAGGCGGTTTTGGATTTAAAAGCCGGCGAAGCAGATCCGACCGGCTTTGCCAAATATGAGAAGAAGATCAAGCGCGAACAGATTTACGGCGGATTTGATGTTGTTTTTCTGACGGATAAAAGCGGCTCAATGGCGGAAACTGATCCCGCGTCCGGCCAGCCCAAATGGCATGACCAGCAAAAGTTTGTTTTTTTGTTCCTGGACGCGCTGTCGGCAGCGAAAGATGAATTTAAAAGAAATAAAATAAAATTGATTTCGCCGATGGATGTGCGGACCGCGTTGATCAGTTTTAACGCCGGCGGCGCCATAGTTGAACTGCCCTTGTCGGAAAACTGGGGGCCGAAAGAGCAATACGCGGTTTGGAAATCCTTGCAAAGCAATGTCGGCGGCGGCACGCCGGATCATCTTGGTTTGGCCGCGGCGCAGAGCATGATTGAGGCGGATCAAAAAACATTGAAAAAAGCCGGTAAAAATCGTTTGCGGCTGGTGTTGGTGTCGGCGGACGGCGGCAGCGATAATTCAGCCAAGACTTTATCAGCGAAAGAAAAATTAAAAGAATCAGCGATTGTTAAAGCAGCAGGCATTGGGGCCGGGGCGCGGGCGGTGGAAGCGGCCTATTTTCCCGATGGCGTTAATCTGGCGGATTTCAGCCAAGCGCCGGATTGGGCGGCCGAGCATGTGATTAAAACCGCCAGAGAGCTTTATCCGCGAAAGATAAAAAAGTGATTTTTATGGCGTGCAATTTTGATCGCTCATGCTAAAATAAAAATATGTCCGGCAAGATTAAATTCAACTGGCCGATCGTTGGCCAGGAAAAAATCAAAAAGTTTTTGCAAACCGGCATCGCCAATAAAACACTGGCGCACGCTTATCTTTTCCACGGCCCGGAAAAAGTCGGCAAAGCGCATCTGGCCAGAATTTTCGCCGCTTCGATCGTGTGCGAAAATTTCGCGAAAGGCCAGGCCGATTCGGTTCTGCCGTGCGGACAATGCGATCCTTGCCGCCAATTCGCCAAAGGAATTTATCCTGATTTATACTGGCTCGACCGTCGGCTGAACGAGAAGGGCGAAAAGAAGGCGGACATCAGCGTCGAGCAGATCCGCGAGCTGATTGAAAAAATCAGCATGAGAGCGTTCCTCAACAATTATAAAATCGTCGTCATCCCGGAAGCGCATTGTCTGAACAAGGCGGCGGGCAACTGCTTGCTTAAAACATTGGAAGAGCCGACGGTGCAGACCGTTATTATTCTGATCAGCCCGACGCTGAGCCAGCTTTTGCCGACGATCAGATCGCGCTGCCAAGCGTTGAAATTCCTGCCCGTTTCGAAAAATTTAATCTACGATTATCTCATTGAAAAAGGCGCGAATCGGAATCTGGCGCTCGAACTGGCAAGCGCCGCGTGCGGCCGGCCAACGGTCGCCGAGCAATTTCTCGATTCGCCGGAACAGCGTTTGGAGTTTTTTGCGAGCGGCCGCGATTGGCTGAAAGTTTTAAGCATGAGCGCGGTGGAAAAATTCAAATTCGTGGAAAGTTTTTTAAAGAAAAACGAGGAAGACGACCGGATCGTGGATCAGCTGTCGATCTTTTCCAGCATCGCCCGCGACGTCTTGCTCGGCCGCATCTACAAAAGCGAGCTGGCTTCGAACGCCGGGCTTGAAAAGGAAATCGCGGAAGCGGCGCTTAAGGCGGATCCGGCCGCCTTGCGCAAATTGTCGGCGGAAATAGAGATGACCAAGATCCGTTTGAAGCAGAACATCAGCCCGCGATTGGTTTTGGAAAATTTATTGTTAAATATATAATAATCCGAATATAAAAGGGGAAATCCGAATTCTCCGAATGAAAACGGCAGACACTATTTAATCTTAAGGATATTCGGAGCACCTGTCAGCCGAAGTTTTAACGAAGGCGGATTCGGATTTAGATAATTTTCGGATTATTCATAAATAAAAATATGAACAAAAAACTCGTCGTAATCTTTCTGTCCGCGGCGGTTATTCTGTTAACCAGCGGCTGCATCATTCAAGTCAACAAAGGCGGAACGCCGGCCGGGGCGGCAAATCTGGGCGGCGTGTTCATGTCGCCAGACAAGATGGAAACCTGGCAATCGCGATCAACCCTGCTCACCGCCGGCGGAGCGGCCGCATCGATCAATAACGCCGACGTTTATTTCCTGCGTTTCGACCCGAGCGACAGCAAGGCGATTTACGCCGGAACCAGGGCGGACGGATTGTTTTATACGTATAATCTGGGCGCGGGCTGGCAGAAAGCAACAGCATTGCCGGCAGGCTTTGTCCGCGATCTGGCGATCGATTCGAAATCAAAATGCACGCTGTACGCCGCGGTGGATCAGCGCATTTACAAAAGCGCCGACTGCGGCCGAACCTGGAAAAGCGTCTGGTACAACGCCGATCCGGCCAAAGTGGCGGCGGCCCTGGCCGTTGACTGGTACGATTCGAGCATTGTCTACGCCGGCATCGCCGACGGCACGCTGGTAAAAAGCATTGATCACGGCGCGAGCTGGCGCGTGGTCAAAAAGTTCGCCAATCGCGTCAACAAGATTATGCTTGATCCGCGCGACAGCCGCAATGTTTTTGTTGGCGTCTTGAACGAAGGGCTTTACCGATCAACGGACCAGGGAGAAAATTGGAGCAATCTGGCCGAGGCGATGAAAGGCTATGCCAACGCGAATGGATTCCATGATTTCGATCTGTCGAAAAGCAGCGCCGGCCTCATCGTCTATGCCAGCAAGTACGGCATGCTGCGCAGCCTGGACAACGGCGACACCTGGATCGACGTGAAGCTTTTGACCCAGCCGGGCGCGGAAACCGTCTACAGCCTGGCGATCGATCCGAAGAATGCGAACAACATCTATTACGGCACGAACGCCGCCATTTACAAAACCGCGGACGTGGGCGCGAACTGGGTGGTGAAGAAAACGCCGACCACGCGCGTGCCAAGCGCCCTGCTCGTTTATCCGGACGACACGAAAATGATTTTCATGGGAGCGAAATCAGTTCAACAGTAAATTAATAATTTTACATAGTCGGAAGTAACAACATGATCAACGTGATCTGCCACTGATCAACTGATTTGTCCATTATAATTATTTCCAAGACAAATCATGTGGATCAGGTTGTAAATCAGTGGATCAAGTTGTTACAGCTTACTAAAATAAATTTTATGCAGAATGAATTTGTTCAGAAATTTCAGCCCGAGTTCGACAAGGCGATCGAGCATTTTAAAAAAGAATTGTCCGGCATGCGCGCCGGCCGGGCCAATCCGGCGATGGTGGAAAACGTGCTGGTGGAAGCTTACGGAGTGAAAACGCCGATACTGCAGGTCGCCAGCGTCAGCGTGCCGGAGCCGCGCTGCCTGACGGTCGAACCGTGGGACAAGAATTTGATCAAGGAAGTGGAAAAGGCGCTGAATTACGCCAATCTCGGCTTGTCCGTTTCCGCGGAGAAAACGCTGGTCAGAGTGACGGTGCCGCAGATGACCGAGGAAAACCGCAAGGCCATGGTCAAGCAGATGAACGAGAAATTGGAAGCGGCCAAGGGCGCCCTGCGCTCGATCCGCGACACCGCGCGCGAAGAAATCGTGACGGCGGAAAAAGCCAAATCTATCACCGAGGACGATAAGTTCGAATCAATGGCCGAGCTGGACAAGGTTACGACCGAACTCACGAATAATTTAAAATTGATCGCGGAAGCTAAAGAGAAAGAGATTATGTCGGTTTAATAAAAATAAGTATCACGAAAAACACGAATTAAAACGAATAAATCACGAATTGGCTTAGGTTTATTTGTCTCGGTTAATTCGTGTCGATTCGTGAAAATTCGTTTAATTCGCGAACATTTATAAATATGATCGATCAAATGGAAAAAATAGTGAGCTTGTGCAAACGACGAGGTTTTGTTTTTCCTAGCTCCGAAATTTACGGCGGTTTCGCCGCGGTTTACGATTACGGCCCGTACGGCGCGGAGCTGGCGAATTCGATAAAAAAAATCTGGTGGAAAAAAATGGTGCAGGAAAACGAAAACATCGTGGGCCTTGATTCGGCGATTTTCATGAATCCGAAAGTGTGGGAAGCGAGCGGCCATGTTTCCGGCTTTGCCGATCCGCTCATCGAATGCAAAAAGTGCCATGCTCGTTCGCGCGTTGATCATTTATTGGAAGAAATCGGCGTGGCGGCCGATGAAAAGATGACGGAAGAAGAAATCGGCAAATTGGTGAAAAAAAACATCAAGAAATTGAAATGCCCAAGCTGCGGCGCAACGGATTTTACCGATTTAAAGAAATTCAATCTGCTGGTTTTGTCGAACTTGGGTAATTTCACCGGCGACTGGACCAAAGAGCCGACGTATCTGCGCGGGGAAACGTGCCAGGGCATTTACGTCAACTTCAAAAACGTGCTGGATTCGGCGCGCGTGAAAATTCCGTTCGGCATCGCCCAGATCGGCAAGGCGTTCCGCAACGAAATAACGGCCCGCCAGTTCATTTTCCGCACGCGCGAGTTCGAGCAGATGGAAATGCAGTATTTCACGTCGCCGGACGCGGAAATGGGCGAATATGAAAAATTGAAAGAGGCGCGGATGAAATTTTATCTGGATTTGGGATTGTCAAAGAAAAATTTGAAATGGCGCAAGCACGAGAATCTGGTTTTCTACGCCAAGGAAGCGTATGACATCGAATATAATTTTCCGTTCGGCTTCGCGGAATTGGAAGGCGTGCACGCTCGCGGCGATTACGATCTGACGCAACATTCGAAATTCAGCGGCCAGGATTTAAGTTACTTGGATCCGGCGACGAACAAAAAATACGTGCCGCACGTGGTGGAAGCGTCCGGCGGCGTCGGCCGCATTTTCCTCGCTGTTTTGTCCGAAGCGTACGTTGAAGAGAAGGTTAACGGTGAAGAACGGGTTGTTTTAAAACTCAGCAAGGAATTGGCGCCGGTGAAGATCGCGGTGTTTCCGTTATTGAAGAACAAACCGGAATTGGTGAAAAAAGCCAAAGAGATTTTTGACGTTTTTAAAATGAAATACATGTGCGAATTCGACGACAACGGCAACATCGGCAAGCGCTACCGCCGGCAGGACGAGATCGGCACGCCGTATTGCGTCACGGTCGATTTCGACACGCTGGAACCAGCCTCCGCTGAAGCTTCGGCTGGCAAGAAAGACACGGTGACCGTGCGCGACCGGGACACGATGGCGCAGGAGCGGGTGAAGATTTCGGCGCTGGAAAAATATTTCGCTGATAAATTTTAAAAATGACAAAAACAAAAAAAGTCATTGGCTGCGTCATTGCGATTCTCATTTGCGAGCTGGCGGGCATGATCGGTTCGATCTTCACGACGCCGAGCATCGCGGCTTGGTATTCGACGATTCACAAAGCGCCGTTCAACCCGCCGAATTGGATTTTCGGTCCGGTTTGGACCATTCTGTTTGTTTTAATGGGCGTGGCGCTGTATCTTGTTTGGCAAAGCGAGAAGAGCGAAAAGGGAGCGAAAAAAATCGCGATCATGTTTTTCGCGTTGCAGCTGTGTTTGAACGTCTTGTGGTCGATTCTGTTTTTCGGAGCGCACAGCCCGTTTGCCGCGTTCGTCGAAATTCTGGCGCTGTGGCTG
>JAZDPK010000014.1:0-4165 GCA_043797615.1 Parcubacteria group bacterium
ACAAAAGACACGCCAAACCTTTCGGCCAGCTTGGTCTGGGTCAATCCCATCCTCTTTTGAATAATTTCGAGTTTTTGCCTGACTGTCATATCTCTTTATATTATAATCGCATTATAGCAAACTTTATAAAGTTTGTCAATATCAACTAAATTTTATAAAGTTTACTGACTCACAATAAATAAAAAAACGCCTCTGTTTTGACAAAGGCGTTCAATAGTTAAAACTTTGAAAAAATGTTTCGCGCTCGCCGCAAATACGCCAGCGCCAAGGTCAAATCAAGATTATCATCCTTGTCGCGCAAGCGGCCTTCCGCGTCAATGCACAGATCGGGAAAATGAATCGCCAGAGTCGCGACAGGGCCGAGCGTTTCCGCGTTGAGTCCGCCGGCAACGCCGAGAGCCGCGTTAACGTTCACGTCGATGAGCGCGTCCAAATATTCCTTCGCCTTTTCCGGATCAAACTGTTTTCCGGCGCCGCCGCTCGGATCAAGCAGCACGTAATCGATTAAACCTTCATATTCGGCTTTGACTTTCCGCGCCAGCTTTTCCGGCGAATCGTCGACTTTCCTGAACGCGCCTGCGCCGATCTGCAGAACGATCTTCATTTTTTGGTCGCACTGAAGGTGAAAAACATCCAACTCCTTCGGCTCGGGCCAGGAAATATTGAGTTGAAAGCCGTGCAGATTAGGCCCGACGATTTTCGCCAGGCCGAGCAATTGAGCGCAGAGGGTTTCCCGTTCTTTCGTGTTGTAATGAATCAGATTCAACGCTTTCGGATGCTCGCGGAAGATGCTGCCGATCTTTTCCAACTCGGGATAACGGTTCGGCATGCTGTTTTTGAAATGCTGCAACGTCTTGTAGCTGGCGAGCACGCCGATCATGATCTGGCGATTCAATTCGGCAGGCACTTCAGCCAAGATCGCGTCCACTTCCGAACGCGACATGAATCCGGTGATGCCGATGTAAGGTTTATTCATTTATTGACCTCCTTTATTGCTCTTTCTTTGTCTGGTTAATCGATACGCGTCAAAAATAAAAATCAATGAAATAATCTGCTGAACGAAAAGCCAAACCGAACCTTGAATATACATCAGCCAGCTACAAGCGACATGCATAAGAACATACCACAAATAACCGGATGATTTTTCTTTCGCCAATAAATACGTGCCGATGAGAAATCCGGCAACCAACGCGATTTCCAGCCACTGGTTGATCGTATTCAATCCGCCGAAATCGTAAAAACTGTACGCGAATCCGAGCGGAATGCAGATCAGGGCAATTCGGTCCAACCAAACCGGCGGATTTTTCGTCGTGCCGCGCAAGGCGATGACCAAACCGAGAACCATGGCCGGCGCGCCGCTTAATTCCACCGACGCGGCGATCCAGTTGCGCCAGACGATGAAAAGAATCACCCAAGGAATCAGTCCGGCCAAATAAACAACCCAAGATGCGATCCGCCATTTTCGCGCGCTGGCCGCATTGCCGTTGTTTTTGCTGCGCTCGGAAAAAAACAAAAAAACTTTATTGAGCAGATAAAATCCGCCCGCGAGCCATTGCAATATTTGGAGCAAATTAAACCTCCATTGTTAAAGTTCAACTAAAATCCTGGATTCGCATTTGAAGTCGAACACTTGCAAATTAAAAAAATGGTTTTAAAATGAGAGAATATGAATAAAAAAAACAAAGCATTATGCTCATTTGAATAAACATGAACGGAATGAAATCGCCGTATTGAAAAATAAAAAGTATTCTCTTCGGGACATCGGGATTGTTCTTAAACGTTCCGCTTCAACCATTTTCTACGAAATACAAAACAACAAAGTGCGAGAAAAATATGATTCTGAAAAAGCGCAGTTGAAAGCGTACGTTACAAGGCACAATGCCAGTTTTAGAGGCAAAAGCATCATCGCTTCAATCGAGTTGCGTTCATTCGTGGATAGACATCTTTTGGACGGTCAATCGCCGGAAGCGATCAGCGGGCGGATCAAACACCATGAAAAACATTTGCCGTATGTTTCGAAAGATACGATTTACAGATATTTACGAAGCCCTTATGGGAAAAACATCGGTTTGAAACTAAAAAAGAAAAAACGCCCCAGAAGAGGCGCAAAAATCAAGCCGCTAGCGGATAGAGTATTTATTGATAAAAGGCCTAAAATCATTGAAAAACGAGGCAGAGTCGGAGACGCGGAAGGAGACTTTATTGTTTCTTGCAAATCAGGCAAAGGCATATTGTTGACGGCAACTTGCCGCAAGTTGCGTGCAGTTTTCTTGGAAAAAATTTCTGACGTTTCCATTGACGATGTCCATTGCGCATTTTTGAAAATTCAAAAACGATTTGCGGAAATGCGTTCGATTACTCTGGACAACGACATACTATTTAAAATGCATAAGACGCTATCGAAACTTTTGGGCATAAAAATATATTTCTGCCACCCCTATCATTCTTGGGAAAAAGGCGGAATTGAAAACGCCAACGGATTTATCAGACGCTATATTCCGAAAGGCAGTGATTTGTCCCGTTACAGCAAAAAAGAAATCGCCAAAATAGAAAAAAGATGCAATAGTCGCTTTATGAAATGTTTAAAATTTTATACGCCGAATGAACTGCTTTTTCGATATCGCGTAAAACAAAAAAACAGCAAGGATGCTGTTTAAAATATTTGATCTCTTAATTTGCAAGTGTTCGACTTGACCCCTGCGCGCGGGAATTTAAGCGTCATCGCATTATAGCGCGATTTTTCAATTATGTCAATACGCGATTATTTGCTTTTTATCAATGTGTCCATGGTAGCTATCATGGACATTTTTATAATTTTAAAAGGGCGACTTCTTAGTCACCCTTAACGCATTTAATAATGCGACTTATTTTTTCCGAATGTCCTCGAAATTAGCGCCGCCGTTGCACTTCTTGCAATACAGATTATAATCGATCTGCGACAAAAAGTCCTCGGTCAACAAACGGTTTGTCAGTTCTTCGCCAAGATTCTGCACCATCTGCGCCCTGACCTCGGCCGGCAATTCCGCGACCGTCCTGTCATTTTCGCTCCGCGCCGTGCCATGGAACCGGATGCGAATCGGCGCCACGTGATTCTGCCAAGTTGAACTGAAGCAATTCCGAATCGGGGTCAGATTGACTTCAACGAACGGCCCGTGCGGATCTTTTTCGCTGAGTACCCGCGACCAGTCTCCCCAATAGCTGCAACAAGTGAACATCGCAACCCTCCTTTCAAGGTTAAACGAACGTTTACGACGCGACAAATCATTATAGCGCGAATTTTCGTTCGTGTCAAGATCAAAAAACAGACTTCAAATCTGTTTTTATTTTCTAAATGGTTTCGCGTATTATTGCGAGTTATATCCGAACAAACATATTTTCAAATGAAAGCGAAGCAATCTTCAATCTTTAATATTATTCTTTATCCATAAGCATCCTCGCCAACCTCAACTCATCGTACGAAAACGCCCCTTTCAACTCCGCGAACACCGGCGACAACGAACCGTCTTCGAACAAATTAAAAACAGCGTGGATTTTTTCTAACGCGGCTTCCAGCTTCGGCGGAACAATTTTTTTTAAATCGGCGGTTTGAATCTTCTTTTGCGCGAATAATTTTGAAATGTGCGACATGATCGTGCCTTCGGTCAAACCGCGCTCTTTCGCGATTTGCGCGATGTTCTTTCCTTCGTTGAAAATCGCCAGCGTTATACTATGCGTGCTGACTTTATTTTTCTTTTTCAACCGGCGATCTTCGACGGAATAATTCACAGCGTTATTTTCTTCTCCGCCGCAGGAAAGAATGAAATTCGCAAATTTGTTTTTTAATTCATGCGGCGGCATTTTCCCGAATTCAGCTTCGGCTTCATCGGACAATGAACGGAAATTTTCGTCTTTCGCCAACACTTCCGGATGAACCAGGAACGATTGATGATTCCAGCCGAGAATATGAAGCCCGGACAACCGCCGCACGCGGGACAAAGCAACATAGCCTTGCCCGTATTCGAAAACAGCGCTCAAATCCATGACCGCTTCGTCCAAGCTCAAGCCCTGGCTCTTGTGAACCGTAATCGCCCACGCCAAGCGCAGAGGCAATTGCGTAATCCTGGCCCGCGTCTTGCCGTTTTCCTCCAATATCCATTCAACCGGCTCGGTGTCGATCAATTTTCCG
>JAZDPK010000035.1:0-68517 GCA_043797615.1 Parcubacteria group bacterium
ATTTCGCTCATCGGCGTTTTCACGCTTGTTTTAAAAAAAGAAAAGCTGGAGAAAGTTTTGCTGTATCTGGTCAGCTTTTCGGTCGGCGCGCTGTTCGGCGACGTGTTTCTTCACATTATTCCGCAGATTTCCGACCAGAATAAGTTTTCGTTTAAAATCGGAAGCTTATTTTTATCCGGCATAATAATCTTTTTTATCATTGAAAAATTCGTGCACTGGCATCACTGCCATCTGGCCGAACACGAGCATAAAATCAAGCCGGTCGTTTACACGAATCTGATCGGCGACGGTTTTCATAATTTTTTGGACGGCATGATCATCGCGTCCGCGTTCGTCATCAGCGTTCCGCTCGGCGTCGCCACGGCGCTGGCCGTCATCTTCCACGAGATACCTCAGGAGATCGGCGACTTCGGCGTTCTGCTTTATTCCGGATTAACAACGAAAAAAGCTTTGCTCTTTAATTTTTTGTCCGCTTTGCTTTCCATCGCCGGCGCGGTCGCCGCGTTGCTTCTGTCTCAAACGGTGGCCGGGCTGTCCGTTGTTCTGCTCGCCATCGCCGGCGGCGGATTCATCTACATCGCCGGTTCGGATTTAATCCCCGAGTTGCACAAAGAATGCCGGTGGAATTGCTCGTTCTATCAATTGATCGCGATTGTTCTCGGCATTGCGATGATGGGTGGCCTTTTGTTGTTGGAATAATTTTTATTCGCGGCATTTGCATGATCGTTTATTCGCATCAATTAATTTGTTGACAAATTCATTCAGCGTGCTATAATACGGATGTAATTGAATATTTTACAATCAAATCTTATCAAGAGAGGCGTATGTCAAGAGCATTGGCTCGATGACGCCCGGCAACCTGTCTTCGCTAAAGCTTCGACAGGCAAGCCTGCAAAGGCTTGCTTTAAGAAAATTAGTGGATATAAGGTGCCAAATCCAACCCCATTTTGGGAAAGATAAGCGCATAAATTATATTATAATTGGCACTAATCTCTTTCCCTCCGGGTGAGAGGTTTTTTTGTAAAATGAAGGTTCTTTGACAATCCGAATTTTAAAACACTCCCATGCTACCCCGCACAACGCACTTCGTTTGTGTACGGGGCGAGCATAGCATGGGAGTGCCGGAAAGAAAATGTTTAATCCGGAAAAAAGATGTTTTTTTGTTTGTTAAAAAACGCGAAATCATATGGAAGGAGGTGTGAACCATGGGCGCTTACGGGGTTTGGGCACTTGATATTAAAAATCAAGAAAGAAAAAAGGAGGCGCAAAAGATCGCCGACAGAAAAAAGAAGCCGATTTATTACAACGATATTTGGTTCGGGAAAAAGATAATGTATCCGTCCGATTGGAATAACTATGAAGTGTTCAATTTTCAAAATGATTTGCGGTCGGGCAAAGAGCCGCCTCCCGAAGAGATTGTGATTACAAAAATTTCTCCGCCGAGCTTGCGCGAGAAGATCGATTCGTTCAGGCTTGATTATCAGCCTTGTTATCGGCCGGTTGTCCGTCCGGCGCTGTCAATGATCTGGATAGCTGTCAAGCATTTTGTTGAAAAGATTTTTAAATGAAAGAAAAGGAGGTGAAAAATGAAAAAGTATATTACAATTCACGTAAAGCATGAAAAAATCGATCTGCCTATTGGCAACGCTTCGGTAAGATTGATTTTTCCGTTTGATAAATCCGGCGATCCTTACGAGACGGACGTGGAGAAGACGGACAACTATGGAGACGCAACTTTTTATTTGCCTGATCGTTTTCATGAAAGAGATTTTATCGTTCAAGTCGACGGCAACAGGGTGGAAAAAAAACATGTGAATGTGGTTTCGCGTTTTGAAACGGCAATTATAATATAGTTAGAGTGAAAAGGAGGTGAAAAATGTTGGATTATGAAAAAGTGGAGGCGGTGTCGGAATTTCTAAAAATACCGATTGACGAGGCGAAAAAAATAATAAAACCGGATTACCTGGAAAAAATCAGCCGAATAAACAATGTCGCGGAAGCCGATCGGTTGAAATCCGACATTGAAATGAAAGATGAATTCAGAGATTTTTTCGGAAAAAAAGAAATGGTAAAATTGATTCTGCATAAATGGAGATCTTTGGTCTGCCGCATGGTGGAGGACGCTGCTGATTTTTATCAAGCCGAAACCGCGTGCCGCGCCGCTGATAGGTATTATCAGGAAGCTTTCGATCCTAACGTTCCCGATCCGACGGACACAGACATTCAAAATTTGGCGTTTGAAAAAATGTTTTCTTTTTGCATGGACAAGGAAAAAGCAGAATCAGCGTGCCGATTTTGCATACCGGTGAGACACGGCGGCAACAAATATTATTTGGCAGTCGAGCGTTGGCTGTCTTTTTGCGAAACCGCCGCGGAAAGCGAAGATGTGTTCGATTATGTCTCTATTAACGATGAAATCAGGTTTATCGCGTTGAAAAAGTGGCTGTCTTTTTGCGAAACTTTCAATCAAGTGAAAAGAGCGCATGCGTCGGTGTTGAGCAAAATACGGGATTTGGAAACTTGGGAGCACAATCAGTATCATTATTTTACCCAAGAATTGAGGCAGATCATCATTATCAAATGGGTTTCACTGTGCTCTACAATCGCGGAAGCCAAGGAAGTTTACAACGTCGCTCCGCATTTCAGCGAAGCGCAACGGCAGTCGATGGAAAAATGGCTGTCGCTTTGCACTACTGTTGAAGATGCAAAGGCCGCGTTCAATGCCGCGTCAACGCACAATAGCGGCGAAGAAATTCGCTTCTTGGCGATCCGTCAACTGTATGATTTGATTTAATTTAAGTAAATTGAAAGAGGCAGAATCATCGAATTTTGCCTCTTTTTTACTCGGTTACGAATTATCTCGCTTTGCGAGATCTGGCAAAGCCAGACAAATTTACGAATGAAAAGTGAAAAAAGATGCAACTATTGACTTTTTATTGAAAATACGCTATAATTATGTCGAGTATTTTTAATGCAATTTCAGAAAATGGAGGATAATGATGGGACCTTACAAAATATGGTTCGGAGATTATGAAGGAAAGTTCGTGGAAGAACTGATCCTGACCGTGGAAGGGTTGACTTACTTGTTAAGTTTGAAAAATCCCGAGCGGTTAGTGAACAGAGTCCGCGAAGTCATGCGCCGCAGTGAAAAATTGGAACATAAGTATAAATGTTCCTGCGGCGCAACGGCCCGATATATCAAGTACTATTCGGATCGATCCGGCTACACTTTTCAAGAAGTTTATTGTGAAAAGTGCAAGCCCGACGATTTCGGAAAGGAACGATATGTCAGGCTGTCGCTCGGCGGAGTGATGGCGGTCGGCGGCAACGCGCGGAAAGAGTTGATGGGCAGACTGCGGAAAATGTGGAACGTTCCGGTTTACTGCTCGGCCAGTTGCGCCCACGCGCTGTTCTTCCCCGATGAAGTCGAGGAAATCGCGGCGCGGGAAAAAGCGGCAATCGCCAAGCCGCAACAACTCAAGCTTTTGTAAAAGCATCCAGGCCCTTGCGGAACGTCGCTCGGGCCTTTTTGTTTTGGAAAAAGTGAAAAATATGTTATTATAATAATGTCATGGATATTTTTTTAAGTATTATTTGAATTTTGCATTTTGTATTTTGCATTTATTTTTAAAATTATGCTCTGGATCTGGATCGTCGTCGCATCCCAATTCTGCAATGCGGCCGTGTCGCTGATGGATAAATTTTTATTGAACAAAAAAAAGCAGCGGCCGGCAGTCTTGACTTTCTGGACGGCTGTTTTCAACCTGCTGGCCTTGGTCTTCGCGCTGTGGAATTTCACTTTTTTCCCGGGCTGGCGGATTTTAATCATCGCGCTCCTGTCCGGCGCGGCGTTCACTTTCGCTTTGCATTTTTTCTACATGGCGCTGGAAAAAGGGGAAACGTCGCATATCAGCCCGCTGGTCGGCGGTGTTCTGCCGATTGCCGCGTTGGTTATGTCGTATTATCTTTTGAACGAAAGGCTTGGCGGCTGGCAGATCGCGAGCGTTTTTCTTCTTGTGTTGGGCGCGATCCTTATTTCATTTGAAAAAAGCCGGCGGCATTCCGGATGGCACATCGGCATGCTGTACGCAATCATCGCCGGAATATTTTTCGCCGCGTCTTCGGTTTTAAGCCGAGCGGTTTTTCTCGAACAATCGTTCAATACCGGCTTCGTCTGGGGCAGAGTCGGCTGTTTTGCCGCCGTTCTGCCGTTTTTATTCTGGCCGAGCCTGCGCAAAAGCATTTTCACGAAGCAAAAACAAAACTTGCCAAAGGATAAAACGATATTTTCCGTTTTTATCGTTGACAAAGTATTATCCGCGCTTCCGTTCATCGGCATGAGCTTTGCCGTTTCATTGGCCAGCGCTACGTTGGTCAACGCTTTGGCTGGCATCCAGTATGCGATTTTATTTATTTTGATTTTTGCCTTGTCGAAAAAATTGCCGAAAGTTTTTAAAGAAGAATTTTATCGATCGGAAATTATCGTGGAAATTATTGCAATTGTTTTAATAGCAGTTGGAGTCGGGCTCATAGTAATGAAATAAAAAAGAGATAAACGGGATAAACGCGATTGTCTGGACGATTTTATCAAGTCAATCTCATTTATCTCGTTAATCCCATGTTTGATATGCCTTCATTCAAAAAGCACATCATGATTTCCGCGGCGATTTTGATCGGACTAATCGCCGTCCTGGTTTTCGCTTGGTCGTATTTTTATTTTCAAAGCTTTGAAGTTAAAAATTTCCAGCTCGGCGTGAATTTTTCAAAAAGCTATTCCGAATATCTTGGTTTAGACTGGCAGAAAACTTATTTGGCCATTCTCGACGATTTGAAAGTGAAAAACGTCCGCGTATCCGCGCCCTGGAACGAGATCGAGCCGGCCAGCCTTGCCGGCAACGCTAGGCAGGCGCTCGGGCGCTGGAATTTTACCGGCCTTGACTGGCAGGTGAAGGAAGCGGAAAAGCGGGGCGTCAATTTAATTCTGATTGTCGGCCGGCGCACGCCGCACTGGCCAGAGTGCCATGATCCGGCTTGGATCAAGCCGCTGGCGCCGGAACTCGTAGCAGATCGGCAGATGGAAATGATCGCGGCGGTCGTTGATCGCTACAAGGATTATTCCAGCATAAAAATCTGGCAGGTGGAGAACGAGCCGCTGCTCGACGTCTTCGGTAAATGCCCGCCAGGCGATATTGATCTTTTGCGCAAGGAAATCGCGCTGGTCAAAACGCTGGACAGCCGGCCGGTCATGATCACGGACAGCGGCGAAATCGGCGATTGGACCGCGGCGGCGAATATCGGCGACCTTTTCGGCACCACGCTCTATCGCGTCACGCATAATCCGTTTTTGGGATATTTTTATTATCATTTGCCGCCTGTTTTTTACAATTTGAAAGCGCGGCTGGTCGGACAGCGCCCGAGCCGGGCGCTGATTTCCGAATTGCAGGCCGAGCCGTGGGCGCCGCAGGGCATACTGAACACTTCGCTTGAAAATCAGAAAATTTCCATGGATGCGCGGCGACTGGCCAGCCAGGCCGATTACGGCCGGCGAACCGGTTTTTCCGGCGCCTATCTCTGGGGCGCGGAATGGTGGTATTGGCTCAAGGAAAAGCAGAACGACGACACCCTATGGAAGACGGCGAAAAACATATTTTTGAATTCATAGATAATGTGCTATAATTTATTAAAGAAAATCATATGCTGCCGCCAAATCCCCGAAAAATCGGCGAGTGGGTAACGATTTCGGTCGTCGTTGTCATTGCGATCTTCGTCGTGATCATGCTGTTCGTAAATTTTGTTTCGGCGCCGAAATCCGACAACAGCGTTTTGCCGTCCGCGCCTGCCTTGCCGGCAGGCAGGCCGGCAAATTCCGCCGCCGGCAACTAAAAAATATGAAAATATGAAAATAAAGATTTTATTTTCCGCTTTTGCCGTTGTTTTCGCGCTCGGCTTCGGCCTAAACGTTTCGGCGGCCGAAGCAGCGAAATCCGGCGCTTACAGCATTCAAAAGCTGGTCGAAGAAAAAGCCGGAATATTGAAGCCGGGCGTTCTGCCTAATTCTTTCTGGTATTGGGCGGACATTTACGGCGAACAGATCGGCTTCCTTTTCACTTTCGCCAAAGAGAATAAAATAGACTACCTGATCGGCGAAGCAGGCGAGCGCCTGGCGGAAATGAAACAGCTTTCCGACGCAGGCATCACTAAATACGCGGACGATCTTCTAAAGCGGCACGACGGCGAAGTCAAACTCGCCTCCGAGCTTTTGCAGCAGCTGCGCGACGAAAGCGCGGCCAAGGCCGAGGAAGCGCAAAAAAATCTGGAAAAGCGGATATTGTTCGAGCAGAGCGATCTGGAAAGGCGGGCGGCCGAAGCGCCGTCAGAATATGACAAGGGCGTTGACAAGGCAGTCGGCAGCGTGATTTCCTGGATGAAAAACGTCGTAAGCCATTTGAATTGGAAAAGAGGGGAGATCACCAAACAAAAGGCGGAGCTTTCGGAATAAACGCGAAACAACGCTAAACCAAACCTGCCTGCTGGCAGGCGCAAAACAAACGCGAAACCCAAGAGAAACCATCTAGAGTAATTCAATCGTAAGTATAGGCGATTTATTTGCGAGCTCATATCCGGCGTCTGTCATTGCGATGGAGCGGAGCGGAAGAAGCAATCTTCAATACTCAATAAAGCGACGCAATCTTGGATAATTACCTTATTGAATAAAATAGCTCTGATGCTATTTTTTTATTTGCTAAATTTAGCTTATAAATATGAAAAAGATTGACATTCTATTTAATTTATGCTATAATGAAATAGTTTTCGAAATTCAGTTTATTAACAAAAGGGAGTTTAAATACTCTCATTCAAAGGAGGATTACATGGGTTGGATACTGATTATAATCGCGCTTGTTATTTTTTTCATTGCTGAACTCATCGTTGCCTATGCTCAGAACAACGTACCGCAATGGGTTGTTGGTACTTTGATCGTATTGTCGTGCTGTTTTGGAGCGGCCGGTTTAATGTTTTTCATCGATGGCATTCAGCCGAGTCGTTTTGACATGGTACCGACGCAATTGTGGTTTAAGTAAAAAAATTTGTTCAGCTAAATTCTCCGTTAGTTTTTTTCAAAAAAGCCCCTGAACTTTATCAACACGAAGTTCAGGCCTGCCCCGAGCGCGTCTTTGCGAAAAGATTCGTTCAGTGCAGGAAAATGAAAAAGGGAAAAGAGGGATTAAGAAGGCTATAGAAGATATGCGCGACGATTATTCAAGACTATCTTCTTTACCCTCTTTGCCTTCTTTTGCCCTTTCTTCACCCTTTCCTTGCAATTTATGGCATTGCTCTCCAAAAAAAGCGTTTAGCGTTAATGGACGCCCCGTCACAAACGGTGTGGAGAGACATGAGGCTCGCAACCTCGCTTTGCCGCCAAAAACCTGGATAAGGCTCATCTCGCAATGATGGGCCTTTTCTTATTGAAAAATTACAAATCAGAAACAGGTTGATTTGGTTGAATGAGTTGATAGCGTTGATTGCGAAGTTAATTTTAAAAATTTGTGATTTCATTTGATTTGCATTATAATGGAAGCGCATATTTATGCTATTGAGAAAGCGGAAATTGAATCGTTTAAAAAATTACGATTATCGGCAAATCGGCAATTTGATCGAAACAACAAAGCTAATTTATATTATTGATTATGCGTGAAAAAATCATTTTCCCGAATAAGACCAAGCTCCTCCTCGTCCCGTTCAAAGACACCAAGGCGATCACCATTCTTTTTTTATTCGGCGTTGGTTCGCGCTATGAACGGAAAGAGATCAACGGCGCGTCGCATTTCATCGAGCATCTCATGTTCAAAGGCACGAAGAAGCGGCCGACAACGCTGGATATTTCAAAAGAATTGGATTCGGTCGGCGCGGAATTCAACGCCATGACGTCGAAAGACTACACCGGATATTACGTGAAAATCAGCCACGACAAAATCGATCTGGCCGTGGATATCTTGTCCGACATGCTGCTCAATTCCAAATTCGAAATCGCGGAAATCAACCGCGAGCGGGGCGTGATCGTTGAAGAGATAAACATGTATCATGACAATCCGCTCATGTACATCGAAAGTTTATTTGAAGAAACAGTGCACGCCGGCAGCACGCTCGGCTGGGACGTGGCCGGACCGGCGTCGGTTATAAAAAAGGTGACGCGCGAGCAGCTTTTGCAATACCGAGACGAATATTATCGTAGCGACAATTGCGTCATCGCGGTGGCGGGAAAATTCAATGATAAAATCAAAAATTTATTGGAACAAAAATTTATTTCGAAAGTCGCCAAAGCCAGGCCGATGAAAAAGTTTGAAAATTTCAAAACAACGCAAAAAGAACCGCGCGTTAAATTGCAATATCGAAATACTAAACAAGTGCAGCTGGCGCTCGGCTTTCCGGCAGTCGGCTATGACGATCCGGCGGCGTATGCGTTGCATTTGCTCACGATAATTTTAGGCGGCAACATGAGCTCGCGGCTTTTCATTTCCGTCCGCGAAAGAAAAGGCTTGGCGTATTTCGTGCGCTGCTATCCGAATTTTTACCAAGACACCGGCAATATCGTGATTCAGTCCGGCCTTGACATCAGCCGCCTGGATGAAGCGATCGGCGTTATTCTCAATGAATTGAAAAAAGTGAAAACGCCTGGCGTCTCGGCTAAAGAATTGAACAACGCCAAAGAATTCCTAAAGGGTAAAATGGTTTTGACGCTGGAGGATTCGTCGCACTTGGCCGAATTCTACGCCAAGCAGGAATTATTGCAGGGCAAATCGATGACGCCGGCCGAGAAAATGAAAAAATACGGTGCAGTGACATTGGCGGATATAAAAAAAGTCGCGAACGATTTTTTCCGAAAGGAAACATTGAACCTGGCGCTCATCGGTCCGTTTAAAAATGCTAAAAAATTCAAAAAATTATTAAAGATGTAAAATATAATCCGAATTTTTCAAATTATAAATCCGAATTCTCCGAATTGTTTTTGACTATTTATTTGTTAACCAGAACTTTTTCATTATGAAATATCTAATCGCCAACTGGAAAATGAATTTGAACGAGGACGCGAGCTTGAATTTGGCGAAAAAATACAAAAAGCGGCTGAAAGGCTTTAAAAATTTGACGATAGTGATCGCTCCGGATTTGTTATATCTGAAGGAAATAAAGCAAGACTTGGGCAAATCAACGATCAAAGTCTGCGGCCAGAACGTGGCGGCAGAGGAAAAAGGCGCGTACACCGGCGAAGTATCAGCGCAGATGTTGAAAGAAATCGGCTGCGATTTCGCCATTGTCGGACATTCCGAGCGGCGGATAAATTTGAATGAAACGAGCGAACTCGTCAACAAAAAAATGAACCAGTGCTACAATGCCGGCCTGGTCCCGATCCTATGCGTCGGCGAAACAATGGAGGAGCGGCTGAAGGGCCAGACCGAAGCGGTTTTGACGCGGCAGCTGCACGGCGCCTTGGGCAGGGTTAACGGCCTGCCGGAAAGCGATCTGTTCATCGCCTACGAGCCGGTCTGGGCGATCGGCTCGGGGAAAAACATGGATCCATCCGAATTTCAAGCGGTTTACCGCATTATTAAAAGAGTGCTGAGCAGCCTGTTTTCGGAAAAATTTTACGAAGAAAAAGTCCGGCTGCTGTATGGCGGCAGCGTGAGCAGCATCAACGCGAAAGACTTTTGGATCGCGCCGCATATCCACGGCCTGCTCGTGGCCACCGGCAGCCTGGAGATGGATGAGATGTATAATATCGCGATGCAAGCGGAATAGCGAAAAGCTCAAAACCCAAAGCACAAAGTTCAAAATAAATTTAAAGTTTAAAATTCAAAATTTAAATATGTTGGTCCATATAAAACACATAATTAAAAAAGCGCAAGCCGGCAACTATGCTGTCGGAGCGTTTAACGTGAACGATTTGGAAATGGTCCTGGCGGTATTGGCCGCCGCGGAAAAGATGAAATCGCCGGCGATTATTCAAGTGACCGAGAGCGCGATCAAATACGCGGGGCTGAAAGAACTGTTCGCGATCGTTAAAATCGGCGCCGACGAAATCAGAGCGCCGATCGCGATCCATCTTGACCATGGACAGGATTTTGAAACGATAAAAAAATGCGTTGCCGCCGGATTCTCGTCCGTAATGATCGACGGATCGGCTCTGCCTTATGCAACGAACGTCGCCTTGAGCAAAAAAGTTGTTCAATATTGCCATCGCCGGAACGTCTTCGTCCAGGCCGAGCTGGGCCAGCTCCAGGGGCCGCGGCCGAGAGGCAAGCGCGAAATTACAAGGGCGCAGGCGACCGACCCGGCGCAAGCGGCCGATTTCGCCCTGGCCACCGGCATCGACGCGCTAGCCGTCTCGATCGGCAACATCCATGGCGTGAAGAAGATAATCAAGCATCTGCCGAAAAAGCTGAACTTGAAAAGATTGAAAGAAATTGCTAAGCTGACTCATATTCCGCTCGTCCTGCACGGCGCGTCCGGATTTCCGGCCGAACAAATTAAAAAAGCCGTAAAATCGGGAATTAAAATAGTAAATATCGACAGCGAACTCCGCCTATCCTTCGCTGCGGCGGAAAAGAAATTTTTCAGGGAAAATAATAACATTTTCGATCCGCGAAAAATATTAAGCCCGGCGATCGCTGCGATGCGAAAAACCGTTGAAAGGAAAATCAAGATGTTCGGCAGTGAAAATAAAATTTAGCCTATGCTTTTCAATATTATTCTCATTTGCATTGTTGCGGTCTGCGTTTTTCTGATTGTTTTTATCGTTGCGCGCAAATTGCCGAAATTAAAGAGTCTGGACGTTGATACGGTGCCGGCGGCGCAGATCGCGAAAGTCCGCGACCGGATATTGCTCGATCGGATGAAGAGGCGGAGCGAGAAGGGCGGCGAACTCATCGCCAGGGCGGCGGCGCCTCTTTTCAGTGCGATCAAGCGGGCGGTCCAGAAATTGATTTTTAAAATTTACGCCTTGGAAAAAAGATACCAGCGCGAAGCGAAGATGAAGGCGAATCTGACCGGGCCGGAATTGGAAGACAACGTGCGCAGCCTCCTCGGCGACGCGGACCGGCGGATGAAAGCGGAAGAATGGCGCGAGGCGGAGAAAATCCTGATCGAGGCGGTCAGCCTTGACCCGCGCAGCATTCCGGCGTACAATGGGCTCGCGGAAATTTATTCGCGGCTGAAGGAATACAAGCAGTCGCTGCAGACGCGGCAATTCATCCTGAAGCTGGTGCTGAAGCAGAGCCGCGGCGCGGAAAAACAAGACGAAAACGGGGACGTGCGGACGGTTTACCCCAATGCGGCGGAAGCGGCCGGCCTGCCTGCTCGCCTCCGCGAAGCGCTTCGGCGGAGCGGGGCCGGCAAGGCAGGCGCGTACAGCGATCTTGGCGACGTTTTCCGGCTGATGGACAAAAACGACAAGGCGCTGGAAAATTTCAAGCAGGCGCTCCGGATCGAGCCGAACAGCCCGCGCCACATTAACAAGATATTGGAAACGAGTATCGCTTTGAAAAACAAGACTTTGGCGCGGGAAATGCTGAGCCAATTGGAAAAAGCGAATCCGGAAAACCAAAAATTGAAAGAGTTTGCGGATAAAATAAATGAACTTTAAGAAAAAACAAAAAGCAAAATGCAAAGTAAAATTAAAATTAAAAAATGCAAACATAAAATTATTAAAAGATAATGCCGTTGTAGCTCAGTTGGTAGAGCAACGCCATGGTAAGGCGTAGGTCCGCGGTTCAAATCCGCGCAACGGCTCCATATTAACAAGTTGATTATAGTTTATAAGAGTTGATAAAGTTTATTCACAAGATTAGTTCCGTTAGAAATTGAAAAGCCCTCGCGTTGCGCAAGGGCTTTTTTGTTTTGAAATCAACTGCCGAAAGCGGAAACGAACTGCACGTCCGGCCCGAGCTTGACGCTGATTATTGAACCTAGTTCGGTTTTGTAAAGCTCGCCGTCGATGAAGATCTGATTTTTTTCGGGAGAAACGACGCTGAAATTGAACACCGGCTGGTTGAAAAAATTGTCCGCGCCCGGAAGCGCTTTGGAAAAAAAGCGATGGTTGAAAACCGGCGTGATGCTCGGGGCGACTTGATGGGGCAGGGAATACGGCGGAATGAGCCGCGCGCCCGGGATCCAAGCGCCGCGGTAAATGAGCGGCAGCATGGCGACGAGCGAGCGGGCAGAAAGCTGATAGCTGGCCGCGTAGAACTGGTTGAATTCGCGCCGGCCGTGGAAAGGCTGAATGCCGTAGAGCAGATGATCAGTGACGCTGCAGACGATCGCGATGGGCTTGCGGATCGAGAGCAGGTTGTCGTTTGCATAGAGCGAAGCGTTGAATTGCCTAACCAGGCGATAATACTTCAGCGGCAATCCGGTGACGCTGGCCAAAGCGGCCAGGGCGAAATGCTTGACGCCGTTCAACACCGAGCGCTCCTTTTCGTAGACTTCGATGATTTCCGCCAAGCCCATGATGAAAATAAATCCCCAGTGGATTTTTTTCCTTCCGCTCTCGTCGACAAACGAGATTTCCAGCGGCTTCAATTTCCTGGTCGGCAAGTATTCGTACGGCGTGGCCAGGATTTTTTTCAACAGATGAGACGGCGAGCCTTCGAGCCCGAGCCAGTTGTGCACTGCTTGCTGGGTTCCGCCGCCGATCGATCCGATGAGCGGTATCTTGCCAATTTTCTTCGCCTTTTCCGTTTCATGGCTTTTCTTGTAAATGGCAAAGTCGACCACCTCGCGCAATGTTCCGTCGCCGCCGTAAACCAAGACAATTTTCACTTTTTGCGCAATCAGCAGCTTTCTCAGCACATCCGGTATTTCGTCGATATCCTTGGTGGTGAACAAGGGAACCATTTCTCTGCAAGCCAATGCCTGCACGCTGTTGAATTCTTTGCGGCCGCGGCTCGGGCCGGCATGAGGATTGATGATAACGCCGATTTCCGTATTCTTCATGGCTTTTCTCCTTTGCAAGAATTGTAATACCAATTTATTTAATTCATATTCATACTAAATTATACGAATTGAATCGAGGCGCTGTTGTAAAGAACTGGTTATTTAAGATGTTAGCGGATTGTCAACGGAATGTCAAAACGCAAACGCGGAAATTCCGTCGGTTCAGTGTGCATAAAATTTTGTTGGCGCGGCTGGAATATGGTATAATAACCATATAATTTTTTCTGGACGCGCAAACAGAATATGATTTTTAATTTCAATGAAAAGCGATATTATTTTTTAGCCGCGATTTTTTTGCTGGCCGCGCCTTTTGCCGCCATCGCCATTTCCAGCCCGAGCTACATCATCGATCCGAGCGGCGCCGACGCTTCCCGCGGCCAGACGAATTCGACTTCGTTCAGCCTGGAAAGCGCGATTGAAATAATCGCTGGCAACTACACGGCGACAAGCTATAAATTGGAATCAGGCTCGAGCTTTGCCGGCTATTGCGGCGACGGATTCATCGATCCGACCGAGGATTGCGAAGGCGCGAATTTGAACAGCCAAACTTGCGTGACGCAAGGATTTGCGAGCGGCACGCTGTCCTGCTCCGCGTCGTGCGTTTTCAATACATCCGGTTGCGCCAGCAGCCCGGCGCCCGGCCATGACCCCAGCGTCATCAATCCGCCGGCCGCGCCGACATTCGACACCACCATTCAAAATAAAATTTTCACGTACACGAGCGAGCTTTTGATATTCGGCACGAAGTCCGTTGGCGCGTCCGTGGCCGTGAACGGCTCTTCGGAAGGCGTGACTTACGCCACAGACAGCCGCTGGCAGAAATACCAGACCCTGGCCTTGGGATTGAACGCGATCGTCATCAAATCAAGCGGGGCCAACGGCGATTCAGCCGAAGTCAGCGTAACCGTCAAACGCCGGAAAATCGGCGACGCCGACGACAACAACAGCGTGAATGATTACGACTTCAGCCTGTTCGCAAACCATTGGCATCAGGCGTGGCAAGCGTCGGATTTCAATGAAGACGGCCAAACGGACGATTATGATTTGTCGCTCATGGGAGCGTATTGGGGGAAATAGGAGGTTGATTGGTTTATTAGTTGATTACTGTGTTATTAGTTATTATTCGGTGTAAAGTGCGCATTACGTTACAATCTACAATGTAAATTTAAATGGAAAAGAAATTTTTTTCATTCATTATAATTTTTAGCGCGGCAGTAGCGGCGGCGCTGATTTTTTGTTCAGTGCCGATGGCGGCGGCGGCGGGCGACGCGACGATTTCACTTTCGCCGGCCAGCGCTTCTGCCAAAGTCAACGACGAGTTTTCGATCGAAATCATTGTTTCGCCAGGATCAACCTATATCGATGCGGTGCGCGCGGAAATCAGTTTTCCTCCGGACAAATTGGAAGTGAAAAGCTTCACGCTTGGCTCGATTTATCCGCAGCCGGCGCCGAATAATTCGATTGACAACGCCGCTGGTTTGCTGTCCGAAGGAGGCGCGATTTACAACGGGGAAACCGGATTAACCGGAACGTTCGGCACGGTTATTTTTAAAGCGAAAGCCGTTGGAACGGCGAATATTTCCGTAACTTCCAATTCGAAATTGATCAGAGGCGGCGTGGAAAAAATCGACTTGACGAGCCTGGGCAGCGCGACCGTCACCATTACTCCGGCGTTGACCGATCCGGCGAAAGTCGTTTTAACGAAAAAAGTCGGGATCAACGTTTCGGCTGATGGTTTTGACAGTCAGTCAGGCAATAGTGTTAAAAAAGACGATGTTCTGACTTATCAAATCAGCTATCAAAATATTGGCGGCGCCAAAGCGACGCAATTAATTTTAACGGATGCCATGCCGACCGGAACCGCTTACGTTCCCGGCAGCATCAAGGTTGGCAATGTTGTTAAAACCGACGCGGCCGACGCTGATGTTGCCGAATTCAGCGCCAATTCCGTTAAAATAAATTTGGGCGAGCTGGCGGCCGGGGCAGGCGGCAATTTCCAATTCAAAACAAAAATCTTGGCCGGCTCCGGGCAAACCGTGACGAATTCCGCCCAAGCGGTGGGATTGAACATATCGGAGTTTTCGAATGAAGTTTCCAATTCGATCCCCGCTGTTGTTCCGGAGGAAGAAGAGCCGATCGTGCCGGAAGAGCCGAAACCGGAAACGCCCGCCTCCGTTGAAACTACGGCGGACAAGCCGGAAACAAAGCCGGTCGTAATCACCGGTTCCACCGAATCCGGAGCAACTGAAGAAAAGCCGTTGGCCGAAACGCCTGGCGGTCTGGCAGCGACCGAAGAGCAGGTCGCAGAGCAAACCGAACAGGTGGTAAATTCGGCCGTGGTTCAAAATACGGCAAACGCCATGGCGCAAGTTTTAAATAGCATCAATTCAAATATTTCCGCGGAATCGGTCAAACAAGTCACCGAGCAAGCGGTTCGCGTCGTAGTTAAAACCGCGAAAGAAGCCCGGCGCGCGAACGAAGCGGCCAAAGCGCCGGCATTGGCAACGGTTACGGTCACGACGGTCGCGGCCGTGGCTTCGGTCGGCGCCACCAGCTCGACCGGCATCACGATTTTGACGTACGCCCAATTTTTGATCAGCCAATTGATAATGTTCATGACGCGGCGCCGGAAAAAAGGCTGGGGCGTTGTTTACAATTCCATCACCAAGCAGCCGATCGACTTGGCGGTGATCCGCGTTTACGAAGCCGGCGCGAACAAATTGCTCCGCACGCGCGTGACCGACCGCGCCGGCCGCTTCCAGTTCATTCTAAAGCCGGGAAAATATTATTTGAAAATCGAAAAGCCGGAATTCATTTTTCCAAGCGCGCTTTTGAACAAAGCCAAAACCGACGGAAAATTCATTGACAATTATTACGGCGAGGAATTCGAAGTGGGCGCGAATGAAATCGTTATCCCGTCCATTCCGCTGGATCCGAACCGCAAATTGGCCACGCATCAGAGTTTGCTTAAAAAATATTTATTCAAGAGATGGCAAACGGTTTTGACGCTGATCGGCCCGGCCGTTTCAATCGTTTCGTTCGTCATCAATCCGCAGATCTGGGTCGGAGCAATGGTCGTTTTGCAGATTATTTTGTATGTCGTGTTTAAAAAGATCATGTCCGGCCGCAAGCCGCAGAAATGGGGACTGGTGCGCGACGAAAAGAAAAAGAAAAGCGTTGCGCAGGCGATCGTCCGCGTTTTTGACACCAAATTCAACAAGCTTTTGGAAACGCAAGTCACCGATTACAAAGGCCGGTACGCGTTTTTGGTCGGCGGACAGCAATATTATTTGACCGGCGAGAAAGCCGGGTATTATCCGATCAAAACGCCGATTTACAACCTGGAAGGAAAAGAATCCGGATATTTGGCGGAAGATTTGCTGTTGCGCCGCAATTTGTCCGGTAAGAGCGTTGATTTGGAACAGTTGCGAAGCGACTTTTTGGCCAAGAGCAACGCCGGCCGCCAAAAAGAAGTGGAAGAGGCGGGCATTAAAAAACTTACCAGAGCGGAAGATGAAAAATTCCGCGGCACGATCAAAGACGTCAATCTGAACGAATTGCACGAGGATTTTTACAACGTCGACTGGGTCGGCGGCGTTAAAAAAACAACAGACGTCGTTAAAAATGCAAATGAACCGGCGCAAGTCAAACCGGAAAATCTTGCCGGATCCGTCGCTTCAATCGATTTAAAACCCGATCAAGAAAAACTTTTGGAGAGCGTTCTGATCGATGATGAAAGCGATGAAGCAGACGATTCGATCGCGCCAAAATAATTTTGTTTAAAAATGAAAAAACATTACGCCATAATTTCAATCGTCGTCTGCGCGTTGGCAATGCCAATGGTTTGTTCGGCTGTTGCCAAAGCGACGATTTCTTTTTTGCCGGACAAATACGATGTGGCCGCCGGACAAAGTTTCAACGTCGGCATTATCGTTGATCCGGCCGGCGGAACCCTCGACACCGTCCGGGCGATGGTGAAGTATCCGGCGGACAAATTGAAAGCGGAAATTTTTTCGCTCGGATATTTGTATCCGACGGCGGCGCCGGGCAACTTCATCGACAATGAAAAGGGGATTTTGTCGCAAGGCGGCACAAAGCTGGGCGGACAAGTGAAAGCGAAAGGCGTTTTCGGCTACGCCACGTTCACGGCTTTGAAAAAGGGCAAAGCGGTGATTTCCTTGACGTCCGATTCAAAGTTGATCCGCGCCGGCGTGGAAAGAATCAACAAACTCAGCCTCGGGCAAGCGACGATTTCCGTCGGCGAGCAGATCTCCGAGGTTCGGGACATCGTCGTTCAAAGCGCGACGAATCCTGACGAGGGAAAATGGTACGCGAGCGCAAACGTCGAACTGTCTTGGCAGAAAGCGGAAGGAATCAAGGATATTTTAAAATATTTTTACGATTTGAACCAGTATCCGTCCGCCGACCCGAGCATAGCGATGAACGCAAGCGACGGCAAAAAAACTTTTAGCGGCCTGAAAGACGGCGCTTGGTACTTTCACATTAAAGGCCAATACGTTGACAGTTCCTTTTCCGTTGCCACTCATTACGCTTTGAAAATAGACGCGACGCCGCCGAACAGGATCATGCCTGATTTTGAAAAAAAGATCATCAGTGAAGATGAAAACGGCATTGTTCATTTCGCGACAATCGATCAGACCTCAGGCATTTCCCATTACGAGGCGGCGATCGACAATGGCGCTTTTCAAACCGAGGAAAGCCCTTATGTTTTGCCGCGCATGAAAGCAGGCGAGCACATTGTCTTTGTAAAAGCCTTGGACAATGCCGGCAACTTCGCGCAAACCGGCGTGAAATTGCGCGTGCTGCCCGGCGGCAGGGCAAAATGGTTTGACCACTGGAAAATAATGGCGGTTTTCGCTTTTGCCGGCCTCGCCGTTGCCGCGTTTTTCGCAATGAAAATCCGGAAAAACAAAAAAACGAAAATTACGCCATAAGCTGTGGATAAAAAATATGGTGGAATGTGGTATAATATACTCAAGGTTTTAGAATAATTTAGCATGAAAAATTCCAGCAAAGGAAAGATGAAAAAATTCCTAAATTTTATAGTCATAATTTTGTTATTGGCCGGAACATTCGGACCGAACGGTTTTATTTTGCCGGCTCAGGCGGCGACCGTCGGAATTCCGAGTTATTTAGGCTACCAGGGTCGATTGAAAAACGCCAGCGGTGCGGCTTTATCCGGGACGTATGATTTTTCTTTTAAATTATATGACGCCTCGACCAGCGGCAATCTGCTGTGGACGGAAAATAAAACCATGACCGTGACCAGCGGCTATTTCACCACATCGCTCGGCGATTCCACGGCTTTCGGCTCAATCGTTGATTTCACGAAAAATCTCTGGCTTGACATCAGCGTGGCGGCGACCGGCGTGACGCCGCTCGAATCAATGACCAGCCGCGTGGCGGTCAACAGCGCGGCCTTTGCGCTGGCAGCTCGCTCGATCGAAAATTCAGCAAGCGATCCGGCCACGGCGTTCGGCGGCCGCATGTATTACAATACGGCAAGCGGCAACACGTACGTTTACGACGCAGTCAATGCCGCCTGGTCGAATGTTTACCGGTCCGGAGGCGCGGACGTTCCAGTGGCCGACGGCGGCACCGGCGCGTCGAACGCTTCGCAGGCCAGAACGAATTTGGGATTGGCGATCAGCACGGATGTTCAGGCATACGACGCGGACTTGACAACATACGCGGGAATAACGCCGTCAGCCAATATTCAAACATTATTAAGTTCAGCAAATTTTACAACCGCGCGAAGCAATTTAGGTTTAGCAATTAATAGCGATGTTCAGGCATACGACGCTGATTTAACAACATACGCGGGAATAACGCCGAGCGCGAATATTCAATCATTGCTCGGATCGGCAGATTATGCAACGGCCAGAACGAATTTGGGAGTGGCGATCGGCAGCAATGTGCAGGCATACAACGCCGGCTTGGCCGATGTTGCCGGCTTGTCAACAACGGACAGTAATTTTGTCGTTGGCAACGGCACGAACTGGGTGGCGGAGACTGGCGCCACTGTCAGAACTTCATTGGGATTGGCGATCAGCACCGATGTTCAAGCATACGACGCTGATTTAACAACGTACGCGGGAATAACGCCGTCAGCAAATATTCAATCATTGCTCGGATCGGCAGACTATGCAACAGCCAGGACGAATTTGGGCGTGGCGATCGGCAGCAATGTGCAGGCATACAATGCCGGTCTGGCCGATGTTGCCGGCTTGTCAACAACGGACAGTAATTTTGTCGTTGGCAACGGCACGAACTGGGTGGCGGAGACTGGCGCCACTGTCAGAACTTCGCTGGGATTGGGATCAATCGCAACTCAGAATTCAGATAATGTGACAATCACCGGCGGCTCGGTGTCCGTAAGCACTATAGACGGCATACTTGGTCTTAATAATGGCGGCACTGGCGCGTCAAACGCCACGGTTGCCAGACAGATGCTGGGTTTAATAATCAGCACCGATGTTCAGGCATACGACGCGGACTTGACAACATACGCCGGCATTACGCCGTCGGCGAATATTCAAACATTGCTCGGCTCGGCGGATTTTTCAACGGCCAGAACGAATTTGGGATTGGGAACGATCGCGACGCAAGCTTCTGACAATGTAACAATTACCGGCGGTTCAATTTCCGGCATTACGGATTTGGCAGTGGCGGACGGCGGCACGGGCGCATCGAACGCCAGCGCGGCGCAGACAAATTTAGGTTTAGCAATTGGCACGAATGTGCAGGCGTATGATATCGAATTGGCGGCCATTGCCGGATTAGTTTCGGCGACAACCGGTCTTCCGTATTTTACCGGCAATGGAACGGCAACTTTGGCTAGTTTGAGTTCATTCGGCACATCACTAATTGACGATGATAATTCAACCGTGGCGCAGTCAACCTTGGGACTGGGAACGATTTCCATTCAAAACGCGAATAATGTGGCGATTACCGGCGGCGCGATTTCCGGCATTACGGATTTGGCAGTGGCGGACGGCGGAACGGGCGCGAGTTCCTGGACTCAATATGGTTTACTGTATGCTAATGCCACCAATTCATTTTCACAAATTACCGATACCACCGCCGGAAAAGTTTTAATTACAAATACCGGCGCGGCGCCGTCGTTCAGCGCCAGTCCGACATTGACCGGCGGCTTGACCATCGCGCCGACCGCAACCGGCACTCTTTTGGATTATCAGCTGGAAACCGAATGGACAAGCGGCACGCTTATTAATGCGGATTTCGGCGGAGCAACGACTTTGGCCGGCAATGTTGTCGGCATGAATTTGGATTTGAATACAAATGTGACCGGCGCCAGTAATCAGAACGCGACCGGCGTGTATGTGCAGACTCCGACTTTGACGCAGGCATTGTCCAATACAACGATTTACAACGGAGACAAGATCGGCGGCGGCAACATCACCAGCAGTAATGGAACAGTATTTTGGAACGGCAGTTATTATGTAATCCCGAACATTGATCAAGAGGCAGGAGCGAATTTGCTCCAGGCTTCGGGAGCAAGCATTGGATTCGGCACAATTACCACTGCCGGCGTGATGGATGGATTGACTATTGGCTTCGATTCGTCCGGGCCGCCAAATGGCGTTGCTGCCGGAACATTAAACGGTATAATGATTAATCAAATTATACCCGGCAACGGGACGGAAACAGCATTGAACATAGGAAATGGCTGGGATACGGGCATCAGCATTGGCATGCTTTCAGATGCGGCTTTGGCGATTGATGTTACTAATGGCGCGGTGCATGTCGCTGACCGTATTGGCATGGGCACCTGGACCGCGGACGGCGATATTGCGGTTTACTATGACACAAACTCGAGTTCTACGAATTATCTTGGCACTACGGTGTCTGATATCCGACTCAAAAAAAACATCGCGCCGCTGGAGGATAATGCTTTGGAAATCATTTCAAATGTGAACGCCTACATGTATAATACGCTTGACGAAACTGACGGCGCCAAGAAGCGCTTAGGCGTGATGGCGCAAGAAATAATTCCTTACATGCCGGAATTAACTTTTAATATACATCAGGAAAATGATGATGCAACGTATTACGGCGTGCATTATGACAAACTGACTGTTCTTTTATTGAAAGCGATCAAGGAACAGCAGGCGCAGATTCAATCGTTGAGTTTGGGAAGCAGTTTGCAGGGCAGCTTGACCGGAAACATTAGTTTAGATAATCTGAAGGTGGCTGAACACGCGACTTTTGGAGAAGATACGGTTGGCCGAGTCAGGATTTTGCCCGGCGCGACCGAAGCGCGCGTCAATTTTGCAAAAGAATACGAATACCAGCCGATCGTGATCGCGACCTTGCGCGGCGAAAGCGCATTGTTATCCGATTTTAAATATGCCGTAATCGGTGAATCAACCGCTGGATTTACGATCAAGATTAGCGCGGCGCAGAATGAGCCGATCGAATTCAACTGGAACGCGTTCGGTGCCAGCCAAGGCAAGATTTTCGTGAGCGACGGCACGACCGAGAACATTGAAATCGCGATTGGCCGGCCGGCCCAGATCAGCGCGTTGTCGAGCAGTGAATCGCTTTCAAGCTTGCCAACGCAAAGCGCGGCGGATAACAGCACTGCTGTTCCGGCGGCGGATAATTCGACGATGACAACTTCGAGCAGTGATAATCTATCCGCGGCAAATTCAGAGCCAATTGTGGAATCGGCGTCAGCGCCAAATATAGACCAGTTGCCGGCGATTGAACCGGCAGCCGAGCCGAGCGCGGATGCGGCGCCGGCGGCCGAACCAGCGGCAAGAGAGGAAACAGTTTCAGCCGCAGAATCCTCGACTTTACCGAGCGCCGAAGCGGCGCCAGCCGTGACGCCAGCGCCGGATCAGGCGGCAACAGCGTCGCCATAACAATTAAATTTAATATAACATAATTTATGTTCCAAAAATCCGGCGCCAGATGGGCGATCGTCATTATCCTCATTGCCGTGGTCGCGGCGATCCTGTATTTCACGTATTTCAGTTTATTCGACAACAATAGCGGCGCTTATCAGGCAGTGTTCCTGTCCAACGGCCAGGTATATTTCGGCAAGGCCGCGCATATTCATGACGATTATGTGAAGCTCACGGACATTTATTATCTTCAATTGACGAAGGCGCTCCAGGATCAGCAGCCGCCGGTAGCCAATTCGCAAAATAACCAGCAGCTCATGCTCATGAAGCTGGGCAATGAATTGCACGGGCCCCTGGACAAGATGCTGATCAACCGCAGCCATATCACATTCATCGAGGATTTGAAGGAAGATTCCCAAGTGGTGAAAGCGATAAGGCAATATCAGAATAAATAAAGTTGATAATGTTGATTAAGTTGATTAAGTTTATCATGAAGAATGTAGGGGTGAATAATATTCGCCCGCGTTCCATAATAATTGATCATTTAAAAAATCTCGCCGAGAAGCGGGATTTTTTTGTTTGTATTTGCGGATAAAATGTAATAAGATTGAATCATGGATAACAAAATAACGGATTTATACAAAGCATTGCGGAAAAAACACGGCCGGCCGAGCGGGCAGTGGCGCTTGTGGTGCAAGCGGCCGAAGTCGACGGCCGAACGCGAAGAAGTGATTATCGGCGCGATCCTGGCGCAGAACACGAATTGGAAAAACGTTGAATTGAGCCTGAACAAATTAAAGAAAGCGAAACGCTGTTCGCTTGATGAAATTTATAAATTGGGCAAGCGGAATATGCCTGGCCTGGCCGAGCTGATCCGTCCGTCCGGCTTTTACAATTCAAAGGCGAAATATCTTCTCGCGGCGGCGGCATTTTTTTGCGAAAACGGAGGCGTTGAAAGAATAAAAAATCAAAAAATCAAGAAATCAAGAAAGCAATTGCTGGAATTGAAAGGCGTGGGGCCGGAAACGGCCGACAGCATTTTGCTTTACGCTTTGGACAAGCCGGCGTTTGTCATCGACGAATATACGCGGCGGATTTTAAATTACGACCGTTTGCAAAAAATTTTCGAGAGCCGGTTGCCGCGCAATTACAAAGCGTACCAGGATTTCCACGCGCTCATCGTGATCGAAGGCAAGGGGTATCCGGGTTTGACAAATCATTCATGATAAATTAACATTAGTAAAACTGATTGTTCTTTAACATTATCCCAATATAAGCGGTCAGCTTAATTTAAAGGAGGAAAATCATGTTCGGATTTTTGAACAGATTTTTTCATGGGAATGAGAATCTCGTCGGCCTGGATATCGGCTCGCACAACGTTAAAGCCGTTGAACTGCGGGAAAACAGAAAAGGCGGCCTGTTTTTGGAGAATCTGGCCATGCACCCGTTGCCCGCGGAAACGATCGTTGACGGCGCGGTCATGAATTCAAGCAATATCGTTGAAACGATCGGGCGAATCTGGGATCAGTATCGGATAAAAAATAAAAACGTAGCGATCAGCCTTTCCGGCACTTCGGTAATTACGAAATATCTTGATCTGCCGGCGCAGAGCGATGAAGAATTGGCCAGCTCCATAATTCATGAGATGCATTATTCGAATTTGATTCCTTTTGAAATTGAAGACGTGCGTTGGGATTACTGTCCGATGGAAACTGGAGTTGACGGGGCGCGAGGCGTAATCATCGCGGTGGCTAAGCAGGATGTTATCGGCGACTACGAATCTTCCGTGCGGGAAGCTGGCTTGAATGTGCAGGTCATTGATCTTGATTGTTTTGCCATTCAAAATATCTTTGAAAGAGTCGGCTCCGGCGGCGGATTTGATAGCAACGAAAACACCATTTTTGTCAATGTCGGCGCCAGCAAAGTTAATATGAGCATCGTGTCCGGCAATGGAACGCCGAAGTTTACCCGGGACGTGGGCGGCGCTGGAAATTATCTTACCAACGAGATCGTGAAGTTGCTGAATGTGGGCTTCGACGAGGCGGAAAGCCTGAAAGTCGGCGGCCAGCAGGAAGAAGGGGAAGCGGACTCGATGATTCCCGAGGCAGTGTCGAAAATCATGGCGCAGGCGGTTGACTCCGTCATAATGGAGATAAAAAGGACATTGGAATTCCGAAGCGCAATAAGCCTGATCGATAGCAGCAATGCGAAAATATATCTGACCGGCGGCTCGGCGCAAATTCCGATGTTTCCGAAATTGCTGAGTGAAAAATCGAATTTGGCGGTGGAGATTTTCAATCCGTTTCAAGACGTTGGATTTGATCAAAAAAAATTCGCGGCCGACGACTTGGCAAAATACGCGCCGTTTTTCAGCGTCGCCATGGGATTGGCCTTGCGGCGCATCGGCGACATTGATCGGTGAAAACGTTTCAAACCTCGTTTCCAATGGAGACGGGGTTTTTTATTTTTTGTTTACAATTTATTCTTTGCCCATTATAATATATCCGATATGGACATCATCGCGGTTTACAAGCCGAAAGGCCCGACCTCGCACGACATGATCGACAAGATAAGGCGGATAACCGGCGTCAAGCGCGTCGGACACGCCGGCACGCTGGATCCTTTGGCCAGCGGCGTTTTAGTTGTGGGAATAGGCAGAGAGGCGACGCGAACGCTCGATGCGGAAGTTAAGAAGGAAAAAGAATATATTGCGACGATCAAATTCGGCGAGACCAGCGAAACGGACGATGAGGAAGGTATCTTGATGGCTAAACACGGAATTTATTCCGTGCCTTCCGAAGATTATCCTACATCGTCGCAGATCGAAACCACAATGAAAAAATTCATCGGTGAAATATCGCAAATACCGCCGGCGTACAGCGCGTTGAAAATAAAAGGAACGCCCGCGTACAAATTGGCGCGGAGCGGCAAAAAAGTAAATTTGGAACCGCGAAAAGTCTTTATCAAAGAAATTGAAATTCTGAAATACGAATGGCCGTTATTGAAAATAAAAGTCGTTTGCGGGCCGGGCGTTTATATTCGCTCGCTGGCAAGAGACATTGGCGAAGCGCTCGGCGTCGGCGGCTACATGTCCGCGTTGGAACGGACGCGGGTGGGGGATTTTACCGTTGAACAGGCGATTGATTTGGATAAGGAGCCAGCGAAAATATTAAAAATGTTGAAAAATAAAAATTAAACAACGAACAGATATTTTTTTATGTTCAATATAATTACCTTTTACCGGCACCTTAAGTATTGCCCGCATCCGTCGAAATTGGAATACAAATGCCGGAAGCTGGTGATGGGCGGCGCCAACCAAGCACTGTACATTTTCAACGATAAGGATGTCCGCCGGCTGCTGAATTTCGATAAAGTCGACACCGAAGAGCAAAATCGTTTTTTTAATGAATTTACAGTCACCAATATCGTTTTACTGATGCTGATATTGGAGTACAAGATTGCGGGCGCGGAAGACGATTTGCGCAAAGAATATCTGCAAGCGCTGAAAGCGCATGTCCCGAAGTATTATATCGGCATGCTGGCGCGGTTCGGGATTGAAAAACAATATATAGATGATTGGGAAAAGCTGATCGGATTGCGCTATGAAGAGTATGACGATGAAATATTGGAATGGCGGCGAGAGATAATGAACGAAGAAAACGCACCCGAAGCGCTGCAAAAAATCGCGTCGGAGAAAGCCCTGCTTATTTTTCAGGCGGTTTCTTTCGGCTTATATCGCCATTTGCGGCGCAGTAAAGTCGAGCCGCAGGACAGACTGTATATTCGCGTGCAGGATTATCTTTCGCCGATTTTCAAGGAGTTGATGTTGAAAAGCGGATGAAGTTTAAAAAGCATTACCATGATGTGTTTACCCTGAACTTGAGTGAAGCGAATAGTTCAGGGAAGCATGGAAGTGTTTTTTAAAAATGTTCATGGTATCTATCATGGACTTTTAATTATAATAGTTCCATGGTTCTTACTATGGAACTGTTTTTTGTATGCAAAAATGTATATGGTACTTATCATATACATTTTGAATAAAATTATATTTTTCTCGTCTGTCTTTGATATTTAATCGCAAACCGATGCGCTTCGTCGCGGACATTGATCAATAATGTTTGATTTTTGTCGATCCAATCCGCCAGCTTTTTGTTTTTCGGAATAATAAATTCGTTTTTTTTGCGCTCCGGCCCTTTGGCGATGCCGACGACCGGAATGTTTAAATTACGGCCGTTTAATACCGATTTGATGGTGTTAACTTGGGGAACTCCGCCGTCGATAAGAAACAATTCGGGCAAAGGCCATTCCTGATGGTTTAATCTGCGCTCGAGCATTTCTTTCAGGCAGTCGACGTCGCTTTGACCGAGCACTTTTCTGATGCGGAATTTGCGGTAATCAGAATTCGACGGAAAGCCGTTTTTAAATACGACCATCGCCCCGACTTTGTTTGTCGGACCGAGATTGGAAATATCGTAGCCTTCAATATTGGAAATGGGAGGTGAGAGATGAGAGGTAAGAGAATCCTTATGAAATGTTTTATTCAGAATAGCGACATCATGAATTTTTTTCAGATTTGAAATTTGCCCGTATAATCGGCCGGCTTCTTCGAAATTTTCTTTTTTCGATTCAAGGCGCATGAGTTTTTCCAATTGCTTGATCAGAATTTTTTTCTTGCCTTTTAAAAACAGAACCATCGGATTAAGCACTTTCTTTTTATACTCTTTTGAATTCATTTCGCCGGTGCAGACGCCCAAACATTGATTAAGCTGGTAATAAAAACATGGCTTGTCTTGATCCGGCTCGCACGTTGAATAATTGAACAGCCGGCGCAGCAGTTTCAGCGTCGCCATCGTGTTTAAACCCGGAAAAGGGCCGAAAGCGTGCAGAATTCTTTTTCGTTGCGCGTCGGTCAGGCGGTTGAAGTCGTGCTGGCGCATTGAATACGGATGGGGGAACGCGCCTTTGTCGATCACGATGTAATTCCAGCTTTTGTCGTCTTTGCCAAGCACGTTGTATTTCGGTTGAAAGCGTTTGATGTAGCTCGCTTCCAGAATAATCGCTTCGAGCGCGGAATCCGTTACAATCCATTTGATGTCCTTGACTTGATGGATCATTTCTTCGACAGGTCTTTCCGGTTTGTCAGACTGAGGTGCGACGACCGAAGGGCGGAGCCTCGAAGTCTTCCCATTAAAATAACTGCTAACTCGAGATTTCAAGTTTGTCGCTTTGCCGACGTAAATAAGACCTCTGTTAATATTGTAAAAGAGGTAAATGCCGGGTTTATTGGGAATATTTTTCATAATTAATATATCACGAAAAAGAACGAATTATCGCGAAAAATCACGAATTACTTTAGATAATTTTGTCATGGCGAATTAGTGTGAATTCGTGTTTATTCGTGTGTTTCGTGAAGTGCTTTTTTAAGGTATCTTCCCGTCCAACTCGCTTTCACCCTGCTGACGTCTTCCGGCGTGCCGTATGCGATGATTTGGCCGCCGTTTTCGCCGCCTTCCGGACCCAGATCGATGATCCAGTCGCTGCACTTAATGATATCGAGATTATGTTCGATTACCATGACCGTGTTGCCTTGCGAAACCAAACGCTGGATGACTGCCATAAGTTTTTTGATGTCGTCGTAATGCAAACCGGTGCTTGGTTCGTCCAGCATGTAAAGGGTTTTGGTCGTGCCGCGTTTGGCCAGTTCGCGGCTTAATTTCAATCTTTGCGATTCGCCGCCTGACAATGTTTTTGAAGATTGGCCTAATGTTAAATATTCCATGCCCACTTCGTTCAGCACTTTCAATTTGTCATGGATAAACGGAATATCTTTGAAAAATTTTTCCGCGTCTTCGATCGTCATTTCCAATATGTCGGAAATATTTTTATGTTTGTAATGCACTTGCAGAGTTTCTTTGTTGTATCTTTTTCCTTTGCAAACGTCGCATTTTATTTCAACGCTTGGCATGAAATGCATTTCGATTTCCAATGTGCCGCGGCCTTCGCAGTTCTCGCAGCGTCCGCCTGCCTGCCGGCCAGGCAGGCCCGGCCGATTGAAGCTGAACCGGCTGGCTTTGTAGCCGCGGATGCGCGCTTCTTCGGTCGAGGCGAATATTTCGCGAATATAATCGAACGCTTTCGTATATGTGGCCGGATTCGAGCGGGGAGAGCGGCCGATCGGGCTTTGGTCGATTTTGATTATTTTATCGATCAGTTCCGCGCCTTTAATTGAATCGTAATTTTTGTCAGCCAGATTGCGGCGGTCTTTCTTGTCGATGATCGCTTTGTACAGCACGTCGTGCATAAGCGTTGACTTGCCCGATCCGGAAACGCCGGTCAAGCAAACCAAACGGCGGGTGGGAATTTCCACGCTTATGTTTTTCAAATTGTTTTCTTTTGCGCCTTTAATCTCGATTTTTAACGTGTTTTTATCCACTTTGCGTCGAGTTTTCGGCAATTCGATGTTAACTTCATGCCGCAAGTATTGTCCGGTCAAAGATGTTTTCGGATCGCCGGCGATTTCGCAGTCCATCGCTTTCGCTTGAACAACTTTAGTGTTCAAAATGTTGGCAACCGGGCCGGAAAAAATTATTTTTCCGCCGTGAATTCCGGCCGCCGGCCCGATATCAACCAGCCAGTCGCTCGCCAGAATGGTATTTTCATCGTGTTCAACAACGATTATCGTGTTTCCGATATCGCATAAATTGCGCAATGTTTTGATCAGCTGTTCATTGTCTTTTTGATGCAGACCGATTGTCGGTTCGTCGAGAACATAGAGAGCGCCGACCAAGCGCGTGCCGACTTGCGACGCCAAGCGGATTCTCTGCGCTTCGCCGTTGGACATCGTGCCTGCTCTTCGATTCAAATTCAAATAATGCAGGCCGACGTTGAGCATGAAAAGCAATCTATTCTGAATTTCGCCCAGAATAACCTCGGTGATTTCCAATTCTTTCGGGGTTATTTTTGCCAAAAAATCGTTGAAAAAATCAATCGCTTTGGACACCGGCAATTCGGTTATCTGCCAAATGTTTTTATCGTTTACTTTAACGCTTAGCACGTCGTTGTTTAAGCGCTTGCCATGGCATTTTGGACAGACTTCATCGGAAAATAATTCTTTTGTGCCCAGACCGAAGCAATAATCGCAATAACCGTACGGACTGTTGAAACTGAAAAGCCGCGGTTCGATTTCCGGAAAGCTGTAGCCGTCGTTCGGGCAGGAATATTCCGTGCTGAAGATTTTTTCTTTTTTGTCCGGATAAACAACGGTGGCCAGGCCGTTCGCCAGCTCGATCGAATTTTCCAACGCTTCGGTCAGGCGCTGTCGAAATCCTTTATTGTCATTTAAATTCATTGGATGCAAAAGCTGGATTTTGTCGATCACGATTTCTATCGTGTGTTTTTTGTTTTTATCGATGACAACGCGGTTTTTCAAGCTGTGCATTTTTCCGTCGATGCGCGCTTCCAGATAGCCGCTGTTATACGTGTCATATAGCATTTGGTAATATTCGCCTTTGCGGCCGCGGACGATCGGGCTTAAGACGATTAATTCCGCAGCATCTCTTGCCGGCCGACTTGTCTGCCGTAGTTTTAACGAAGGCAGGAGCGTTTGCGAAGGCTGGTTCTTTTGAGTTAAAATGTTTTCCATAACGCGTTCGACCATTTCGTCGATCGTTGTTTTTTCCAGCAGCTCGTCGCAAACAGGGCAGTGCGGCTTGCCGATTTTCGCGAACAACACGCGCATGTAATCGTAGATTTCCGTGATTGTGGCGACGGTCGAGCGGGGATTGGAAGAATGCGCTTTTTGGTCGATTGAAATGGCGGGCGACAATCCGGTGATGTCGTCGACGTTCGGCTTCTGCATGCCGCCGAGGAATTGCCGCGCGTAGGCGGACAAGCTTTCGATGTATCGGCGTTGCCCTTCGGCGAAGATCGTGTCGAACGCCAAACTTGATTTTCCCGAGCCGGAAACGCCGGTGAACACCACCATTTTGTTCCGCGGAATTTCCAGATTGATGTTTTTCAGATTATGCTCGTGGGCGTTTTTGATTGTGATTTTATTTTCCATATGGGGAACGGATTCTGCGGATAAATGCGGATTCTGCGGAGAGACTTATCCGTTCTTATCCGCTGTTATCAGCTAAATCCGCGTTTTAACTATAAAATCCCCATGCAAAGCGTTATGCTTAGGGGTATGTTAATAATTGTAGAGTTGTTGAATTGAATTGTAATGAATTTTTTCGGGAATGTCAATGAAGATGTTTATTCAAGAGAATACCTCGCAGCTCTGCTGCGGGGTAGTTCATTGTTATAAATAGCATACAAATAGTCGCGCTTGACAGGATTATTTAAGCGTGATACAATGCGAAATCACCGGTTCTTAAACAATTTTAATAGAAAAACCCTAAATTCATGGAAAAGGAGGGAAATCCCATGAAAAAGATTGGTTTAATCCGGCAAATCCATTCTGTTTTGTTTGATTTTGATGAATTGCTTTCCGAGTCGCGCAAGTTTCATGCGGATCATAAAGTGGATTGGGTGCGATTTCCGGATAAAGTCGGCGTTGATCAAAAGACTGCCGACGCGATCAAGCGTCTGTATGATGAAACCGGCTGGAAGTTCGCGCGCATTTTTCCCGATGCCTTGGTTGGCCGTCCAAAAGTAAAAAATGGCCGGCTTATCCAACCGGCCGCGCATTATCCGGAATTTCACCGGCTGATGAGCGCCGGATACAATGGAACTTGGCAGTCGGATAATTACAAAGAAGACGGCGGATTCGGCGGAAGCAATGATGAGCGCCGCGGATTGCGTTTGGTCATTACGGGCGAAAGTCAGGAGCTGAGTGGTGATCCGCTCTATAAACAGACGATCGGTCTTTCGGCTGATCAATTGACAGCTAAAGACAACATGCTGGCGCAATGGAAAAACAAGAAAAAGATTGCGCTGGGCGGACTGTCCGAGTCCGAATATCTGTATTTTCAGCGCGTGTTTTTCGAAGAAACCGGCAAGCACTGGGACGTGAATTACTGGACTTGGCTTTTCGGCAGCCGGCGGTCGGCCTCTGCTTGCGCTACGGCTGGCAAGCCCGTCTCCGGCCGCGTTTCCTTTGGTTTTTGGTTTGCTTCGCACCTTGAGTTCTATTCCAGTGGCCAGGACTATCATTGTGGCAATCTCGGTTGCCGCCTCGCCGGTAGTTTTGTTTTAAAACAGTAGCTTGATATTTGAAAATTTGGTATTTGATTTGATTTCTATTTTGAATTTGGTATTTTTCCCTGTTTTTTCTAAAAGCCGTTCGGCGCAACACCGGGCGGCTTTTTTATTTGTCCGAAAAATTGAGCGAAATTATTTTCTGTTTGTTTTTTCCTTTCCGCCATTTCTTTTTTCAATTCTCTTACCTCATCTCTTAAAATCGCCGCCAATTCAAATTCCAGCTTCTTCGCCGCGTCGCGCATTTGTTGTTCCTTGTCTTTGATAATAACATCCAGAGGCCGTCCGTCGCCCAGGATATCAAGTTGCGCAGTTGTTCTTTTGTTTTTTTGATTTTTTGATTTCTTGTTTTCTTGCTTCAGCGTCAATCCAAAGTCCTTTAAGATATTCCGGATCGTTTTCTCAATCGTCTTCGGCGTAATGCCGTGTTTTTTATTGTACGCCAATTGGATTTTGCGGCGGCGGTTGGTTTCGCTAAGCGCGCGCTTGATCGAGCCGGTCATTTGATCGGCGTAAATCAAAACTTTGCCGTTGACGTTTCTGGCGGCGCGGCCGATTGTTTGAATCAAACTTGTTTCGCTGCGCAGGAATCCTTCCTTGTCGCCGTCAAGAATCGCGACCAGCGAAACCTCGGGCATGTCGAGTCCTTCGCGCAATAAATTCACGCCGACAAGAACATCATACTTGCCGGTGCGCAAGTCGTTGATGATTTGAATGCGTTCCAGCGTTTGCACGTCGCTGTGCAGGTAAGCGACCTTGATCTTTTTTTCCTTAAGATATTCCGATAAATCCTCGGCCATGCGTTTTGTTAAGGTCGTGACCAAAGTCCGTTCGTGATTTTTAATTTGTTGATCAATCCTTTGGATTAGATCCTCAATTTGAGACTGACTATTGTGAGTCGGCACATCATTAATGATGTGCTTACTATTTCCGGTAATCGGCTTAATAATAATTTCCGGATCGATCAATCCCGTCGGCCTGACGATCTGCTCGACGATTTGTTCGCTTTTTTGCGTTTCATAATCCGCCGGCGTGGCTGAAGTGTAGATCGTTTGTTTTGTCCGAAGTTCGAATTCGTCGAAAGTGAGCGGCCGGTTGTCGAACGCGCTCGGCAAGCGGAATCCGTGCTCGATCAAAACGCTTTTGCGCGCTTTGTCGCCATTGTACATGGCGCGGATCTGCGGCAGAGTGGCGTGCGATTCGTCGATCACGGTTAAAAAGTCTTTCGAGCTTTCTTTAAAATAATCCAGCAATGAAAATGGCGGCTCGCCAACGTTTCTGCCGTCGAAATGGCGCGAATAATTTTCTATACCGCTGCAATAGCCCACGTTCTCGATCATTTCCAAATCGTATTTCACGCGCCGCTCCAAGCGCTCGTGTTCCAGCGGCAGATTTTTATCTTTGAAATATTTCAACCGTTCTTTCAATTCCGCTCTGATCGATTTGAACGCCGCGTCCCTGGTTTCTTCGCCGACAACGTAATGGCGGGCGGGGAAAATCCAGACGTCGCTTGTTTCTTCGATGGATTTCATGGTCACCGGATCGATTTTTTCAATTGAATCGATTTGTTCGGAAATTTCAAAGCGGTAAATATTATCCTCATTCACCGGCATGATGTCGAAGATCTGTCCGTGCAATCTGAACTTTCCGCGCGTTAAATCGGAATTTGTGCGGTTAAATTGCATTTCGATCAGCTGCTCGGTTAAAGCGCGCCGATCCAGTTTCTGCCCTTTGGTCAAATGCAAAACGATTTTTTCGTATTCTTTCGGCGAGCCCAAACCGTAGATCGCGGACACGGACGCGACGATGATCACGTCTTTTCTTGTTAACAGAGCTTGCGTGCAGGCGTGGCGCAGGCGGTCGATTTCTTCGTTGATCTGCGATTCTTTCTCGATATAAGTGTCGGTGTGCGGCAGATACGCTTCCGGCTGGTAATAATCGTAATAGCTGACGAAATATTCCACCGCGTTGGCCGGAAAAAATTCGCGGAATTCGTTGCACAGTTGCGCTGCCAGCGTTTTGTTGTGGGCGATGACGAGCGTGGGCTTTTGAAATTTTTCAATGACATTCGCAATCGTAAAAGTCTTGCCCGAGCCGGTAACGCCGAGCAATGTTTGTTTTTCCAAACCACGCTCAAGTCCGGCGAATAATTTTTCAATCGCTTGGGGTTGATCGCCGGCGGGGTTGTAGTTTGATTTTAGTTTGAAGTTCATATCCTTACGCTGTCATTGCGAGGAGCTTCAACGACGAAGCAATCTGCATTGACAGCGGTAATAGTATAGTAATCGTACCCGATTGCTCTTAATTTTTCAAGTATAATAACAAAAAATCACCGAAATATATCGTTGATTTTATGGTGGGCCGGGATGGATTCGAACCATCGAAGGCGCAAGGCCAGCAGATTTATGCCGCTTCAAGCGGCACCCCGCAGAATGCGGTGGCAGTCTGCCCCGTTATTTGATTCCATTGACTAATTTTTTGAACGCTTCGCCGCCTTTATATGATTTGATTTGCATCTCGCGCTTATAAGCTTCATTTTTAGTCCCAAAATTTTCAGTATACACAACATGCCATGGTCTGCCGGTTTTTGTTGAGCGAACTTCGCCGCTATTATGTTGTTTTAACCTGTTTGCCAAATTTTCCGTGTGTCCTGTGTAATATTTTTTGTTAATTTCACTTTGTTGAATATAAACTGTATACATTGATTTTTATGGTGGGCAGTGTAGGATTTGCACCTACGAAGGCCGGAGCCAACAGATTTACAGTCTGTCCCGTTTGACTACTTCGGTAACTGCCCATGATTAAAGTGCAAAATACAAAATTAAATTAAATTGAGCAATTGCATTATATCAGCAAATTAATTTCAATGCAAGTCGCCGAATTTCGTGTTATGATGTTAATTGCTTTTAATGAATGGCTAAAATTAAACGTTTAACGAGAAAAATTGTAATATTTTCTAATTTTCACGTTATAATAGCAGAGGGGTTATTAACCAATCATTATGTTTAACGAGAAAAAACTGATCGCTAAAGCCAAACACGACAAAGAATCGTTCCTGGCGCTGTACAATATTTATTATCCGAAAATATACGCCTATGTTTTAGCGCGCGCTAAAAACAGGGAACTGGCGGAAGATATTTTGCAGGATACTTTCATTAAAGCTCTGCAGGCGCTGAAAAATTACGAATACACCGGCAAATCATTCGGCGCGTGGCTTTTTCGCATCGCGACGAACAAGCTGAAAGACCACTGGCGCGCCGGCAACAAGACCGTGAGCTATGCCGACGGCGAAGAGTTGGAATTAAAGTCGGGTGCGGTCAATTCAACTGAACAAATATTTGTCGACGAAGAAAATTTGCAATTGCAAAACGAACAACAGCGGAAATTGTTCGCCGGTTTAAACAAGCTGTCGCCGGAAGAAAAAGAATTGATCACTTTAAAATATTTTTCCAAGCTCGCGTACAAAGACGTCGCCGCAATTTATAAAATAACCCCCGGCCACGTGGCTGTGCGCTTGCATAGAGTTTTAAATAAGTTAAAAAAAACAATAATTTAGGAATGCAAAATGTGATAAATGGGATAAATGAGATTGGCTTGGTAATTTTGTCTATACAATCGCGTTTATCTCGTTTATCCCGTCTTTACAAATCATATGAATTTAAATTATAAAAAACTAATTCTTGACGCCGAAACCGAAAAGATCAAAGACGAATTGAAAAATGCCGGTTCGAAATTGCAGGAAAAGGCGAGCGAGCCGCAAGGCCGTTTACTGTCCGAGCTTTCGGACATGTACGATCGGACGGAAGAAAACAAAGCGCGGAAAGTTAAAACGTATTTGTTCAAGCCGTACGTCTGGGCGCCGGTCTTGGCCGTGGTTATAATCGCCATTGTCGGATTTAACATGATGAATCAGCCGCCGGTTTACATGAAATATCCGGATCCGATTTACTACAACTTAGGCGGAATGGAATCCGCGACCGGTTCAAGCTCGATGGATGTTGGAATCGGTTCGTCGTCGACAAGCTTTGCGCAGCCGCAAGCCACGTTCAAGCAAAGATTCATTGAAAATTTGGGACAGCACGCGGCCAGTCCTGAGGACATCGCGAAAGCCGGTTCCATGCTTGAGAAGGACGTGAACGTCAATATCATGTTAGTGAAAAAGGTGGACAGCGTCGAGCTTTTCGCGAAAACAATATTCGAACCGCTGGGCGGCTACGTTCAAAATATCGGCCAGAACAATTATTACGGAGATGATAATTCGTTCTGGGTGCGCGGCCGGATCCCGGCGGATAAAATGGACTTGTTCAGAATGTCGTTGAAAAATTTCGTCGGCAAAGACAAGTATTATCAGGAAAATCTGAGCGCGCAGTCGCGGACCGCGGATATCGTTGTTATCGATCAAAATATCAAGTCGGTTCAAGACACGATCAATTATTTGAAAGCCGGCATTGCCAAAGAAACGGATGAAGTGAAAAAGTCGGCATTGCAAAAACAGTTGAACCAAAATAACGCATATTTGAAAGAGCGCGAACAAACGAAAAAAGAAATCCTGGCGCAGGTGAATTATGTCGACGTCAGTCTGAACGCGCAAACGATTCCGAATTTCTGGAGCGCGAAAAACATCAATGACATTCAAAATTATTTCTACGGATACGAAAGCGTGTCGCTCTGGAGCCAGATGCTGATCAACGCTTTGTTCGTCTGCATCGGCGCGCTGAAAATATTGAGCTGGACGTTCTGGGCGATTATCATCGTTGTCTGGTTAATCATTAGAAAACGCCGGAAGAACAAGTGGCTTGAACAAATGGAATAACATTATTCGTAAAAAAAGATCGGTCGATATGGGCCGGTCTTTTCAGTTGAATTCCGGCGGATAAAGTGCTATCATTAAATCAAATAATTAACCGTAAAAAAATATGGGAATGAGCCTTTCTCCAAGTTTAGAATAGCCGAAAAAAACAGAGCAAAACATCGATCTTGGCCCTGTTTATGAATTGAAAGAGCCGATGCAGAATATCCTTGAGCAAATGCGCGATCGCATCGACAACAAGGAATACAAGTTGATCATCGGCGACGACGCGTCCGGTAGAATTCCGACTTTTATTTTTCGAAAATTTTTGAAAAAAGTTTACGGCAAGGAAGACGCGAAAAAATTGCAAACGCTGTTTTTTGCCGGATTCGGCGCGGGCGGGGAGCTAAGAAGAAAAATAAATTTGGGAGAAAACGGATTGGTTGATAAAAAACAAAAAATGTCAGATTTTATTTCTCAACACTCGATTAAATTAAATGCAGAGGAGAGAGTTTTATTGGTTACCGACACGATAAATACCGGTTCCTCAATAAAACCGATGATTGAAGCGCTTCAAGCATTGGGATACGCCGTGGATGTTGCAACTGTCGGCGTATGTAAAATTAACATTGAAGATAGGACAGATCTTTCCGACGAAGAAAAAACAGATTCGCTTAAAGAAAAATTTAATTGTGATGTGTTTGTCGGGTTGCATGAGCCACCGGAAATTTGGGGAAAAGATGAACTTAATGGCGTTTTTAAATTTGAAAAAGATCTGCATTCAACAATCATTGCAAGCGTTGCCAGAGATAAATTCATCGTCGATAAAAAAGTTTCCCTTGCCCGACGCGCGGCGAACGAAGTGGCGGACGAGCTGGCGGAGTGGTATGCAGCATTGTCATCCTGCCCTGAATTTAATTCAGGGGATTCAGAATCGGACAATGCTGTGAAAAAATCAAAATAATTTTCCTGAGATGTCGGATTCTGAATCCCGCATATCATGTAATTTGCATTTATGTGACGCAGCGGGTTCAGAATGACATCTCTGGGTTTTTTCCGCTGTTATTCTTCCGTTAATTACCGGAGCTCGATTCAGGGCGGGGTCGGACAATTGTTTATCTCCGCTGTCACCCTGAACTTGATTCAGGGTCGGACAGTTGTATGATTAATGACTTATGAGAAGTTACAATTATTACGTTTATATAATGGCCAGCGACAGATGGACTTTGTACATCGGCGTGACAAACGATCTTGTCCGTCGAATAAGCGAGCATAAACTTAAATTAAGTCCCAAAAGTTTTACCGCGCGTTACAATATTCTGAAATTAGTTTATTACGAGCATTTTACAGATGTGAATGCCGCTATTGCGCGCGAAAAACAATTGAAAAATTGGCGTCGCAAGTGGAAATTGGATTTGATAAAAGAAAACAATCCTGATTTTCTTGATTTAAGCGATAAATTGCGTTAGTTCGTCGCGATGTCGGATCCTGAATCGAGTTCAGGATGACATCGCTCTTTTTCCTTTGCATACAATAATTTGGTTTGAGGTAATATCGCTAATAGATATATGAATATCGAAAATCTTTATGAAATTTTAACCGACCAGCCCGCGTACCGCATCAAGCAAGTCGAGCGCGCGGTGTTTTTCAATTTAATCGAAAGCTGGGACGAAGCCACGGCCTTGCCGAAAGATTTGCGGCGGAAATTGAACGACGAAGTTGATTTGCAAATAAAAAATCAATTGTTCAAATCAAAAAAAGGCGATTCGCAAAAAGCGCTGATTGAATTCTCCGATGGAAGCAAAGTGGAAACCGTTTTGATTCGGCATAATGACGGTCCCCATACCAGCATAGACGCGGTACGGGGCAAGCGAAATACCGTCTGCGTTTCATCGCAAATCGGCTGTCCTCTGGACTGCGCGTTTTGCGCCACGGGGAAAATGGGATTTAAACGGAATCTAACCAAAGAGGAAATAGTTGAACAAGTTTTGTTTTGGAATAGATTGTTACGAACGCAGTACCATGGTTCTTACTATGGAACTGAGGAAAAAAAAGAGCGGGACTGCTCGCCGGAGCTCGAAGAGCGTAGGCGGGTTTCCAATCTGGTGTTCATGGGCATGGGCGAGCCGTTTCTGAATTATGAAAACGTGATGAATGCGATAAAATTTTTAAATCGAAAAGAAATCTTCGGCATCGGCATGCGCAACATTTCCATTTCCACGATCGGCGTGCTGGAAGGCATTAAGAAATTCACCGATGAAGATTTGCAAATCAATCTGGCGATTTCTCTGCACGCGCCGAACGATAAATTGCGAACCGAACTTATTCCGGCGAACAAAACTTGGCCGATAAAAAAAGTTTTAGCCGCTGTTGACGATTACATCGCCAAAACGAATCGCAAAGTGATGTTCGAATACATCATGATTAAAGACGTGAACGACAGCGACGCGGATGCACGCGAACTGGCCGGGCTCATGAAAAAGAAATTGTACCTGGTGAACTTAATTCCGTACAATGAAACGGAAAAATTCCATTCCTCTTTGAATAAGCGTATTGAAAAATTCAAAAACATTTTGGAGCGCGCCGGAGTGAATGTTACAAGGCGCCGAGCGTTCGGGCAGGATATCGACGCGGCGTGCGGGCAACTGGTTACACGACATTGCTGATGCGAATGAACGGAGAATGCGAATGCCGCCTGCCTTCGCCGAAGCGTAGCGCCGGCTACGCGCAGGCAGGCGAATGAAATCAATATAAGTATTTTAATTCGCATCATTTGCATTGAGCAATATTCGCATCAATAATGATGTTTATCTGTATCGACAGCGGAATTTCACGCCGTTCTCTTTCATGTCAAATGTTACATATTCAACGGATTGTTTTTTGAAAATCAAGAAAGGAGAAAAAATGTTCAACTGGAAAAAATCAATGATCAGATGCGGTTTGTCGGAAATTTTTACCGGTTTTGTTTTGCTCGGGATCGCAATACTCGAAATTCTCGGTTTCGATGTTATCGTTATCAAAGGAATTGAAGAAAAAATTTTTGCGACTGCGCTCTTAGCGCTCGGCGGAGTTATTTTTATCTTGATCGGTATTCAGAGCATTCGGACGAGAAACGATGTTTATGTCCAAAAGCGCCTTTGATCGAAAGTAATTTTGCAAGGGAAGTTGCGCAACGCGGCTTCTCTTTTTTATTTTGAAAAAAAGTGAGACGGGTGGGACAGGTGAGTAAGGAGAGACAAGTGTGAATACGAATATGCGCGAATAATCACGCTGTAAATGCTTTCATGCCGAAGCTTTTAGTGAAGACGGGGAGCTGAGAGATAGTTCTTGCATATTTAGATAATCCGTGCTATTATTCTGTTATTCGCAAATTTTCTTAATTCAATCAAATAAATCACATACTCTTCCCGGCTATTTTTAGCCAAAATTAATCGCGCCTGCTTGTTTATTCAAATGAGCCGCGTTAATCGGAAGAGTAGCGGATTCTTTTTTTTCGCAAATCGTTTAATTCGCGTTAAAAAAGAATAAAAAGGACACAATTTATGTTTACAATCCCATCATTGGAAGAGATGATGAAAGCAGGCGTTCACTTCGGCCATCAGCGCTCAAAGTGGCACCCGAAAATGAAGCCGTACATTTTCACCGAAAAAAACGGCGTGCAGATAATTAATTTGGAAGAAACTCAAAAGCAGCTGGGGAAGGCTTTGGAGTTTATCGCGAAAACTGTGGAGCAAGGCGGCACAGTTCTTTTTTTAGGCACGAAAATCCAAGCCAAGAAAATCGTCAAAGAAGCGGCCGAATCGTGCAAGTCGCCGTACATCATTTCGCGGTGGCTCGGCGGCACGCTGACCAATGCTTCGTCCATTCTCGGCCTGGTGAAGAAATTCCGCAAGCTGCGCTCGGACAAAGCGTCCGGCGCCCTGGAAAAATACACGAAGAAAGAACAATTGCTTATGAACCAGGAAATTATCAGATTGGAAGGCCTGGTCGGCGGCATTGCCGAGCTCGATAAAATTCCGGACGTTTTGTTCATCGTCGACATCCGCGAGGAAAAAACCGCGGTCAAAGAGGCGATCCGCAAGAATATGCCGGTGGTCGCGATTTGCGATACGAACACCAATCCGGAGCAAGTCGCTTATCCGATTCCGGCGAATGACGACGCGATCAAGTCGATCGCACTGCTCGTGGGCACGGTGGCGCAGACGATCTCGGACGTGAAGAGCAAGAAAAACGAAGCGCCGAAAACAGAAAAAAAATAGAAAAATTTTATTCCCGCTCGCCGTGTACCATACGGTACATGGCTCGCAAGCTCGCATTTATTAATTTATTCTCATTAAGATAATCTTTGATAGAATAAATCAATAAACGCGACTTATAAAAATTTTTGCTCCAGAAAATAATAAATTTTTCCCTTACTCATATGCACAATCCAAAAGCGATCCTTAAGTTAAGAAATTTAACCGGCGCAGGCCTGGTCGACTGCCAAAAGGCGCTTGACGAAGCCGGCGGCGATTTGACAAAAGCTCAGGAAATTCTGCGCAAGAAGGGCGAAGCCAAAGCCGCGAAAAAAATTCAGGAGCGACAGGCCAAGGAAGGCATTGTCTATTCCTACATCCATTCGAACAATAAAGTCGGCGTATTGCTCGAATTGTTCTGTGAAACCGATTTTGTCGCCCGGACCGATGATTTTAAAAATCTGGCGCGCGATATCGCCATGCAGATCGCGGCCATGTCGCCGGAATATTTGAATTCCGATCAAATCCCGGACGAAGTGATTGAAAAGGAAAAAGAAATTTACCGCGAACAATTGAAAACCGAAGGCAAGCCGGAAGCGATGATTGAAAAAATAATGACCGGCAAGCTGCAGAAATTTTACGAGGAAGTTTGCCTATTGAATCAGCCTTTCATCAAAGACGAAAAAATCAAAATCGAAGATTTGATCAAGCAAGCGATCGCCAAGATCGGCGAGAAAATCGAGATCGGAAAATTCGTTAGATTCCAAATTTAAGTTTTTCCGTTTTTTCTTTTTTCCATTTACCATTTACTATTTTACCATTTCAATATATGCGCGTTGCTGAAGTGCAATTCACGCCTTGGGACAAAATTTACGATTTCGATCCGAACGGTTTTGACGTTGCGACCGGCGATTACGTGATCGTTGAAACGAAAATCGGCGTTGAGATGGGGCGGGTGGCCGGATTTACCGAGCTTTCCGAAAGCGATCTGAAAGCCCTGCCCGAGCCCTTGAAGCCGATCGCGCGCAAAGCGTCTCAGGACGATCTGGACATTGTTTTGAAGCAGAATCAGAAAAAAACGCAGGCGTTCAGCGAATGCCGCCGACTGATCAAGAAAACCAACTTGCCGATCAAGCTGGTGGACGCCCATTTCTCGTTCGACGACACGCGCATCACTTTCGCGTTCATCGCCGACGGCCGGGTCGATTTCCGCGAGCTTTTGAAGGAATTGAATCGCCATTTCAAGAAAAACATCCGCCTGCAGCAGCTCGGCATCCGCGACGAAATAAAAATGAGCGGCGACACCGGCTATTGCGGCCGGAATTTGTGCTGCCAGTCTTTTTACAAGGAGCTCGGCAACGTGACGTCCGATCTAGCGGAGATGCAGCAGGTAGCGCACCGCGGACCGGATCGGCTGTCCGGCGTTTGCGGACGGTTGAAATGCTGCCTGACTTTTGAAAAAGACCTGTACAACGAGCTCGCGGCGAAGATGCCGGCAGTCGGCTCGAAAATAAAAACCACGCACGGCAAGGGCGAAGTGATCGGCTGGCATGTTTTGAAGCAGACGGTGGACGTGCTTCTCGAGGACAAAGAAACGATTCTGGAGGTTCCTATTGAGAAATAGGGGCTTTTTTTGTTTTTATGTTATAATATTAAAAGAATACGGATATCACGGATTACAACGGATTCGGCGGATTCTTTAGGTTATAATTCTTATGGAATCCGTTCTTATCCGTTTCTTAATCCGTTTTTATCCGTTCTTATATGAAAAAAGAACTCCAACAATTGAAAAATCAAGCCGAAGAATTGATCGAAAAAGCGGCCAGCCTGCTGGCTTTGGAAAAAGTCGAGCTTAAATATTTCAGCCGTCAGGGCGGCGAATTGAATAATATTTTAAAATCGCTGAAAAACTTGTCTGTAAACGAAAAGAAAGACATCGGCCAATTCGCCAATGAGATCAAATCAAGCCTGGCTGATATGATTGAAATCCGCAAAAAAGATTTAAATAAAAAAGAAATCGCCAGCCGAATCAGCAATGAAAAAATAGACACCAGCCAGCCGGGAATCAAGCCGGAAATGGGATCGCTGCACCCCTTGACTATCGTGCAGCAGGAATTGGAAGATATTTTCGCTTCGCTCGGTTTTCGGATTTTGCACGGGCCGGAGCTTGAGTCCGATTATTACAATTTCACCGCTTTGAATATTCCGGACACGCATCCGGTAAGGGACAATAGGGATACGTTTTACGTTAAAATGAAAGCGGGCGAGGAAAAATTGCTGCTCCGGACGGAAACTTCCGCCGTGCAGATCCGCGCGATGCAGAAATACGGCGCGCCTTTGAAAGTCGTGGCGCCGGGCCGGGTTTTCCGGAATGAAGCGCTGGACGCGTCGCATGAGCACACTTTTTACCAAATGGAAGGATTAATGATTGATAAAAACATTTCGATCGTGAATTTGATCGCGGTCATGAAGACATTGCTCAAAGGAATTTTCAAAAAAGACATGAAGATCAGGCTGCGGCCCGGATATTTCCCGTTCGTCGAGCCGGGATTCGAGCTTGACATCCAATGTTCGATCTGCGAAGGCAAAGGCTGCAGCGTGTGCAAGCAGAGCGGCTGGCTGGAGCTTATGCCGTGCGGTATGGTGCACCCGAACGTCCTGCGCGCCGGCAACATCGATCCGGAAAAATATTCCGGCTTCGCCTTCGGCCTCGGCCTTACGCGCCTGGTGATGATGCGATACGGCGTTGACGATATCAGATTGTTCAATAGCGGCGATTTGCGCTTTTTGAAGCAGTTTTGATTTTGATGAAACGATAGGTCTTATACGACCTATACGACATATATGACATATAATAACAATCAAAATCAAAACTGCTCTATCCCTGAGATAATTTCGCCGCATGGTGGATACCGCAAGTTATTGTCCTATCAGAACGCTGTGATCGTGTACGACTTAACCGTTGTATTCTGCGATCAGAATGTAGACCGTTTCAGCCGAACTAAAGATCAAATGGTGCAGGCGGCTCGGAGCGGCAAGCAGAACATTGTCGAGGGGAGCATGGCGTCTGGCACTTCAAAAAAAACAGAATTAAAACTGATTGGCGTTGCCAGGGCAAGTCTTGAAGAATTACTTCAAGATTATGAAGATTTTTTGCGGCAACGAGGGCTGAAAATCTGGGGAAAAGATGATGAGCGGGCGAGAAAAATAAGGAATATGTCTTATATGACTAATAGGTCATATAAGACATATAATGCATACCTTTCCTCGCCCGAAGTTGCCGCTAATGTAATGATCTGCCTGATTCACCAAACGAATTATTTATTGGACAGGCAGATGGCGGCGTTAGCAAGGGACTTTACGGAAAACGGAGGATTGACTGAAAGATTATATAACGCAAGACGAAATAATTTAAAATACTAAAATATGTACATCTCGCTAAATTGGCTTAAACAATATATCGACCTGCCGGAAAAAATTACGCCCGAAGCGCTGGCATTGAAATTGACCATGTCTACCGTGGAAGTGGAAGGATTGGAAGCGCTTGGCAAAAATTTGGATAAAATCGTGATTGGACGCGTTTTGAAAGTGGAAAAACATCCGAACGCGGATAAATTGATTTTGGCGAAAGTTGATATCGGTTCGAAGGAATTGAGCGTGGTTTGCGGCGGCAGCAACGTGAAAGAAAAGATGCTGGTCGCGCTGGCGCCGGAAGGCGCGAAAGTAGCCTGGCACGGCGAAGGCGAACTCGTTGAAATCAAAAAAGCGAAAGTGCGCGACCTGGAAAGCGAAGGCATGATTTGCGCGAGCGTGGAAATCGGTCTTGGCGGAACAATGCCGCACGCGGATGGCGAAATTTTGGATTTATCGCATTTAAACGCGCAAGCCGGCACGCCGTTGGCCGAAGCGCTGAATTTAAACGACATTGTTTTTGAAATCGACAATAAATCCCTGACCAATCGGCCGGATTTGTGGGGGCATTACGGCCTGGCGCGGGAAGTTGCCGGGCTTTACGATTTACCGCTGAAAAAATACGCAACGAAGAAAATTAAAAGTGCGAATAAAATAAATTTAAAAGTCAAAGTTCAAGATGCGAAAGCTTGTCCGCGGTATTTGGCCGTGGCTTTATCCGGCATTAAAGTCGGAGAGTCGCCGGCCTGGCTGAAGCAGCGCGTGCAAGCGATCGGACAGAAGCCGATCAACAACATCGTCGACATCACGAATTACATCATGTTCGACATCGGCCAGCCGCTGCACGCGTTTGACGCCGATAAAATTAATAATCATGAAATTATAATTCGCAAAGCGTTGGACAAGGAAAAAATAACGACTTTGGACGGAACCGTTAAAAGTTTAACCGCAGACGATTTGGTTATCGCGGACAATGAAAAAGCCGTTGCCTTGGCCGGCGTGATGGGCGGAGCGAACTCGGAAATTTCCGCCAAAACCGAAACGATCATCATCGAATCCGCGAATTTCGAGCCGGTCGCCATCCGCCGCACCGCCAATCGATTGTCTTCGCGCACCGAAGCGTCGATCCGTTTTGAAAAAAGCCTTGATCCGAATTATGCCGGGCAGGCGATATTGAAAGCGGTTGAATTGATAAAATCGGTTTGTCCGTCGGCAACGGTGGCGAGCGATCTGATCGACGAATCTAATTTTAAATTAAATCAAGCGTTGATCAATATTTCCTGGCAACTCATCGACGAGCGCATTGGATTTAAAATCGAACATGAGCGCGTTGAAAAAATATTGAACAGCCTGGGATTTAAATTGAAGAAAAATAAAACCGGCTTGCAGATCATCGCGCCGACTTGGCGCGCGACCAAGGACATCGCCATTGCCGAGGACATTATCGAAGAAATCACGCGCATTTACGGCTACGACAATTTGGCGCCGGCCATGCCGAGCAGCCAGAATGAGTATGTTGAACAGGAAAAACTGTTCGGTTTGACGCGGCAGACGCGGAATATTTTAGCGTACGCGGTCGGCGCGAACGAGATTTACAATTATTCGTTCATTGGTAAAGATTTTTTGGAAAAAATCGAGCATCCGATAAACCACATCGAGATCGCCAATCCGTTCGCGGACAGTCAAACGCTGATGCGCGCGAGTTTAATTCCGGGTTTATTGAAAAACGCGGCAGACAATCTGCGCTTTTTCGAAACGTTTAACATATTCGAAATCGGCAAAACATTTATTAATGACAAGAAGGGCGAATTGGCTCGTCCGGATTCGGAATTCCGCTTGCCGACGCAGGACATTATGGCGGCCGGGCTTTTGATCGGCAAAAACAACGAAGACGCGTTTTTCCGTGCGAAAGGAACAGTGGAAACATTGTTTGAAAAATTGAACCTTGAATTTCAATATGAAAAATTAACCGAGCAAACCGCCTGGACTCATCCGGAGCAGAGCTTGGCCGTTTTAATCAACAATGAAATCGTCGGACATCTGGCGACTTTGCATCCGCAAGCGTCGTCTTCTTTGGGAATCAACGTGCCAATCGCGGTTTGGGAGTTAAATTTGAATAAAATCGAAGCATATTTCCCGGCGCCGAAAAAATACCGGCAATTGCCGAAATTTCCAGCGGTGAAACTCGATCTTTCGATCGTTGTGAATGAAAGCGAACAATGGAAAGACATCCTGAATCTGGTGAAAGCGATCAAGCCCGATTTGATCAAGCGCGCGGAGTTGCTCGATGTGTTCAAAAATGGTAAAATAAAAGCGGGAGACAAGAGCTTGACTTTCCGCATCACCTACCAGTCGGACGATCGGACGCTGGAAATGTCCGAGATCAACGTTTTGCAGAAAAAAATCATCGAACAGCTGGAGAAAGGGGTGGGAGCGAGGATAAGAAATTAAAAAAACAAGAAACCAATAAATTAAAAAATCAATAAAATAAAAAATTAAAATTGCGGAAATTTATGCTTCAAACCACTAATGACATTTTTTTTCTCGTGCTTTCGATTTGCGTCGGGGCGTTCACGGTTTTTCTGTGCTGGTGGCTTTTCTACATGATCCGCTTTTTCAAGCAGACGACCGACACTTTCAACGCGATCAAGGATAAAATCGAGCGCATCGCAAGCGTTTTCCATTTTCTGCGCAATAAATTGGTGTCAGAAGGAATGAATACGATTGTAAATTATATTAAAGAGAAAAAGCAAAACAACGAAACAGCAAAACATCAAAAAAACAATAAAACAAAAAATCAAGAAAACAATGAATCTTCGAATGACGATAAAGAATAGGAAAACAGATGTTAAGAGGGCTGAAGAAGATTGCGTTTAATGATTTAATTCGCGGCATTTGCATCGAAGTTTATTCGCATCAGCGGCGCTTCCAAAAATAAAAACAAAATTACAGATGGGCAAGATAATGTCAGATTGTCTTGAATATATAATCAAGTCAATCTCGTTTATCCCGTTTATCTCATTGCCACATCTCGTAACCCATTATGCCTACCGTTCAAATTGACATAAGCTCCGGCCAGACTATTTTATCGAATCCGATGATCACAATGGGATTGGGAATTATTTTCCTGATTTTTTTGTTTGTCATCGGCCTTAACATTCTCCGATATCATTTGGTCCATCGGGGAGGAGTGAACGAGGCGTTCCGAAAAAAACTGTTGCTCATCACCGTGCCGAAGGAAAAACCGGACGAGAAAACCGGCACGAACATTACATTGCAGCAGACGCAGGAAAAAATCGGCGTGATGGAGACTTTTTTCTCGACCATCGCCGGCATGAAGGCGGAAAAGGGATTCAAAGCCTGGCTGCTGGGCCGGCAGGACGTTTTTGCGTTGGAAATCCTCTGCCATGAAGGGAAAATCAGCTTTTACATCGCCATGCCCGAGAAATACCGGCAATACGTCGAAGAGCAGATCCACGCCCAATTCTCGAACGCGTACGTCGAAGAAGTTTTCGACTATAATCTGTTCAAGCCGCAATCGATCGTTGCCGGCAAGATGCTGGAGCTCGGCCGCGAATATTTTTTCCCGATAAAAACCTATAAAAAATTCGAAACCGATCCGCTCAATTCGATTACAAACGTGCTTAGCAAAGTAAATGAGAAAGACGGCGCGGCGATTCAAATAATCATCCGCTCGGCGCACCGCTCCTGGCACGATCTCGGCGCCAGGGTCGCGACGAAGCTGCAGCAGGGCAAAAAAATGAAGCAGGCGATTGCCGAAGCGCGCGGCGGTTTTTCCGGCTTTTTCCGCGGCGTCAAAGAGGCGATTGTCATAAAAGAACAAAGCAAGCCGCAATCCGAATACCGGCTGTCGCCTATGGAAGGGGAAGTGGTCAAGGCGATCGAGGAGAAGACCAGCAAGGCCGGCGTCGACGCGAACATCCGAATCATCGTTTCCAGCGCCAATCAGGCGAGCGCGGACAGCTATCTGACCAATATCGCCAATTCGTTCAACCAATACAACGTTTACAAATTCGGCAACGGTTTTAAAACCACCGGCCGTTCGATGAACAGGCTGGCGCACGATTTTATTTTCCGCAAATTCGACGAAGGCCGCAAAATTATTTTAAATACGGAAGAACTGGCCAGCTTGTTCCATCTGCCGATCCCGTTCGTCAACGAAGCGCCGAACATCCGCTGGCTGGAATCGAAGAAAGCGCCGGCCCCGCTCAACATTCCGGCTGAAGGTTTGTTCCTCGGGCTTAACACTTATCGCGGAAAGGAAGTGCCGATCTACATGAAGACCGAGGACCGCTTCCGCCACATGTACGTGATCGGCATGACCGGCACCGGCAAGACTTATTTCATTTCCGAGCTCGCGATGCAGGACATCAACGCCGGCGAAGGCATGTGCTTCATCGATCCGCACGGTCCGGACGTCGAGGAAATCCTGGCGCGGGTGCCTAAAGAGCGGGCCGAAGACGTGATATTCTTCGATCCGACGGATTTCGAGCGGCCGATCGCCCTGAACATGCTTGAATTCGAAACGCCGGAAGAAAAAACTTTCGTGGTCAACGAAATAATGAACATATTCGACAAATTGTACGACTTGCGCGCGACCGGCGGCCCGATGTTCGAGCAATATTTTAAAAACGCCTGTTATCTCGTAATGAGCGATCCGGCGTCCGGTTCGACGCTCGCGGAAATTCCGAAAGTGCTGGCGGACGAGGAATTCCGAAAAATGAAATTATCCAAATGCGATATCCCGACAGTAAAAGACTTTTGGGAAAAGGAAGCGCAGAAAGCCGGCGGCGAAGCGGCGCTCGCGAACATGGTTCCCTACATCACCAGCAAACTCGCGCCGTTCCTGGCGAACGACATGATGCGTCCGATCGTTTCCCAGCAGAAGAGCACGATCGATTTCAAGGAAGCGATGGCTAAGAAAAAAATTATTCTGGTTAAATTGGCTAAAGGAAAAATCGGCAACATCAACGCGTATCTGCTCGGCATGATCATCGTCGGAAAAATATTGATGGCGGCGATGAGCCGCGTGGACATGTCAAAGGAGGAGCGCAAGGATTTTTTCCTTTACATCGACGAATTCCAGAACGTTTTGACCGAAAGCATCGAATCGATATTGTCCGAAGCGCGCAAATTCCGCCTTGCCCTCATTATCGCGCACCAATACGTGGCCCAGCTGGTCAAGCCGAACGACACGAAGATCCGCGACGCGGTTTTCGGCAACGTGGGCACGAAAGTCTCGTTCCGCATCGGCGTGGAGGACGCCCAGCTCCTGGCGAAAGAATTCGCGCCGGTATTTTCCGAATACGATCTGATAAACGTGCCGGCGAAAAACTGCTTTGTCCGCTTGCTGGTGGACAACGCCAATCCGCCGGGCTTCAATATGAAAGTCGTGCCGCACGAAAGCATCCCGGGCGTGCCGCCGGCCGATCCGGAATTGGCCAAGGCGATCAAGCAGCTGTCGCGCTTGAAGTACGGCAAAGACCGCAAAATCATTGAAATGGAAGTCAAGGAAAGAGTGGGGAAAGTTTTGGAGGAAATCAAAGAAGACGAAGATGACGACGACGATGAAAATGATTAATCGCGAATAAAAACGAATTAAAACGAATTACCAAAGATAAATTTCATTAGAGATTTGTGTTGATTCGTGGTAATTCGCGCGATTCGTGAAATAAAAATTAAAAAATTAAAAAATAATAAAAACAAAAAGTATGTTCGGTTTATTCAAAAAAACAAAAAAGCAAGAAAACAAAAAAACAACGCCAAAACAAAATCAAAAACATGAACCGGAATTGTCGTCGAACGAAGTGCTGAACAGCATCGCGAAAATGCAGAAAGAGCTTGACCGGCTGAAGATGGCGATTTCGGCGCAAAGCAATTTTTCCCAATCCGAATCGACCGATCATATTTTAAAGAGCGCGCTTGAGGAAGTGCGGACGCGGGCGTCTTCGGCCGAGAAAAGCGGCAACGAGAAAGTGATCGAGGGCGTTTTTAACGGCGCGAGCATGGTGGGCGGCGACGGCATGGAATACGACGTACCGGCGAACTACGCGTCAAAGTCGAAATTGGTCGAAGGCGACATTTTGAAATTGACGATCAACAACCTGGGCGCTTTCGTTTACAAGCAAATCAAGCCGATTGAACGCTTGCGGCAGATTGGCGTTTTAGAACAGGATCCGTTCAATCTGCAATTCTTCGCCTCGTTGAACGGCAAGAAGTGGAAGCTCTTGACCGCCAGCGTTACTTATTTCAAAGGCGAACCGGGCGACGAAGTGGTGTTTTTGACGCCGACGGAAAGCGGCAGCCGGTGGGCGGCGGTGGAGAACATTGTCAAGAAATGACGCTAAACAACCTGCCTTCGCATAAGCTACGGCAAGGCAAGCGCAAAACTGAACCTGCCTACGCAAATGCTTCGGCAGGCAGGCGCAAAATTTACGCTAAACCATTAAGAAATAAAATCGAAAAAGGAGGATAACCGCCTCTTTTTCGTTCGTTTGATTTTTATGTTATTGTTTGGTAATATGGGAGCACGTGATTAACGGGATAAACCTGCCTGCTCGCCGTCGCGTAGCCGCTATGGCGGAGCACGGCCGGCAGGCAGGTGAGATTGGCTCGATTAAATAGTCTAGACAATCACGTTTATCGCGTTTATCTCATCTTTATTTTTTAGAATATTTTTTATGTCCATAGCATTGTACCGCAAATACCGTCCAAAAACGTTTTCCGAAGTGACGGATCAGAATCACATCAAGATCACATTGCAGAATGAAATCGAAACCGGCAAGATCGCGCACGCCTATCTTTTTTGCGGGCCGCGGGGCACGGGCAAGACCACGCTCGCGCGGCTGGTCGCCAAAGCGGCGAACTGCCTGGACATCCAGCCGGGCGGGGAGCCGTGCAACAAGTGCGCGAGCTGCCTCGACATCCTATCGAATCGGGCGCTCGACGTCATTGAGATTGACGCGGCCAGCAATACGGGCATTGACAACGTGCGCGAGAATATCATCGGCAGCGTGCGCTTTACGCCGGCGAAAAGCAAATTCAAAGTATTTATCATCGACGAAGTCCACATGCTTTCGATCTTCGCGTTCAATGCGCTCCTGAAAACGCTGGAAGAGCCGCCGAAGCACGTCATTTTCATCCTGGCGACGACCGAGGCGCACAAAGTGCCGGCGACGATCATTTCGCGCTGCCAGCGGTTTGATTTTAAAAAAATAATCGTATCCAAATTGGCCGAGCGCCTGAAATGGATCGCCGGCCAGGAAGGCGTGAGCGTCGACGACAAAGTGCTCTTGCACATCGCCAAGCAGGCGGGCGGCTGCGTGCGCGACGCGGAGAGCCTGCTCGAGCAGGTTTTCTCCCTCGGCGAGAAGAGCATTTCGCTGGAGCAGGCCGAGCTGATCATCCCGAAATCGGATTACGACGCTTTGTTCAAATTTTTTAAGGCGCTGGCCAGGAAGGCGACGGGCAACGCCATTGACATCATTGCGAAGATGGCGGCGGACGGCCTGGACATCGCCCAGTTCACCGACGATTTCGTCGAGTTCGTCCGCAAAATTCTAATTTATAAAATCAGCGGCCGGCTGGAAGAGCTGGCGCGGGAAACGGATGAAACAGCGGTCAAAGCGATCATCGGCATTCTGCCGGAAGTGCCGGAAAAACAGCTGACCGACATGATTTCGAAATGCCTCGGCGCGAAGGAGCTTTTCAGGCAGAGCCACATACCGACTCTGCCGCTGGAAATGGCGGTTTTCGAATTGACCGAATCTTGCGGATTGGCGACGGCCCCGGATAAAATGAATTGTCCGGAGCCCGCGTTGGAAAAAACTGAAGAAAAAAAAATCAAATTCGCTGACAAGCCGGAACCCGCTGAAATGAAAGCCGTTGCCGCTGAAAAAGCGGAAATAAAATCGGAAACAGCTCAGGCCGAGCCGGCTGAGCCGGAAACATCGTTGCTTAAGGCGGAAATGATGAAAGATGAATTAACTCTGGAAAAAAATGAAAGTCTGTGCTATGCTGGCATTGTTGAAAAATGGCCGAGCCTTTTGAATAAAGTCAGGGAGAGAAACATGCCGCTTTACATGTCTTTGCGCATGTCCAAGCCGGTTGGCTTCGGCAACGGCAAGTTGAGCCTGGGATTTCTGTTTGATTTGCAGAAGCAGCGGGTTGATAATTTGAGCTGCCGGGCGGCGCTGCGAGAAATTCTGCGCGAAGTTTATTCATCGGAAATGGAAGTGGAAACAACGATCGACCATGGCCTGACTTTGGCGGATCTGCCGAACGGCAGCGGCCAGGCGGTGCGCCGGGATATTTCGCTGGACGAGTCGGTGAATGAATTGGCGAATGAGTTCGAGGGGGAGATAGTTGATTAAGCTCAAAGCACAAAATTCAAAATCAGTGCAGCGCAGTCGTGCCAACAGGCTGCACTGCGCTGTCAAAATAAATTTAAAACTAAAAATATAAAATTTAAAATACTCAAGTCGTTTTACTTTGGATTTTGAGTTTTGGATTTTGCGCTTGATTGTATTCGGGGATCGTCTAATGGTAGGACGCCTGGCTCTGGCCCAGGTAATCCTGGTTCGAATCCAGGTCCCCGAGCCATGAACTACTCGCGTACGCTCGAGTTCATGGCGCTGCCATAATTACATTGGATAACGCTCGAGTTCATGGCGCCGCCATCGCGATAATGAATGGTTGTAAGCGAGTAGTTCATGCAGTGAACCCGAACAAAGAGAGTGGTTCACTGAAAAAATATGTTGAGCAAATTTTTTTATGTTTATGTTCTTTTGAGTCTAAAAGATAAAAAGTTTTATATCGGTTTTACAAATGATGTTGAAAGACGGCTGCTTGAGCATCAGCGCGGTGAAAACGTGTCGACGGCTAAGCGATTGCCTGTAGCGCTTATTTATTTTGAAGCTTTCCAATCAAAGAAGGACGCACTACGCAGAGAAAGTTATTTTAAAACATCAAAAGGGAAAACAACTTTAAGACAAATGATAAGAGAAAATTTGCATGATTTAAGTATGTAATTTTTTCTTGAAATATTAATGACAAATTGAACGAGACATCTCGTTTTTTTGTTTAATAAAATAATTCGCTTATTTCGTCGATTTATAGTACAATATCGATATTAACAATAACAATATTTTCATGAAAAAAAGGAATTTTACCTTGATTTTAATCCTTGCCGTCGTCATAACCGCGGCGGCAGGTTTTATCGTATATTCGAAAAGAAACATCGCTGTCGCGCCGCCGCTCATTGGCGTCAGTTCATTGAAAGCGGACGATGCCGTGAAAAGCCCGTTGGAAATTTTCGGACAAGCGCGAGGAAATTGGTATTTTGAAGCGTCGTTTCCCGTGAAAATTTTTGACGCGAACGGCGTGCTTCTCGGTTCGACCCCGGCGCAAGCTCAAGGGGACTGGATGACGACTAATTTTGTTCCGTTCAAAGCAACGCTCAAGTTTCCTCAGCCGTTGACTTCTACCGGAAAAATCATTTTTGAAAAAGACAATCCTTCCGGCTTGCCGCAGAACGCCGATAAATTGGAAATGCCGGTGCGTTTTGAATCTTCCGCACCGGCCGCCATGCGCAGCGTTAATCTTTTTTACTACGACGCGTCTAAAGACGTTGATGCCGGCGGAAATTTATTATGTACTAAAAGAGGTCTTGTTCCGGTCGTCCGAAATATTCCCGTCACAATGTCTCCGATTCAGGATACGCTCAGATTGTTCTTGAAAGGGGATCTGACGCCGGCGGAAAAAGCGCAAGGCATAACGACCGAATTCCCGCTTTCCGGCATGGAAATGACTGGCGTGGCGCTTAATAGCGGCGTTCTCGCTTTAACTTTCTACGATCCGGAAAATCAGACGGGCGGCGGGTCGTGCCGCGTTGGCATTCTCTGGTCGCAGATCAAAGCAACGGCAATGCAATTTCCTGAGGTTAAATCCGTCAAATTCAGCCCTGAGGCGCTGTTTCAACCCTAATTTGTATGATTAAAAGCGACAAATACGATGTTTGCGTCGTAGGCGGCGGGCCGGCCGGCATGATGGCGGCGATCAGCGCGGCGGAAGCGGGCGCTAAAGTTATTTTGATTGAAAAAAACAAAGAGCTGGGGAAAAAACTTTTGCTCACTGGCAACGGCCGCTGCAATTTAACGAACGCTGAATTCAATCTGAAAAAATTGACGGAAAATTACGGACTGAACGGCAAATTTTTATTCCACGCTTTTTCCGAGTTCGGTCCGGCTGAAACGATCGAGTTTTTCAAGAGCATCGGCGTTAAAACGAAAGTGGAAGAGAATAACCGGGTTTTTCCGGTCAGCGAAAAAGCGCTTGATGTTTTGAACGCGCTGAAAAAATGTTTGGCGAAAAATAACGTTGAGGTCGTTGCCAGCGCCGCAGTCGCGAAAGTTATTTCGAAAAAAAATGCGATTGAAAAAATAATGATCGGCAACGAAGCGGTAACGGCGGATAAATATGTTTTCTGCACCGGCGGCAAATCTTATCCGCAAACAGGATCAACCGGCGAAGGATTGGATTTGATTGCAAAAATCGGGCATAAGATCAGCGACCTGGCGCCGGCGTTGGTTCCGATAAAAATCAAAGAACATTGGATAAAAGACTTGCAAGGACTGGCGCTGAAAAACGTGAAAATCAGAGTTAAGCAAAATAACGCAGTCCGGTTTCAAGAGACCGGCGACATTTTGTTCACGCACTTCGGAATAAGCGGACCGGCCGGGCTGAATGTCAGCAAGTCAATCGGCGAATCAATGAAAAAAGGCGATGTGAAAATTAGCATTGATCTTTTCCCGAATTTAAATCTTGAGGAATTGAACGATAAAATAAAAAACGCGATCGATGAAAACCCGAAAAAAGCGTTTAAAAATATTTTGTCCGAATTGATTCCGCAAAGATTGGTTCCGATAATTTTTGGAAGCGCGAACCTGTCCGTTGACGCTACGGCCGCCAATATCGCGAAAGACAAGAGGGGACTGATCGCGAAAATTTTGAAAAATATTGAAATGACGCCGATCGGTTTGCTTGGCTTTGACAGCGCGATGGCGACGAGCGGCGGCGTGTCGCTGAAGGAAATCGACGACAAGACGATGAAATCGAAGATCGTTTCCAATTTATATTTCTGCGGCGAAATGATCGACATCGACGGCCGCACCGGCGGATTCAATCTGCAGGCGTGCTGGAGCACGGGGCGTTTGGCGGGGAGGAATGCGGCCCAATAATGTAGCGGCGTATAATTATACGCCGCATGTCCAGACAAATTGTTTATTGGTTGATTCCTGAGATTATAAAAAATACGGCGCAAAGGCGCTGTTTTTTGTACTGATTTTTAGTAAATCCGAAAATATGCTATGATAGTATTAACAAAATTAATCATTTCGCTTGAAGCGCGTGAATTATCAAAAGAAGATTTTGGTGATTGATCGCCTTTAAGCGTTAAAACTATGTTAAAATGCGATTGCAACGGCACTTGCCTGAAAAAAGCGCTGCGTTTCAGCCTGTTTCTCGTCGTTCTATTCGTAATTTGTTTTTTCTGGTATTGGGCAATGCCGGCGGCGCAGGATTTGATGCTGCAGCAGATGCAAATGTCTTTTTTCTGGTTTACCGGCATGAATATTTTGAGTTTTATTCTCGGCGCGGTCCAGACGTTCATCTGGGGCATGATCATCGCCGGGCTGTGGAAACTGATCGTCGGCTGCTGCTGCGAAGAGAAAAAATAGGATTCAAAAAGCGCCTGCCTTTCGGCGCGGGCGCTTTTCATTTCGGAATGATTCGCTTTAGGCTCGGTCGATGTTCTTTTGAATTTTTTTGATTTCCTTCTTTTTTTCTTCAACGTCTTCGCTTAAATTCGTAAACTTTTTTTCCGCTTGCTTTACCGCCTGATTTTTGCCGAAGCCGAGAACGCCGCGGCCGTGTTGGGCGTATTTTTTTTGCAGATCGACTTTGGCTTCGTCAAGCTGCTCGGACAAGTCGTCGAATTCGCGCATCGCCCGCTGCAAATCCATTTTCAATTCCTTCTTCAATGGCGATTCGCCGGCTTTGGCAGCCGGCTCGGCTTCAGGCGTATCTTCTTCAATTTCAGAAGTGAGATCAATTGGTTGGGGCTGTTCGGCTTTTTTTGTTTTCGACGGGTTATCAACAACCTCTATTATATCCTCATCGTATAATTTCTCTTCGTCGTCGCTGACTTCCTCCAGCTTCATGTGCGTCAAGTCAAGAGGTTCGGTTTCTGTTTTGGATTTTTGGGCGGCCGGTTTTTTCAAAGGTTTTTCTCCCGTTTGTTTTTGGATGTCATTTATCTCAATCTCGTTTTTCTTGAATTCGGATTCATCCCAATTCAGATCCGCCATTAGATGCTTTTTTTTGTTTTCCAGCGCCATCAGTTGAAAATCGTCAGACATCTGTTGATCCGGTTTTTTCAACGCGGCGGCGAATATGAGTTTTTCCAGTTTTTTGTCCAAATCAACGATTTGTCTGCCAACGTTTTCCATTTCATGAGCGAGGATCATTTGCAGCCGGGCCAATTGAAACTGCTTGAAATGCAAATTTTCTTTTTTCCCTGTTTTAATGTTTTCGTTGATTTTCAGTTTGACGATTTCTTTTTCAAATTCATCGCATTGCTTCTGCCGCGATTGCAGATCCTTGTTTAATTTCACTTTTTTTTGCCCAAGTTCCATTCTGTCTTTGAACGTATATCCCGCCTTTTTGTCTTCGATGTCTTCCGGTATTTTTTTTATTTCAGCCTGAATTTCCGCAATTTCGTTTTTCATTTTGTCAAAATGAGAAATTTTCCGGGCGAAGGCAATTTCATCGGCATGGTTTTTCACGATTTCGTTTTGCATGCCTTCGTATTTGTGCGACAAGGATTGGAAATCAGGATTGGGGGAAAGTAAAATTTCGTCTAAAGAAGCGGTTTGCACGAAGTTTTCCGGCAGCGGCGCCGATTCCAGCTTTGCCGATTCCAGTTTCGCCGATTTCGGCTTTTTCGGCGCCGGATTTTCTTCGAAATTGATGTCTTGAATATCAATCAATTTGTCCGGTTCCGACAATTCGGGCATTGGCACTGATTTTAATTCCGGTTTTTTCGGCGCCGGCGCTTTTTCAAAAGGCTGAACGTTTAATTTTTCTCTTGGCATAAAAATTAAGTTAAAAATTATGTTATAAATATTATATCAAATTGACAGCATTTTGCTACTTTATGAAATTTATTATATCGTATGAATTTAACGTTGTCAATAGTTTGTTTAATTTTAGCCAGTTTTTATCCTTTCAATTTTGTTTTCAATAAGATATACTGTTGATATTCGCTTATGAAAAGTATTTTTAACGCGCTCATCATCCATTACGATGAAATCGGATTGAAGGGAAGCAATCAGAATTTTTTTATTGGCAAATTGGCGGAAAACATCCGCCGCGTTGTTAGCGATAAAAACAAAATCCAAAAACGCGCTGCAAAGTTTGTTGTTTATCTCGAGAAAGAGTACGATGAAGCTTTGCTGGAAAAAGTTTTATTGATTCCGGGCATTGCCAACGCGTCGCCGGCGAAGATCGTTAAATCCGATTTAAATGAAATGAAAAAAGCCGCGTTGGAAATTTTTCAATTTTACAAACCGGCCGCATTTAAAATCGAAACGGTCCGGGCGCATAAAATTTTCCCGTTGAAATCGCCGGAAGTCAGCGCCGAAGTCGGCGGTTACATTTTGGAATCGGATAAAAGCGCGAAAGTGAAAATGAATCATCCGGATCTGACGATAAAAATCGAAATTGAAAAAGGGGAGACGGCGATTCTCGGTAAAAAACGTCAAGGCGTTGGCGGCTTGCCAGTGGGCGCGGCCGGAAAAATCGTTTGCCTTCTTTCGGGAGGAATTGATAGTCCGGTGGCGGCGTTCGAGCTGATGAAAAGGGGAGCCACGGTGGTGTTCGTTCATTTTCACAACAACACAATCAATAAAGCGGGCGTGGAAAGCAAGATTAAACGTCTAGTTGCGCAACTTTCGAAAATCCAGGGCGAATCGGTTTTATACATTGTTCCGTTCGCCGAACTTCAAGCGAACGTCATTGCCAATGTCCAAGCCGACGCGCGCATGATCGTTTATCGCCGCTTGATGTTTAAAATCGCCGAGCGGATCGCGAAAAAAGAAAACGCGCTGGCGATCGCGACCGGCGACAGCTTGTCGCAAGTGGCGTCGCAGACTTTGGAGAATTTAAACGTTATTTATAACGCAACTTCGATGCTGAAATTGGCGCCGCTCATCGGCCGCAATAAATTTGAAATAATGGATATCGCGAAAAAAATCGGCACGTATGACATTTCAATCGAGCAATACGCCGACTGCTGCAGCCTGCTGATCGCCCAGCATCCGGAAACGCGGGCAACGGTCGCGGCGATTGAAAAAGCGGAGAGCAATTTGAATGTAGAGAAGATGATTGAGGAGGCGGTTGAATCGGCGCGGGGAATAATGATTACCCCACACTTGCCTGTCCGCCGTAGCTTCAGCGAAGGCGGAGAGTGTGGGAATGGCTGACTTTAGACGCACCCCGACTCAAAGTCAGGGGTAAGGGAACAACAAGAGACGCGCCCGCCATAAATGGCGGGGTAATTTACGATGGTTGACATTTATTGATTCATTTGATAGGTTTAATTCAGAACATTGACAATAAACAACGCAAAAGGAAAGGATAAAATCATGGATGAACAAACAATCTTGCACAGAATCGGCGAAATCGATAAAATGAAAAGCAACGAAATTTTGAACTGCAATTTTCAAGTTCTGCATTCGCTGGCTCAGCAGATCGCCGGGCAATATGACACTGACAGCTTCATCGCCTTGTTCTGCATTAAGCAGAGCGGGGGAAGAGAACACAATTTAACAATTTTTCGCGGCGGCTACGATGAATTGTTGGCGCAATTAAAGAGCGATTATCCGGTTTTATGGACGTTGTTCGCGATTGAAAAAGTGGAAAGATTGCAGGCGCTCGCTTCGAAAAAAGAATTGCGCTTTATCGAGGATCTAAGGCGAGGGAAAGAAGAAAGAATCATCGAATTGCCGAATTTCGGCGTTGACAATCAATTGTTTTCCAACAGCCATCTCGTATTAGACGCAAAGCTTGCCGGTTTCATCGAAAAATACGGCGAGGGCGGGCATGTGGGTTTGCTGGCGCATCCGGACATGGAAATCATCGTTCTTCACGATTCGCATGATAAAGTGTTTAAATATCTTATGGCAAAATTCCCTTTTTATGATAAATATTTTGCCATAAAAAGATTGAGCAAAAGCGAATTGCTGGATACCGAGGAAGAAGATGGTTGACAAAATTTAAAAAGCAAAAGCAACGGATCATCGTTTCCGCTGCTTTTTTAATTCAATAAAATTTTGGAGCGGGGGAGTGGAATGTCATGCTTCCCCTTGACTTCGCTCGGGGCAGGCTAAGGTAAAGTAAATTTTCCAAACCGCCTCAGCATGACAAATTGATGCCCCTGTGGATAACTTTTTGAGTTACTTTCTTATTCATAATATAATGCAATTAGGAATTATTCTTAATAGTGTAATGCAAATATACGAATGCATACAAATTATACAAATAAATTCAAGGCATATTTATGTTAAAACAAAGAACAACCAATCAGCGCCAGCTTATTCTGGATTATGTTCAATCCACTACTCTCCACCCGACGGCCGAGCAAATTTTCAACATCGTCCGCAAAAAAATGCCGCGCATCAGCTTTGGCACGGTTTATCGCAATCTGGACGTGTTGGAAAAGCAGGGATTGTTGAAATCTTTGTGCTATTCAAAAGAGCCGGCGCGCTACGACGCCATTATTGATAATCATTATCATTTCGTGTGCGAGCGCTGCGGCAAAATCAAGGATTTGGTGATTGATGAGATGCTTGAGCTTAATGATCAGGCGGCCAAGCGCCACTCCCTTTCAATCAGCCGGCACAGCATAATGTTTTACGGAATGTGCGGGGAATGCGAGGAATACTTGCAAAAACAGAAAGATGAATAGAAAGTGGATTGCTTCGCAATCCAAAAGACGACTTATTTGCTCAAGCTTGATGCTCGCAAGAAAAAACGTAAAACTAATGAATTAATTTTGCTTAGAACAAAAAACGGCTTGGCGCCGTTTTTTGTTATTATTGAAAATTTTTACCAGCCGAACAGCTTGCCCACTTCTTCCGGCGTTTCGCGGCGCCTGGCGATTTTTATTTCGCCGTTTTGGGCGATCAATTTCGCAGGCGAAGATAAAAGGCAATGATGACTGGCCAAAGAATCCTGATAAGCGCCAGTATCCAGAATGGCGACATACAACTCTTCGGTTTCGCCGAGCCGCGGCAGGAGAATGTATTCGCCGCCGGCCGTGTATTTGTCATCGCTGTCGCACGACGAGCCGGCCAGCCAGACTTTCTGCATTTTTTTATTTGACATTTGATTTACCGGTATAACGTGCCATTTCTGGTGGATTGCCCAGGTGTCAATGAGATCATTCATGAAGCTGCCGTCCACCACGTACCATTTGACATTGCCTTTATTGCCCACGGACTTTTCCGTTAAAATTTTGTAAATGGTGATTTGCGCCGGCGCCGCGACATAACTGCCCCATTCAACGATCAGGTTCGGATGCTTGATGTTAAGCTTGTCGCATTCTTTCTTCGCGGTTTTTACGATTTGGTGGATAAGGCTTTTGCCGGTGTAAAAATGTTTTTTCTTTTCGAACGGAATGCCGGCGCCTCCGCCGATGTCAAGCGTGTCCAGACCCGGATTTTTTTCTCTCATTTGCGCATACAAAGCGATGGCACTTTTCAGCGGTTTGATAAACCCTTGAATGTTTTCAATCTGCTTGGAAATATGATAATGCAAAATAGACAGATTGCGGATTTTTCCCATTTTTTGCAATTCTTCCTCGGTAAAGCCGTAGCGATTGAATCTTTTGTCCCAGTGGGATTGGACTTTGACGTCCAGATTGACGCGGATGCCGACTTCGCCTTTGAATTTGTTCATCCGTTCAAGCTCGTTATAGTCCTCGATGATCGGGATGACGATCAGGCCCTTGCTTTTAAGTTCTTCAATGAGGGTAATGTATTTTTCCGTTTTCGGGCCGTTGCAAATGACGCGGATTTTGGCGTTGAATTTATCCTGCTCGATCATTCTTTTGACTAAAAATAATTCGTTGGCGCTGGCAACATCCAGGTTCGCCCCCTCGGCCACCGCCGGTAACACGAATTCCTTGGTCTGATTGGCTTTCATCGCGTAATGATAAAAAAATTTTCCTTTGTAGCCCAGTACTTTGATGTAAGCGTTGAAAGTTTCAATCAAATCGCGCACGCGGTTTTCAATGATGGAAGGAAAAACGATTTCCGTGGCCGTGCCGTATTTTTTCACGATGTCGAAAATATTGTATTGATAGTTGCCTTCGCGCACGATCAATTCGCCGTCCGGGTTGATGTCGAAATTTTGAGTATTGTATTCCTCCACCCCCAGTTTCCAGAATTTGCGAAAACCGTTCTTTTTTTTGCGTTGTTTTTTGGCCATATTTTTACGTCGCGAAAGGCGGCATAAATAATTAAAATTATTTGTCGCTTTTCGCCAGCTTGATTCTTTTAATAATGAAATCCACGCTCCAGAACAGGGCGCTTAATACGATAATCGTGGAAATTATTTCTTTTTCAAAATGCTTGATTCTGCCGATCATCGCTCCGGCCGCCGTGCCCACGAAATATCCTATCGACGCGAACAATATCGACCAGACAAGACCGCTCGCCGCATTGACAATAAAAAACTTTTTCGTTTTTATCCTGCTCGAGCCAATGACCGCGGCCATGGCCGCCCGGCAGCCGTACAAAAAGCGGAAAAGGAAAATCGCTTTGGTCTCATGTTTTTCCAGCAAATTGTGAATCCAGATGAAGCGGCGTTTGAGAAAGCGATGTTTTTCGATCAGCGCCTGGCCTTTGTGCCGGCCCAGGCAGAAAAATGCCTGATCGGTGGCGACGCTGGCGGCGTAGGCGAGGATTATCACCAGATAAAAATTCAAATATCCGAGATATGCCAAAAAGCCGCCGATCACCAGGACAGTCTCGCCTTCGAGCATCGTGCCGATAATCAGCGCCAGATAGCCGTAATGGATTGTCAGCAGTTCGATTGAAATCATAGAAACGCGTTTTCATTATAGATAAATGCGGCTTGGTTTGCAAGGCCTGGTGTTGACAAAAAACATATGCGGTACTAATATACGAATATAATAATGATACGAAAATAACCTGATCAGATGGAAAGGAGGCTGATAATGGAAGAATTGAAGCAATTTTTGGCGACGCCGCTCGAGGGCAATCCGCCGGACGGGACAAAGATTAGCATCAGCGGCTTGATTGATTTTTTCATTCGGCGCTGGCAAGACTCGAAGATGCTTTGGCTTTGCAACTGGCTGCCTTTGGAAGACAAGCGGAACGTGGTCTGGATGTTCATGATCCTGCCGCCGCAGGTTGAAGCAAAGGTCGCGAATATTTTCCGCGCCTACAAAAGCGTGATGGACGCCAAGAAAATTCTGGCCGCGCCCGAGCAAATCACGGCCCATTACGGCGAAATGGCGAAAATTTGCGCCAAGCTCGCGGACGTATTCAACGATTTGGCCGCCGGGCAGAAAAGATGAAATTAAAATTCCGCACGACTCGCACGCCGGGCGGGATTTTATTTTTAAATGAGTTGAAATTGCTGGTTAAGATTTTTTTCGGAAGGACAAAACGATCTTGAAGATTATGATCAGGAAAGTGATCCAGAACAGCCCCAGGCTGAAGCCGGCGATCACGTCGCTCGCCCAATGCACGTTCAAATAAACGCGGCTGAATCCGATGAGCAGCGCCGCGAGCAGGCAGGCGGCGACGAAAACGCATTTTAAAAATTTATTTTTTATTTCGTCTTTAAAAGCGAAAATCAAAAAAGCGAAAAACACCAGGGCCAGAGCGGCGTGGCCGCTCGGCAGGCTGAAGCCTGATTCTTGAATGAGCAAATTCAGCGGGCGAGCCCGTTCAACAAAATGTTTTATCAGCGTTTCCAGCCCCGCTCCCCCGGCCATGCCGAGCAGCAGCAGCAAAGCGTTCTCGATCCTTTTTTTATAAAATAAAATCGCGCAGGTGATCAGCGACAAAACCAGGAGAACTTCCGGCCCGCCGATGTTCGTGATTATAATCATCGTTTTGTTTAACAGCGGCTGCCAGAGCGAAACGATATGCGCGTTGATCCAAACGTCAATTCTGTACATCAGTTCCTTGTCGAAAAAATCTTCCAGCATTTTCGAGAAAACGTAGATCGAGCAAAGATTGAAAATGAGCGTTTTAAAATAATATTTCGAGAAGATGTGCCGCCGCTTGTCGATGAAACGATAAATGAAAATGAACGCGACGATTAAAATGAATCCGACGACGATGAAGCGGCCGACGTATTTCGACGCCACGCCGTAGCTGTTGCCGAAAATATAGCCGATCATGACGAAAACCGCTGCCCAGACGCTACCGCCGATAATGTTGTAAATCAAGAATTTGGCGAATGGCACGTCCATCGCGCCGGCCACGAATGGGGTGAACGCGCGGGTCAGGGAATTGAACCGGCCGATGATCAGGGTTTTGCCGGCGTGCTCGCCCACCATTTTTTTCGTTTTTTCCAGTCCGGCGGCGATTTTTTCTTTTCCGAATGAAAAATATCGGCCGCATTTTTCAATGAACGAATAGCCGTATTTTTTTCCGAGAAAATATCCGATCAGGTCGCCGGCGATGGCGCCGAGGGCGGCGATCCAAATCGTGTCGCCGATATCGATCGCGCCGAGCGACGCGAAAAATCCGCCGATGATGACGATGAATTGGCCCGGAATGAACAATCCCAAGACCGGCGCGGTTTCCAGAACGGCTGCGGCCAAAACAATCCAATACGCCCAGTGGTGCAGGAGCGGAAACGGAATTTTCAAAATTGCGTCGATGATGTGCATTTTATTTCGTTTTTAATGGAAATCGGCGCTTTTGTTTGACGTTATTTGGTCAGGACATCGTTCGTTTTCGCGCAGCGCCAGTTGATTTCCGCTTTTTGCGTTTTTTCGGTCACGACGCAGGCCGGGTTGCAGCCGGCTTTTTTTTCCTTCAAATGCGCGTCAAACCACCAGGTTTTCGTTACTTCGTTGTAAACGCCTGGATTGATCGATTCGCCTCCGCCGATGCAGGCTTTCGCCGCGATCGCGCGGGCGTCGGTTTCAGTCAGTTTTTTCGCGGCGCAGCCGGTCAGGGCGAGGGACAGGGCGCAGGCGAGGATTAAAATCGTTTTTTTGTTCATAAATATTGATTACGACATGATCGCTGGTGCGATTACGTTATTATACTAAAAAAACAGGATGAATGAAAGCGAAATGATCGGCGATTGATTTTTTCCGCGGGCGCTTCACTTTTGCGCGAACGTTGTTTCGACCTGATCCATCTCGTTCATAATCGTTTGATAAAGTTCGCCGCGATTTTCATTCCAGGCCTGCTCCCCTGCCGCGTTGAAGTTTTCCAGCGCTTCGTCGACGCAGGCGGCCGCGGCGTACAGCCGGGCGCGTTTCAGATTGAATTGAATCATGGCCAGCGGATCGTTCGGCGTTTCTTTTTCCTGCTTTTCCGTCCATTCGATCACCAGTTTTATAACGCCTTCATCGTTTACGCCGTTTTCCAAAATTAAATGGATTACTTGTTCCGCGCTGACGTTTGAGATGGGGAATTGTTCTTTGTTCATAGAATTATTCTCCTTTTAATTCCAACTTGAATTCTTTTAAAAATTTAATTAAGAATTTTGTCCGGCGCCTGGCGATTTTTTTCGCGGTTAACGTGTGCATGCGGCCTTCGACTTTCAATAAGCGCTCGTAAAATAAATCCAAGGCAAAAAGAATAGTGTCGGGTTGGTGTTTTTCGCAGAAAGGGTCTTCAGAATTGTAAAATAATCTTTTGACTTGTCCGGTCGAGGAATAAGTTCTCATTATTGAAATCGCGCCGGTCGCTTCCAAGCCGTCGGCGTCTTGCAATATTTTCGATTCGAGCGTTTCCGGCACGATGCCTTTGCTGAACGAACATTCCAGGATGCAGGTTTTCACTTTGTTAATTTTATCATTTGGAAAACCATTCAAAGAGTTTAAAATATTTTCCGCGCCGGCCGCGCTTTCGGTCTGCGATTTGTCCTTGTCCGGATGATTCTTCGGGTAAACAACCAGGTCGTGGAACAGGGCGGCCGGAATTATGACGTCCGGATCGCCGCCTTCTTTCCGCATGATTCTTTCGGCGTTCGAAAGCACCCGCTCCGCGTGCATGAAATCGTGCGAAACGTCGGCGTTCGGGATTTTGGCTTTGGCGATTTGAATCAGTCGATTTTTTAATTCTGAATTCATATTATTTTTTAATAAAATCTTTTTCCGTTGAGTTCGCTTGTCTTTAAATGGAACGGAATGTGCCGTGCTGAATTTCATTTCCGTGAATTGGAATGATAACTGTAAGCGTTGGGTTGCCTGGTTTCCGATATTTCGAGTGCGATCCGGTCTGCGAAACAAAAAAGAAGCCTTTTTGGCGAAGGACTCTTAATATCAAACTTAGCATGACCGGCTTAGGCATATTTTAAAGCGAGCGACACCAAATCCGGTTGCTCAACTTTATTAATTTTGGAGGTAGGTATATCTTCTAAATGGAGTTCCAATGCTTCTTGCAGGCAGGCCAGGGCTTCTTTTTTGGTGTCACCGAAGCTGGAAACCGCAGTGTTGAGATTCCAAGCAACATAGTATTTGCTCTCTTTCCAAACTACGTTTTTTAAGTCAATTTTTCGCATAAGTTATTTGATTTATACCTATATATTACTAAAAGAGAAAAAATAAGTCAAATTTGGGCGAAGGGCTGGCACAATTCATTGATACAAGATCAAATCGTGTCAGCCCTGAGCCGCTTATCCCGTGTTATGTGATGTAGGCAGAAATTTCTATTCCTTATTATAATTTTTTGGCAATTTATTTTCTTCAACGTTAACAAGAAGTTTATCTTTGACAACCACCATCGCTGTAATACTGCTATCAGATTTTTCTAATTTTAGTTTGAGTGTTGCAATCTCGGCAGCTAATGAAGTAACAGATTCAATAGGGAACACGTATACATTTCCCAAACCAGACGGTTCTGTTTCTCGTTTAGGTGTTTTTTCTTCTTCATGCCCTGTTGGCCCTTTTAGTTCTTTTTCCATAATGTTTTAGATAATTATAAATTAGTTAAATTATATCACAAGTTATGTCGACCTGTAGAATAAATTGCCAAAAAATATAAAAAATAAAAAAGAAATTTCTGGCTATTTCACTTAACGTTCGCCGATATGCGATGTTCGTCAGCATATGGGTGAAGCGGAGCGTAACCGCATATCGGCTGTTAGGCGTTGTAAAATTTTTACACTTTTTGTCTTTTTCGTTCAATCACGGTGGTCAAGGGGGGGGCGAATTCGCTCGTTCAATATGGCGAAGGGGCAGAGGGGTATGGGTGAATGCCCCGTAGCCATATCGTTTTAAAGAATCTTATACCGCGCGCTTCTTCCCTGTCCAATTCTTTCAATCTTTTTCAATCTAAGCAAAACATTCAACGTTTGTTTTACCGTTGGTCTAATGATTTTTGTATTCTTCACGATGTCACCGGTGCCCGCCTCTCTCACCTTTCCAATATACTGCCAAACAATCAGTTGTTTTTTCGACAGAATTTTTTCTATATTTTCTTTAGACAATAATTCAACGGCCATCTGTGATTGCTTTAAAATCGTGTCCAGAAAAAAATCAAGCCAAACCGTGATATTTTCTTTTTCTGTTCCAATCGTTTTTTGGCTGCGTCTTAAGGCAATATAATAATCCGGCTTATTATCCTCAACTAATTTTTCGTGAGAAACATAGGGGATATACAAGTATCCAGCTTGAAGCAAAAGCAGGTTTGTAAGAACTCGGGACAGTCGTCCGTTTCCATCAGAAAAGGGATGAATCTTTAAAAATTCAACCAAAAAGTTACCGATCACGAGTAATGGATGATATTTATTTTCCTCTAAAGTTTTTTGCGCCCACTCCACCAAATCTCTCATTTGACCCGGAGTAAGATAAGCCGGCACGGTGTCAAAAAGAATGCCGACCGATTTTCCAGCTTCATCTACCATGTGCACTTTATTTTCACCCTTTTTATAATCGCCACGATGTTTTTCGTCTTTGTCCGCATATTTCAGCAGTTCTTGGTGAAAGTGTTTGATTAAGTTCTCGTTGAATTTTAAATTTTTCCAGGAATCAAAAACTTTTTCCAATAATTCATAATATCCTTGCGCCTCCTGTTTGTCACGGTTAGTGAATTTTTGGATGTTAATGCCACGCATCAGTTTTTCAATGTCTTCGTCGGAAAGGCGAGAGCCCTCAATGCGGGTGGAAGCGCCTGTTGAAGTAATCAAAACCGACTTTTTTAACCTACCCAAAACTTGTGGGCTTAAACGAGCGCCTGATATCCATTGTCCTTTTAGTTCATCAATCTTGGCGATTTTAGCGACAATTCCAGCTGGAATATTCTCAATGCGTTTTGAAAAATTGTCCGGCACCGTGTGTTTTCCTGTTTTTTTAGTGTTTTTTATCATAAATTTAATTGGATATTTTAACTATATCCAATTATAGCCAATTAAAAATGTTTAGTCAATTTTAGGAGCGAAGGACAGAGAGGAATTCAAGAGGTGAATGCCCGCGCTCGAAATTTCCTCTTTAATAATAAAACTCATTATTTTTGCCCAAGCAATGCTTCTAGAACTGCGGTTTCAGTAAATTTGCCGGTTTTGTTTAGTTTTAATAAATTTGCACGCAATTCATTTTCAAATTCTTTAATGCGGCCGCCGAAGAATCGTCTGGATGCATAAGAAGTGGAATACAAAAATCCAATAATATTATCAATATTCCATTTCTGAGTGTACTTATAATTAAAAGTTTTAAGTACTTTAAATTTTGAACGTTTAAGTACATCTTCATATTTATCCTTCGTTTCCTTAAAGTGCCCTTTGCCCGCTCTTCTTTTTTCGCCAAGATATTTTTCAATCGTCTTTAGGACTACATCTTTCCATTCATCATTTCCTCTGTTTCTATGAATTGATGAAGTATTTGAAACCAAAACAATTCCTCCGCGATCGTTTGTAAGTTTGTAAACTTTAGCTAGTACATTATCTTGCTCCATCCAATGAAAAGAAGCTCCCATGGTTGTTATATCAAAATGACCTAACTTACTTGTTATATCTTCGGCTCGCGATTTTGTCCAAATAATATTTGAAATTCCTTTTGACTGGGCTATAACTTTGCCCTCGTTTAGCATTTCCGCATCAGGATCAACAGCTACAACTTCTTTGACTATTTTTGATAAAGGAATTGCAATTTGGCCAGTTCCAGTTCCTAAATCCAGTGCCCTCGATGATTTATTGAGTTTAAAAATTTTCGTTATGTGATCATAAAAAGATTTTGGATATCCACGTCTAAAATTTGCATAATACCAGGCTGCCTCCTTGAATAATGTATCATCATTTTTAGAATCCATATTTTCTAAAATTAAAATCGTTTTCGCAGCGTAGCGGAGAAAACACCATATACCCCCCCTCTTTAATAATTTAAAATAAAATTTGTTCATTACGGAAAAGTGTCGCCCGCCTTAGCGGGCGAAAAAGAAAAGCATATTTCATATAACGTTCGCGTATATCTGATGTTTTGCGGAGCGTAGCGGAGCAAAATATGGGTGGAGGCTTTTGTAAAAAGCCGTAACCAGATATACGCTGTTAGCTGATGTATATGTTTTTCTTTAATCCGCCCGGGGCGGATTACTCTTAAAAAGAATTCAATTTTGTTTTTTTTCGTTTTGGGCGAAGGGCAGAGGGGAATTAAAGGGGGTGAATGCCCGAAATCCAAAACTCCTTATTCTCTTCAAATAAAAGGCAAAAAGGA
>JAZDPK010000039.1:0-58387 GCA_043797615.1 Parcubacteria group bacterium
GCCAGCTCAAATTGCAAACCAATGACTGATTACACCCGACTCCAGTTCGCGAAAATACAAAGCCTTAAAAACTAACCAAAGTGTCCAAGTAGGACATTTCTAAATAACCCAAAGTAGGACATTTCTATTTCACCTTTACAATACATTCGAAAACATTGACAGCGGATTTATTATGTTATAAGCTGAAATCAATGCGGTTCGTTGACAATTTAACTCAAACATCCGTCGATAATGGCGGAAAAGGGAGAAAAATCATGGAAAATCAGAAACAGAACGAAACGAGCCAGGCCGAATTGATTGAAGTACTGAATGATTTTAACCGAAAGGATCAAAAGCGGTTCATGAAGCTGATTCTTTTCATCTCGGCAGGTGCATATTTATTTTGCGTTTTTATCGAAAATTATATCGCGAATTTTTTTAAATAATCAATGAAAGAAAGGGGAAAACCATGGAACCGGAAAAGAAAGAAATGACAGTCGAAGAATTGAAGAAATTTTCTGACGTAATGCGGCAAGTCCCGCATTATAGCATATTCAGATTCGGCATGCTGTTATGGTTGTTCATTTCGTTTGCGATGATTGTGATATTATGTATTTTCGTTACAATAGATTGGCATGATTTGAAAGAACTGCGGCAAAATTTTCAAAAAGCAACAGGCATAATCAACGTTCTGCAAACGAGAATCGGAACGCTGGAAATGGATATCAGTGAATTGAAAGCGGCTGCGTCCGTCCTTCGACAAGCTCAGGACTTGGAAGATTCGCGGGCGGAAAATGTTTTTTCGCCGGACAATCAATTGAAGTCTTTTCTCGGTTCGTTCATTCATTCGGGCGTGCCGCATGCGCGACATATCTCCGATTTCGAAATTCAAACGCTCAGTTGCGTCGGTCCTGCGGATAATCCGCTTTGCGTTGATCTTTTCGGAAAATCCGTATCCTTAACCGACAGACAGAAGATCATGTATGCCCGGAAGCTGAAAAATTTATTGAAGAAACACAGCGAAAAACCGTTGAAATAAGAAAGGGGAATGGCGATGATGAGTAAAAAAACGAAATGGATAGCTGGGATATTGCTTGTGATTGCAGCGATTACTTTTGCATTTTCCGTTTACAGTCAGATTGGTGCAGTGAAGGAAGCATTTGAAAAGGGCAAAAAAGTCGGCTACGAAGAGTGCATGAAGAAAAAAAGCGCAAAAGCATCTTCCGAAGCAGCTTCCAATGTTCGTCCATCAACGTTGCCGAAACTGGTGGTGGATCCAAAAAGACCGTTCACCATGATCGGCGATCTGGTTCATTGATTGATCGAAATTAAACGCGTGTTGCCAAGCAACAGGCGTTTTTTAATTTGGAAATAATTTTACTTTTGTAAAATAGAAGAGAATTTGTCATTCGGATATATATTTGATATGATGTGAAAGATGAAAAGTAAAGTTTTGGGATCGCCGACTAAAGTCGGGTAGAATTATTTGAATAAAATTCATTTATGGCCATTCCTCAAGAACAAATCGAACATCTGGCGCGATTGGCGCGGCTGGAGATCACGGCGGAAGAAAAAAAGAAATACTCGAAGCAGATTTCCCTAATTTTGGATTATTTCAAAAAATTGAGAGAGCTGAAAACCGACAACGTGGAGCCGCTGACGCATGTCGTCGACCTGAAAAACGTCACGCGCGAAGACAAGGCGAAAAAGATTTTTTCGGCGGACAAAGCGCTGGCCGAGGCGCCGGAACTGGAAAAGAGACAGATCAAGGTGAAGAATGTTTTTTAATGTCCTCCCTGCCTAAAGGCAGGGGTAATTTAAATTACCCCACCCTTCAGGGCGGGAGTATAATAAATCAAGATGAAGCTTAATACACTGACAATCGCCGACGCCCACAACGGCTTAATCAACAAAGATTTTTCCTCGGTCGAATTGACCAAGGCTTGTTTTGATTCAATTCGAAAGAATGAAAAAAAATTGAACGCGTTTATCACGTTAACCGAAGATCTGGCGTTTAAACAAGCGGAAAACGTCGACAAAAAGATTCAAAATAAAAAAAAGATCAATATTCTGGAAGGCGTGCCGGCCGCGATTAAAGATAATATTCTGGTTGAAGGCGTGAAGGCGACCGCCGGTTCGAAAATTTTATCAAGCTATGTCGCCGCATACGACGCGACGGTTGTCGACCGTTTGAAAAAAGCCGGCGCGGTTATTTTAGGAAAAACGAATATGGACGAGTTCGCGATGGGTTCGTCCGGCGAAACCTCGTTTTTCGGCCCGACGAAAAATCCGATCGATTTGGAAAAAGTGCCGGGCGGATCATCCAGCGGCTCGACCGTTGCCGTGGCAAGCGATGAAGCGATATTCAGCCTCGGTTCGGACACCGGCGGTTCGGTGCGCCAGCCGGCGGCTTTGTGCGGCATTGTCGGGTTCAAGCCGACGTACGGGCGCGTTTCGCGGCACGGCCTCCTGGCCATGGCGTCAAGCTTTGATCAGATCGGTACGCTGACGAAAACCGTGCAAGACGCGGCCAGCGTTTTCGAAGCGATCAGCGGCGTTGATAAATTCGATTCAACCGTCGTTGGCAAGGAATTCCACGTCACTTCCGAATTCAAGCAAGGATTGACCGGCATGCGCATCGGCGTGCCGAAAGAATATTTTATCAAAGGCATGGACAAGAGCGTTGAAGATTGCGTTGAAAATTCAATCAAGCAGTTGGAAAATTTGGGCGCGGAAATAGTTGAAGTCAGCCTGCCGACGACGCCATACGCTTTGGCCGCATATTATATCCTCATGCCGGCGGAAGTGTCGTCGAATCTGGCGCGCTACGACGGCGTGCGCTACGGCTTTCGCGCGGAAGCGAAAAATCTTCTGGAAATGTATTTGAAAACGCGGCGCGAGGGATTCGGCGAGGAGGCGCGGCGGCGCATCATGCTCGGCACTTACGTTTTATCAAGCGGATACTACGACGCGTATTACAAAAAAGCGCAACAAGTCAGGCGATTGATCAAGGAAGACTTTGACAATGTTTTTAAATCAGTTGATTGTTTGGTTACGCCGACGACGCCGGCGGTGGCGTTCAATATCGGTGAAAAATTCGACAATCCGCTGACCATGTATTTGGAAGACATTTTTACCGTTTCGGCGAACGTGGCGGGCGTGCCGGCGATTTCCGTGCCGTGCGGCTTGGCGGACGGCATGCCGGTGGGATTGCAGTTCATCGGCAATTATTTCGGCGAAAGCGCGATGTTCCGCGCGGCGAACAATTTTGAACTAAATTCTAAATCCTAAATTCTAAATCCCGAAGGGATCCCGTTGGGACAAGCTCAAAATCCAAAAATCAAAATTCAAAGTTAGTTTAGAATTTAGAGTTTAGAATTTATTTTTAATTTTAATATGAATTTTGCGAATCCGAGCACATTTCAAATCGGCGTGCTGGCCGGCGTCGCGGTGATCGTTGTTTTATTCGTAATAACGAAGATATTTTTCAAAAAAACGAGCAACACGGGTTTGAATAAAAAATTCATCCGCGAGCAGTGGAATAAAATCAACGATTTGATGATACCGGGCAAGGAGATGAATTACAAGCTGGCGGTGATCGAAGCGGACAAGCTTCTCGATTATGCGCTGAAAGCCCTGGATTTTTCCGGCGACACGACGGCCGATCGGCTGAATGCGGCCGCCTACAAGCATCCCAAAATGAAAAAAGTCTGGTGGGCGCACAAAGTGCGCAACTACATCGTTCACGACGCGGGCTACATGATTAAATTCGGCGAAACCCAGAGAGTGCTTTCCCTATTTAAAAAAGCGCTGAAAATCCTCGGCGGATTGTGAAAATAAAAATGAAAAACAAAATTCCTGCCATTTTTTTGTTCATCGCGCTGTTCGTTTTCGTCGCCAATCTCGCGAACGGCCAGGAGGCGGTCCAGCCGTTGAAGGAGGCGTACATCAAATACGGCCTTGTCGGCTGGCAGACTTATGATTTCCGGATCGACACGAATCTCGGCGCGGATCAGGCGCTTCGCTACGAATGGATCGTGGACAGCCGCGAGCTTTTCAATGCGCCGACATTGCGCTATTTTTTTCCGAAGGGCGAGCATATTGTCCAGGCCCGGGTTGAAGACGCGTTCGGCAATGCGGCGACCGATTCCGTGAAATTGAAAATCGATTTCTGGTCGCTGCAGAACAATTGGTTCTGGTGGGCGGCGTACCTGTCGGTGGCGCTCATTATCCTTTATTATTGGGCCGTCAAGCTCATTTATTTATTCAATAAAAACAAGATCAGCCGGCAGGCGCGTCAATTCCTCAGCATTTTGGACGAACACGGGTGGGTGGAGAGAATGGTAGCGGCGCATTTGAAGCACACGCGAAATAACCTGCCTTCGCATAAGCTCCGGCAGGCAGGCGCCAAACAAAACGCGAAAAAACGCGAAACTCATTAGGCGCGAAACTACGCGAAATAATTTCAGAATCAAATCGAGTGTAATTTTTTTCTTTTTAGCTTCTAATTTCTATTTTCTACTTACTATTTATTTTCCCCTTATGTACATGATTTTTCGCTGGCTCATCAATGCGGTCGGACTGCTGGCCATCGGCTATTTTGTTCCGGGCATTGAAGTCTTGAATTTGTATCACGCGATGATTGCGGTCGTTGTCATCGGACTGGTCAACGCGGCGATCGGCATGATTTTGAAAATTATCACTTTTCCGATCAACATCATCACGCTCGGGATTTCGAATCTAGCGATCAACGCGCTCATTTTCTGGTGGGTTGGAACGTTCCTGCAAGGATTCACGATCACGATCTGGTGGGCGGCTCTGCTCGGCGCGGCGGCGTACACGGTCATTTCGATTTTCAGCGGGTGGCTTTATAAAGAATCTTACATGCACTAATTTTTGAAGCACAAAGTCCAAAGTTCAAAATCAGTGCAGCGCAGTCGTGCCGACAGGCTGCACTGCGCTGTCAAAATAAATTTAAAATTTAAATTTTAAATTTATTTTGAGCTTTGTGCTTTGAGTTTTGGGTTTATGAAAGTTTTAATTCACGTTTGCTGCGCAGTGTGCGGCGGATACGTCATTGAAAAATTGAACTCTGACGGACACGAGGTGTCTGTTTATTTTTATAATCCGAATATTTTTCCGGAAGCGGAATACGAATTGCGTTTGAATGAAGTGAAGCGTTATGGCGACGAAGCAGGCGCGGAATTTATTCCGTGCATCTATAATCATGACGAATGGTTGGACGCGGTTAAAAAATTCGCGAAAGATAAGGAAGGCGGAAAACGTTGCGAGATTTGTTTCACGCATCGACTGGGCGAAGCCTGCCAGAAGGCGCATGAGCTCGGCTTTGAGGCCGTTGCTACCACTTTGACGATGGGAACGCAGAAGCCGGTTGATTTGATCAATGCAATCGGCAAAGAAATGGCGGAGTTTTACAATGTTAATTTTATCGATACGGTGTGGCGGAAAAACGAAGGCGTGAAGCGGACCAACGCGATCGCGAAAGAAAAAGATTTTTACCGGCAGGATTACTGCGGGTGCGAGTTCAGCAGGCGCGGATAGCGCGGATTAAAACGGATAAGAACGGATTTAGATCTTCAGTTCCATGGTTCTTACTATGGAACTGTTTTATTTTAATACCGGTGTTTATTGACAGGAATTTAAAGTTGTGCTACTATGTGAATTCAACGATTTGCGCCTTGGTAGTGCCGAGGCGCATATAAGCAGGCGGTGCCTGAAGGAGGATGGTCATGATTTTTATGGTGAAGGTGAATGCGGAACAGTTGGAAGCGATTCACAAGGTTCTTAATGAGGAGGGGAACTTTTGGATGGACGAGATTCAGCACGACCCCAATGAGTGGTTACCGGTACGGCGGGCGTATGTGTATATTAAAAATGTCGCAGGTGCTGGTACCCGGGGAGAGCCGTTGCCGTCCTACGAAGTGACGCTGGAGGCCGGGGAGGAATACGCCAAGTCGCTGTCCCCGAGAAGCATGGCGAAGACACCGATCGAGCGCCTGAGGGATGTCTTCAAGGTGATCGACTTATTCCCTTCGGAAAAAGCATAACATTCGCGTCGGATTTCGATAAGTCCGGCGGGAGACGCTCTGTTGGCAATGGCTGACAGAGCGTTTTAATTTTAAATTCATGGTATCCTGCACTACGCACTTTGTTTGAGTGCAGGACAGGGCTATCATGGATTTTTTTAGTTTAAAGTTCCATGGTTCTTACTATGGAACTGTTAAAAAATACAAGTTGACGCCACTAATTATCAAGTGTATGATTAAATTACTAATGACAAATTAAGGAGGGAAAGCCATGGTCAAAGCAAAACCGACGCCCGTTGATTTGTACGTGAAAGGGAAGATCACAATGACCGAAGTGTTCCGCAGAATCGACAAGGAAGTGGGCGCGGAAATAAAAGCGCTAATGCCGATTTGGCGGCGGAATTACGAGCGCGAAAAAGCGCGCAACGCAAAAGCGGTATAATCAGTCTTCAAGCTCCGGCCTTCGACAAGGCAGGGGCTTTTAAATTAATTTTTTGATTTCTTGATTTTTTGTTTTTTTGTTCCAGTGTGCTAAAATGTCTGCATGCTCGACTATAAAAAATTATTAAATCCGGAGCAATACGACGTCGTGATGACCAGCGACGGGCCGTGTTTGGTTTTGGCCGGCGCAGGCAGCGGCAAGACGCGGACGCTGGTGTTCCGCGTGGCGTACTTGATTGAAAAGGGAGTGAAGCCGGAGAATATTTTGTTAGTGACGTTCACCAACAAAGCGGCCAAGGAAATGCTCGAGCGCGTGGAAAAGCTGCTCGGCTTCAAGCCGGACGATCTGTTCGGCGGCACGTTTCATCGCGTCGGCAATTTAATTCTAAGGAAGCACGCGAACAAACTGGGTTACGAGCGCAATTTCAACATTCTGGACCGCGACGACAGCGCCAGTTTAATTAAACACGCGATGGCGGATCTGAATTTGAACATGGAAGGACAGAATTTCCCTAAAGCCGGCGTTGTTCATTCGATCATCAGCTTTGCCCGCAATTCCAATTCGGAAATCAAAGAAATCGCTGAAATCAATTACGGCTATCCGGATTTTATCGCTGATCAAATCGCGGCAATCGCCGAAATTTATGAAGAAAAAAAGAGAGCGTCGAACGCCATGGATTTCGACGATTTGCTGGTGAATTGGCTGCGGCTTTTGGAAAGATTCCCCGAAGTCTTGGAAAAATATTCAAAGCAGTTCCAATATATTCTGGTTGACGAATATCAGGACACGAATTTCATCCAAGCCGAGATTATCAAGTTATTGTCCGGCTTTCATCACAACGTTCTGGCGGTGGGCGACGATTCGCAGAGCATTTATTCGTTCCGCGGCGCGCAAGTGAAAAACATTTTGAATTTTCCGAAATATTTTCCGAACGCGAAGATTTATAAAATCGAAACTAACTACCGTAGCACGCCGCAGATTCTCAGTTTGGCGAATAACATCATCAAACACAACATCGATCAATTCGAAAAAAAATTAACGGCGGTGCGCGAGGACAGCTGTCTGCCGGCTTTGATTCCGTGCCGCGACGACAACCATCAGGCGCATCTGATCGTTAAAAGAATTATGGAGCTTTACCGCGAGAACGAGGGTTATGAAAGCACGGCGGTTCTTTATCGCGCGACTTACGAGTCGGCGCAGATCGAACTTGAACTCAGCAAACGCAACATTCCTTATGTCGTGCGCGGCGGACTGCGCTATTTCGAACAGGCGCACGTAAAAGACATTCTGGCTTATTTGAAAGTGCTGTCGAATTTTCAGGACGAAGTGGCGTGGAAGCGAGTGCTGGGGCTTTACGACGGCATCGGCGAAAAAACCGCTGACGCGTTTTGGAAACGGATCAGCAGATTCAACAGCTTGGTTGAATTTATAAATTCAAAAATAGAGCTGAAAGGCAAGTCCGCCGAAAGCTGGAACCGAGTGGTGAGCACGTTCGCCAAGTTGGTTTCGCTGAAAAAGGAGGATAAATGCTTTATCGCTGACGCGATCGAGCGGATTTTGGAATCCGGATATGAAGATCATTTGAAATACGCGTATGAAAATTACCGCGAACGGCTCGACGACATCACCCAACTCATGAACTTCGTGGCGCTGTACGCTGATTTGGACAAATTATTGGCCGACGTAATGCTTAGCGAGAATTTCGCCGGCGATCACGCGGGCGACCGGTCCCGCTCCGCCGAAGCGATTCGCGGAGGCGAGCAGGCCGTTGTTTTATCAACAATCCATCAAGCGAAAGGACTGGAATGGAGGCATGTTTTCATCGTCGGCTTGCGCGACGGCCGTTTTCCGCATTATAAGTCAATGGAAAATCCGAAGGAATTGGAAGAGGAGCGCCGTTTGTTTTACGTCGCGGTCACGCGCGCGAAAGACGAGCTGAACATGCTGTATCCGATCCGCTCGTTCAGCTACCAGTTCGGCGAAAGCTTTGCCGAGCCGTCAATGTTCATCCGCGAGCTCGACGATACGAAATACACGGTTGAAAAAAGGAAATACGGATACGAGGAGGATGAAGAGGCGATCGAGTATGATTAAGTCACGCATCATGTAACATGTAGCATGTATCAAAAGGAAAAGAAAAACCGAAAATTAAGTATTGAAGATTGTTTCGGTCGTTTCGCTTCTTCGCAAGGAAAAACCAAAAAACGAAAGAACTAATTTTGAAACGATAAAATCTATTATTAAAATGCCTCGAACGGGTGACAGGGAATTTTCCGTCATACTTCGAGGCTTTTGTGTTTAAATTTTATTGCGAAATAATTTTCCAAAAGCGCCTCAGTATGACAATTAAACAGATTGGATAAAAATACGAATTTACGAATAAAGCTATTGTTGATTGCATTCTTTGCATTAAAAACGTTTTCTTGGTAAAATGTGGTTGAATACACGGATTTGGCGGATTGACGCTGATTCCGCGGATTTGTCTGGAAACGGTCAACAGAAATCCGCGCTCTCCGTTATTTATCCGCGTTATCCGCATTTATATGAAAAATTTCATCGCCATCTCCGGCAACATCGGCATCGGAAAATCGACTTTGACCAAGAAATTGGCCGAGCATTACGGCTGGAAATTGTATTTGGAGCCGGTGACGGAAAATCCGTATTTGAAAGACTTCTACGGCGACATGAAGAAGTGGGCTTTCCATTCGCAGATGTATTTCCTCGGCAAACGGCTTGAGGATCATTATCGCTTGGTTAAAGAAAAAAAATCTGTTGTGCAGGATCGAAGCTTGTACGAGAACGCCGAGGTTTTTGCAAAAAACCTTTATCGCCGCAAATTCATTTCGACGAGAGACTGGCGCGTTTATCAGCAGATCTACCGAACGTGCGTCAAACTTTTGCCGCCGCCGGATCTTGTTATTTATCTGAAAGCGTCGGTGGACAAGATCATGGAGCGGATCCAGGCGCGCGGCCGGGAATTCGAAAAAGACATCGACCGTAAATATATTTCCGATTTGAACGATTTGTACGACGAATGGATCGGCAATTTCAAGCTGTGCAAAGTGATCACGATCAGCTACGACGATCTTGATTTGAAGAACTCGACCGTTGATTTCGACGCGTTCAGGGAGGCGGTGGGTGGATATTTGAAGTAAACGTTGTTGATGCGAATAAACCTTCATGCAAATGATGCGAATTCATCTTCGAAAATATACTTAAGGCATTCGCGGCATTTGCATTTTTATTATATTCGCATCAGTCGTTGTTTTTGGTAATCTTATCCACAGGCTAATTCGTTCCCGTTTTGATTTTTTAGGAGTATATTGGAGTTGTAGCCGCGGAATTTTTTCGAAGAGCAGATTAGCCCGCGCGGACGCTCGTGTTTTTCCAAGGCCGTTTTAGATATAGGTTTGCGCTTCGGAGACGTGAATCGAATATCAGGGCAGATAAACCGCTTAAGGTTTCTTGAATGGCGCCCTTTCGATGTTCGCACATGCCGAATGCGAGAGCCGGTTTCCTAAAATATCCTGGCCGAAGGAAAAGCAACCAGCAGAAGAGTCTTATGAAAATGCCCCCGTCATTTTTAAGGCTCAATGCATCTTCAGGCTGCGCTGTGTGAAAACTCTTTGAAAAATCAGCAGACATGCTGATCGCGGCTATTCCCGGGGACGTTCGCAAACGAGCGTCCCCCATTTCTTTTTAAAAAATATTTGAATTGTGGTATACTATATTTGAGCAAAACTCAAAACCCAAAGTCCAAAACCCAAAGTTATTTTGTAATTTAAATTTTAGATTTTTTTTGCATTTTGTGCTTTGAATTTTGGGCTTTGATTTATAATTATGTACAGAGAAAACATTGCGCTCAAATCGGTCAAATTCGTTTTAAAGGAAACGGTGGCGGATATTGTCCGCTTTCCGGTCTGGTGGTATGCGGCCGGAACAAAGAAAGCGTTTAAAAAAATGGTCGGCTCGATCGCGTCCGGCGATCGGACGCTCGGTCTTTCGATTTGGGTGAAGAATATTTTCACGCCGATGTTCGGCCAATACGACTGGCAGGGAAGAATCATTAGCTTTTTCATGCGCCTTTTTCAAATCATCGTTCGAATGGTTTTATGGCTGCTGTGGATAATTTTTTCCGCGGTTTTGTTTTTGTTTTGGCTGATATTGCCGGTTTTGATCATTTTAGAAATATTGTTTAATTTAAAGTGACATTTAAATGCAAAAAGCAAAGTCAGTGCAGCGCAGTCGTGCCGACAGGCTGCACTGCGCTGGCAAAATGCAAAATAAATGAAAAATTTAAAATAAAAAATTGAAATAATGCAAAATATCAAGAAACCCAATTTTCTCGTTTGTCCGGAATGCCAAGGCGTCGGATACATTGAAGACAAGCCTTGCCGGCATTGCCGGGCTTTCGGCGTGGCCTTGCATTTCCGCGACAAGATTTTATATTGGGGAAAATATTACGATTCGGCGCACAATATTTTTGAAAAAGCGGCGAAAAGATTCAAAATATTTTTCAACCTGGCGCTCGGCGTCGTCGGCTTGTCCGGAATAATTTTGCTCGCTTATGTCGGGTATTTGGATAATTTTAAGAACTTTTTTTCAATTCAATATTGGACAACGCCGTCGGCCGACAAGCTTTATTTTTGGATCACGCTTCTTGTCGATCTATACCTTTATTATCGTCTAGAACAGGAAAATTCCGCAAAATATTCAGTGATGTACAAAAAGTTTCAATCGGATGGCGCGATTAATTCCGGCGCAATGGACTGGCCAACGGTCTGGCAATTGAAAAAAGACGATTTGGTTGATATTTCGCACGCGTTCACGTTGGAAGCGGAAAATGCGGTGCGGGCGTCCGTTGAACTGGCAAGGCATTTCGGCTTTGAACAGGCGCGGCGCATCCATCTTTTCGGCGTGCTGACGAATTTCGACAAATCCGCGATCATTATGGCGCGGCTGGGCGTTGATTTCGAAGATTTCAAGGACAAAATCAGCCGCACGCTCGCGAAAAGCAAGAAAGACACGATGGCGCAGGCGCAGAATCCGGTCGTTTCCGCCGAGCTGCACGAAATTTTACTGCTGGCATATTTAAATGCTTATTTCAACGATAACGATAAAGTAGACACGACCGAGCTGGTCGAAGCCGTTGCAACGCCCGAGCTTTTATCCGAAAATATTTACAATCGCGATGTAGACGATGCCAATGAAATTTTGATCGATTTCGGTTTGACATATCAGAAAATGAAAAACGCGGTGGCGTGGATCAGAATTCAAGAACAATTGCGCGCCGGGCTTGCCCGTTTCCGCAGCCGTGCCAAATTCAAGCCGAAATCCGGCATGGATCGGGCGATGACCGCCGTGGCTACGCCGATACTCGATCAATTCAGCGAAGATCTGACGCTTGCGGCAAAGTTCGGACGTTTGTTTCCGTGCATCGGCCGGGAAACGGAAATGGAAAACATTTTCAGAATAATGGAAGGCAGCCGCGCCGGCGTTTTACTCATCGGAAACCAAGGCGTGGGCCGCAGCTCGATCATTCAGGGCTTGGCCGAGCGCATGGCGGTCGAAGACGTGCCGCCGATTCTGCGCGACAAGCGGCTGGTCAGTTTGAACGTATCAAGATTAATCGCGGGCGCCGATGCTTCAAGCGCCGAACAGCGTTTGCTGGAAATCACCGATGAAATAATCCAATCGGGCAACATTGTTTTGGGCGTGGAAAATCTGCACCAGCTGGCTGGAATCACCGCCGGCAACGAAAACAGCCTTGATCTTTCCGGCGTTTTCGCGGAAATATTGTCGCGCCATTATTTTTATTGCATCGCCACGACCGCACCGCTTGAATATTCGAAGGAGCTTGAAGAAAGCGAGCTGGGCGCGGCGTTCCAGCCGATCAAAGTCGAAGAGCTTGAACTCAACGACGCGATTTGCGTTCTTGAAGTGAAAAGCGGCCCGATCGAATACCAGAATCAAATTTATTTTTCATACGACGCGATCGAAAAGGCGGCGATTTTGTCGAATCGATACATCCACGACCGCTATCTGCCGGAAAAAGCGATTGAAATAATGGAAAGAACGGCGATCAAGGTTAAAAAAGAAAATCCGGATAAAAAAATCATTTCCGGCGAGGACGTGGCGGCGATGGTGTCGGAAATGACCAAAATTCCAGTGGCCAGCGTCACGGAAAAAGAAAGCGAAAAACTGTTGAATCTTGAAGATCGAATCCACGAACGCCTGGTTGATCAGGAAGAAGCGGTGAGCATCGTTGCCGCCAGCCTGCGCCGGGCCAGAGCGGAATTGCGCGAAAGCAAGCGGCCGATCGCCAGCCTTTTGTTTCTCGGCCCGACCGGCGTGGGCAAGACCGAGCTCGCGAAAACGATCGCGGAAGTTTATTTCCACAATGAAAAAAATATCATCCGCCTGGACATGTCGGAATATCAGGAGCAGGGGAGCATCAATCGCATCATCGGCGCCGGTTCAAACGCCGGACAGCTGACCGAAACGGTGCGGAAAAATCCGTTCTCATTGGTTTTATTCGACGAAGTGGAAAAAGCGCATCCGGATATTCTGAATTTATTTCTGCAAATGATGGATGACGGCCGGCTGACGGACAATCAAGGCCGAACGGTCGATTTCACCAACACGATTATCATCATGACTTCGAACGCCGGCGCCGAATACATTCAGACGGAAATAAAGAACGGCGCGCCGGTTGAACAGATAAAGAATTTTTTGGTGAACGAGGAATTGAAAAAGAATTTCCGGCCGGAATTTTTAAACCGGCTGGACGGAATCGTCGTGTTCAAGCCGCTGACCCTGGTTGACGTAATCAAAATCGCCCGCATAATGATTGATAAGATTACCAAGCGCCTGGGCGACAAGGGCATTTCGTTCAAAGCCACGGACGAAGCGATCGCCGAGTTGGCCGAATTCGGCTATGATCCGAAGTTCGGCGCGCGGCCTTTGCGCCGGACGATCGAGCAGCGAGTGGACGACATTCTGGCGAATTATCTATTGAAAGGGGATTTGCAACGGAGGGATAAGGTGACGCTCGAAGCGGGGGGAAAGATTAAAATTGAAAAAGCGGAAAAAATATAGAAAAAGAAAAATTTTCAAAATTATTTTCAGGCGAGCGTGGCCAAGCTCGCCTGAAAACCGAATAAAGCTCGTCTGTAATCTGAAGAAATATGATCGTCTCGAAATTCATTTTCGCGTTGATTGTTTCGTTTCTTGCGTGTTTAATTATAACTCCGGTTGTGATTTGGCTCGCAAAGAAATTGAAAGTGATCGATTATCCTGACGAAGAACGGAAAATCCACAAGAAACCCACGCCGCTCCTTGGCGGGCTGGCGATTTTTTTGAGTTTCAATCTGGTGATCATGATTTATTCGCTGTTTACGAACGATTTGACCGGCGACACGATCGCGTGGAAAAATTTAATCGGCATATTCATCGGCAGCGTTTTTCTTCTGATCGGCGGCTGGCTGGACGACAAATACAATTTGAAACCGGCGCAAATGATCGTCTGGCCGATTCTCGCCGTTGTCAGCGTTATTATTTGCGGTATCGGCATCGATTGGATCACGAATCCGGCAGGCAGCGGCATTTGGCGCTTGGATATTTGGAATTTGAAATTGTTTTGGTATCACGGCTTCCCATATAAAATAACTTTGCCGGCTGATATCTTCACTTTAGTTTGGATGCTGGGCATGATTTACACCACCAAGCTGCTGGACGGGCTGGACGGCTTGGTTTCGGGAATTACGGTGATCGGCGCGATCTTCATTTTTTTCACGGCGCTGAACAAGGGCGATATTATTCAATACGACGTGGCGTTTCTTTCGATGATCCTGGCCGGCGTGTTTTTCGGGTTTTTGGTTTTCAATTTTAACCCAGCCGCGATTTTCCTCGGCGAAATAGGCAGCACCCTGGCCGGTTTTTTGCTCGGCAGCATATCGATCATTTCCGGCAGCAAGGTCGGCGTCACGCTCATGCTCCTCAGCATTCCGGTGCTTGACGTTCTCTGGACGATAATCAGGCGGCTCCTGGCCGGACGCAAATTTTCCGAAGCGGACAAGAAACATCTGCATTTCCGTCTGCTTGACGCCGGATTCAGCGTAAAACAAGCGGTTTTATTTCTTTATTTTATCGCCGTCATGTTCGGCGTTTTAACGTATTATCTGCAAGATAACGGCGCGAGTTTGCTTGTTCTCGGCGTTTTCGCTTTGCTGGTTTTTCTCCTTATTTTCGCCTATATTTACAGGCGTAAAAAGACCTTGACTTTGCTTAATAAATAATGTACCATACTGCTTATCCAATTAAATTAAGATCATTTACGGTTGATGCGAATATCGGAGCATGCAAATGACGCGAATGTCTTAAGACTAATAATCTAAAATTATTCGTAGCATTTGCATAATGTTTATTCGCATCATTCGTGTTTTACATTATGACAATTGCAATCATCAAGACTGGAGGAAAACAATACAAAGTCACGGAAGGCCAAGTTTTAAACGTGGAAAAATTGGCCGGCAATCCGGGCGACAAGATCGAATTTAATGAGGTTTTACTCATCGCCGACGACAAAGGCGAGGCGCAGATCGGCCAGCCAAAGCTTGATAAAGCAGTTACGGCCGAAGTTGTCGAACAAGGACGAGCGGACAAAATCATTGTCTTGAAATTTAAATCAAAAGTGCGCTATCGCCGCAAAGCCGGACATCGCCAGCTGTTCACGAAAGTGAAGATTACCGCAATCGGCGGAGCGGCTTCCGAGAAAAAGGAAGAAACGAAAAAGCCGGCGAAGAAGAAAGTGGCGAAGAAGAAATAAGAGACAAGGGACAAGCGACAAGTTACAAAAATATAATTAAAAACGACCGGCGGATTTACCGTTGGTCGTTTTGGTTGGTTTATTATTGGAAATAATGCCGCAGAATTAGCTCGAACGCTTCTTTTTCGCTTTGCAGGATGATGATAATCGGCTTATCCAAGTTGCACGGTTTTTCAATCCTTTGCCCGAGATATTGAATCGCGCTTTCGATTTTTTCTTTGTCCATCGGTCCGACGCTGAAATGCCTTTTCAAGAGTGACGGATCAAATATGATTTTCATGAAGAACCTGTTCGCGCCTTCTTCGAACAGCGCCCACGCCGAGTAGAAGCCGTCTTGTTGAATAAGACCGTCGATGTGCGGCGGAATGTCATAGGAAACCGATCCGTCCTTTTCAACATCGAATACGCTTGAAAATTGTTCCAGCCGCGTGTTCCATTGATGCAATATTCTCATTTTTACCTCCTTGTCCCGAAGTAATTCGAGCTCATGCGAGAATTTACTTCGGGGCTTTTAAAAAATTGCGATTGTAGATAGACGGTTTATTTTTGAAAAAATTCCTTCAATACGAATTCCAAAACCGCCTTTTCGCTTTTTAGAGTTTTGATAATAGCCTGGGAAACGCGAGGCCTTGCGATCAGCTGGTCAAGCGAACGAATTTTATCGTTGACGAATTCTTTTGTTGCCGGGATTATGATAATTTCTTTTTTCTCCATTGCCGGAATAACTCTTATCTTTAAAAAGAATTTATTTATTTCGTCTCCAATCAGCGCCCAGGCCAAATAGAGTCCGTCTTCCTTCGCAAAAGCGTCAATGCCGGCCGGCATTCCATAAGATATTGATCCGTCCGTCAGATAATCGTCGAAAACGTTGGGAAATTGTCCAATCCGCGAATTCCATTGCGCCAAGATTCTCATTTTTATCCTCCTTATGTTCAATTGTCAACGAACTTAACGAATGCTTTATCTTAATGAAAAAATAGAATACTGTCAATAGACAAGAAAACGCGAAACAACGCTAAACTAAACGCCAAACTAAGCAAAACCTTTTAGACTGAATTTTTACATTCGTATATTCGTGGCATTCGGATTAAAGTTTATTCGTATTATAATAACGGTTGACGGCTTTTTAGAGCATTAGTTAAAGTAATCTCATCCGCGTATTCGATGTCCCCGCCCATGGGCAGACCGCGGCCGAGTAGCGTGATTTTGATGTTGTACGGCACAAGAAGTTTTTTCAAATACAGCGTCGTGCCTTCGCCCTGCATGTCCGGATTAAGCGCGAGAATTATTTCTTTGACCTTGCCGGTTTTAATCCGTTCAATCAATTTTTGAATATTCAATCCGCCAGCCGACACGCCTTCGAGCGGATCGATTTTGCCGCCGAGCACATGGTAAAGCCCGCGGTATTCGTTCGTATTTTCAAGGCCGTGCAAATCTTGCACTTCTTCAACCACGCAAATGATCGATTCGTCTCTTCTCGAATCGGCGCAGATCCAGCACTTTCCGCGGCTTTCGGAAAGATTGAAGCATTCGGAGCAGAAAAAGTTTTCACTTTCCACGCCGGCCAGCGATTTTACAAAGTCGATTATTTCCGCTTTCGGCCGCTTCAATAAAAAAAACACGAACCGTTCGGCGGTCTTGCGGCCGATGCCGGGCAGGGTGGAAAAGGAGCAAATCAGGCGCTCTATTTTATCCGGATATTTCATGAAAAAGTTTATTGAAGTTAATTTATCGTTGATTGATAGTTGATGCTCGAGATAATAGTTTAATAGTTGATTGGTTGACAGTGTTGATTAATTTGATTGGTAAAACAATAAAACTAAAATAATTCGTGCTGATTTGTGAGTATTCGTTCTTGTTCGCGAAACATTTTTTTATTCATTGAATTCGCTGTTGTTATTTTTACTGAAGCTTTTGTCCAGATTCCGGAAACTGGCTTTTGACTCCTCGAAAAAGAGCTTGATCACGCCGGTCGGGCCGTTGCGGTGCTTGGCAATGTGGATTTCCGCCAGATGCCGCTCCTGCGCGGACAATTCTTCAATATGATAATTGCGGTCGGCCGCTTTGCGGTAAATGAAAAGCACCACGTCCGCGTCTTGTTCAATTGAACCTGATTCGCGGAGGTGCGACAGCTTCGGAATGGCCGGCCTGTTCATTTCCACGGCGCGGGAGAGCTGGGACAGACCAAGAACCGGCACGTTCAGCTCGCGGGCGATGCCTTTCAAGGCGCGGGTGATTTCCGCCACGGCCTGCACGCGGTTTTCCGCGTTGGCGCGCGCCTCCATCAGCTGCAGATAATCAATGACAATGAGGCCGAGATTGTGCTCGGCTTTCAAGCGCCGGGCTTTGGTTCTGATTTCCATGACGTTCAGAGATGCGGAATCGTCGATGAAAATCGGCGCTTCGGACAGGACGCCCATGGCGTGGCCGATGCGCGAAAAGTCGTCGTTTTCCTCGCTGTCTGACAATTTTCCGCTCCTCATTCGCCACAGATCCACGTTTGCTTCCGAGCAGAGCAGGCGGTCGACCAGCTGCTCTTTGGACATTTCCAAGCTGAAAATGGCCACGGGCACGCGGCTCTTGATCGCGATGCTCCGCAGCATGTCGAGCGCGAGCGAGGTTTTGCCGACCGACGGCCGCGCCGCCAGAATGATGAGATCGGATTTCTGCAGTCCGGCCAGCAGGTTGTCCAGATCGCTGAAGCCGGTCGGAATGCCGCGGAATTTGCCGCCGGCCTTGTGCAATTCGTCGATGCGGTCGAAGGTTTCGCCGAGAATGCTGCTGATCGGCACGAACGACTGCTTTAAAAATCTTTGCGACACGGCAAAGAGCTTTTGCTCGGACATGTCGAGCAGATCGTCGATCTCTTCGTCCTCTCTGGCCGTCAGCGCGCCGATTTCGAGCGCCGCGTTCTGCAGGCGGCGCAAGGTGGCTTTTTTCTTGATGATGTTGGCGTACTGGAGGATGTGGCCGGATGTCGGCACGGTGTTGCCGAGGTTGACAAGATAGCCGCGGCCGCCGATTTTTTCCAATTGCCCGCGTTCTTCGAGCAGGTTTGACACCGTTAAAATATCAATCGGTTCCTGCTTGGCGTAGAGGTGTTGCATCGCTTCGAAAATCAAGCGGTGGGCGTCCTTGTAAAAATCCTCCGGCTCGGTCAGATCGGCGATCTTGTCCAAGGCGCCGCGGTCGATCAAAAGCGCGCCGAGCAATGATTGTTCGGCTTCCAGGTTCTGCGGCGGAAGCTTTGACAAATCCTCGTTCATAGTTGAATAATGAAGCGTTGGGCGACGGTTATAATCTTAATCGTTTTAAAAAAAATGCACAAGTTGATAATGTCTGAATAAAAAGGGGATAAGAAGGCGATAGAAGGCAAAGAGGGCGAATTTGCGCGAATTGTTCGTTACGGGTATTGATTGCATCAATACCGAAAACAAATAATCAAAATTATTTCGCGCGAGTTCGCGTAATTAGCGAAATATTATTTTTTTGCAATTTTAACCAAGTTAGTTAACAACATCGCAATCGTCATCGGCCCCACGCCGCCCGGAACAGGAGTAATAAATTTAACCGTTGACAAAACGTCCTTAAAATCAACGTCTCCGACTATTTTAGATTTTGAATTTTTTATTTTAGATTTATTTTGTGCTTTGTGCCTTGCGCTTTGAATTTTGTTTATGCCCGCATCAACGACAATGACGCCTTCTTTGATCATGTTTTTCTTGATGAATTTCGGCTTGCCGATCGCGGTGATCAAGACGTCCGCTTCTTTAACCGCGTCTTTCCATTTATCATTTAAATCCAAAATTTTCAAATCATTGTCTTTGCCCCAGACGCATTTGAACGGGCCGCCGATGATTTTATTGTTGCAAAGCACGACGATTTTTTTATTTTTAATAATTTCTTTGGTTGAATTTTCCAGTTCAATAATCGCCAAGGGCAATGGTGGAATGATTTTGTAAACGCATTTTTTCATGTTTTGCCGGTTGATCGGATGAAAGCCGTCGATGTCTTTTTTATAATCGATCGCGTTGATGATTTTGTCCGTATTAAATTTTTTCGCCAGCGGCAATTGCACTAGAATGCCGTTGACTTCATCGTCTTTATTTAAAAAATCAATGCATTCGAGAATTTGTTTTTCGTCGCAGTCGTTGGAAAATTTATAAGCATGAAAAAATATTCCGCATTTTTCGCAAGCGGCTTTTTTCAGCTTAACGTAAAGTTGCGACCGTTCGTCGTCGCCGATCAGAACCGCGGCTAAGCCGGGCTGTCGGGGCATTAAGTCTACTTGTTTTTTGATTTTGGTGATGATTTTTTGGGAAAGGAATTGGCCGTCGATTAGTTTGTTTATCATAAAAAAATATATTCACGAATAAGAACGAATTAAAGCGAATTGGCACGAATTTATATGGATTATTTCCACCTGACTTCAGTCAGAAAAATGAACATGTAAAATCATTGTAATTAAGCTGATTTTTATGTTAAAAAAGTGCGATGTTTGACAAGATTAATAAAATTATGTATACTGCAAAGTCGCGTTTGTTAACAACCATTTATAATATACCAAAGGAGGAGTAAAGATGAAAATCGCGAAGATGAGAAGTATCGACGGATTGGAAATCGCAACGGAAGTCAGGGGTGTTGTTCAGGAATCAATGATGATTGTTCAAGAAGAAGTCGATGAACATGATAATCCGCATTCTAAGGTGTTATTGAAAGTAAATGATAAGAATTATTCTTTTAGTGCAGCCTATCTGCCTCGCATCGATGTTGGCGAAGAAGTTGTTCTTCATTTCGGAAAAAACTCGGAATTGATGGGTTTTCAAGTAACTAAAGGAGATGTTTCAATCTTCAGAATGAAGATTGTGTTTTACCGAATGGCTGCCGGATATCACAGTTTCAGTGAGCAACCGCGCATTGAGGATTATTCTTATGACTTTGACGACGAATAGTTGAAAAGTTTCACATCAGGTTCAGCTTCTTGGGCCTGATGTTTTATTTTTGAGCGGGCTAAAGCCCTGTTCGCTCCGGTTAAAACCGGGCATAAGGGAAGGGGAGAATGTATTTAAGCCCTAATAATTCAGAGGAAATTTTTTTGCCAATGATAACGCTTTGGATTTTATTTTTTTAAGTATTTTTTGATCAGTCGGATTATCCAATGTTTTCGCAATTAAATCAGCGACCAGTTCAAAATCTTTTTCCTTAAACCCGCGCGTGGTCATTGCCGGAGTGCCGATGCGGATGCCCGAAGGATCCATCGGTTTTCGCGGATCGTCCGGAATCATGTTCTTGTTGCACGTGATATTTACTTTATCCAAAAGCTCTTGCGCCTGTTTGCCGGAGATTTTTTTATTCGTTAAATCAATGAGCAATAAATGATTGTCCGTGGTGTTGAAACAAATTTTAAAATCATGCTGTTTTAAACGCACTTCCAGCGCTTTGGCGTTCAATAAAATTTGATGCGCGTATTTTTTGAACGAAGGCTGAAGCGCTTCCTTGAAAGCGACTGCTTTGGCGCCGATATTGTTCTCGTGCGGCCCGCCCTGCAAACCCGGGAATACTGCGCGGTCGATTTTTTCGGCGAATTTTTGTTTGCACATGATCATGCCGCCTCTTGGTCCTCTTAATGTTTTATGCGTTGTCGTTGTAACAACATCGAATATCGGCACTGGATTTTTCATTTCTCCGGCGCAAATCAAACCGGCGATGTGGGCGATATCAGCCATTGTAATTGCTCCGACCGCGTCGGCGATCGCTTTTATTTTTTTGTAATCGATTTCGCGCGAATAGGCCGAGTAGCCGGCCAGAATCATTTTCGGTTTATGCTTTTTCGCCATTGCCATCAAATCATCGTAATCAATAAGACCGGTTTCCTTGCCTGTCTTGTATCTGATGAAATTGAAAATCTTCGCCATGGCCGTGACCGGATGGCCGTGGGTTAAATGCCCGCCATGCGACAAATCCATGCCGAGAATCGTGTCGCCTGGATTTAAAAGCGCGAAATAAACCGCGATGTTAGCCGGCGCGCCGGAAAGCGGCTGAACGTTCACGTGCTCGGCTCTGAAAAGTTTTTCCGCCCGCTCGATCGCCAGCTTTTCAACCGTATCGATATGCTCGTTGCCGCCGTAATATCTTTTATTCGGATAGCCTTCGGCGTATTTGTTCGTCAGAACGCTGCCGAGCGCCTCGAGCACGGCCGGCGAACAGAAATTTTCCGACGGAATGAGTTCGATCGTGTTTTGCTGGCGCTGCAGTTCGGATTTTATCGCGCTGAAAATTTTCGGGTCGGATTTTTTTAGATTTTGATTCATATTATTTTTTTAGTAATTAATAAAATTTCCACCCGACTTTAGTCGGAAAACATTATCTCGAGTGAATAATTCGCCGACTGAAGTCGGGTAGAAAAAAACTTTTTATTTTAATTCAATTGAGACTTCATTGCTGCAAACGCCGACCGTCGTCCCTGTGTTTTGGCAAGCGCGGAAGTAATATATTGTTCCTTTATCCAAGCCGTTCCATTGATCCGATGTTGCCGCGGAAGAAGTGATCAAGTGATGATTTTTGCCCGGAAAAATAACATTCGAATGTTCATCCATTACGACTTTGAATCCTTTGCTAACGTCGAGTTTTGACACCGTCCAGTTCAATCCGATTGAATCGCCGTCTGCCGAGCCGCGCAAAGTGATCGGCGACGTTGCTTCTTTGGCTGTTCCCGACACATTGTTGCTGTACGATGAGCAGGCGCCGTCGGTTAAAAGGCAGACGCGGAAAAAATATTTTCCCGGCGCCAATTTCTGCCAGACGTCGCTCGCGGCGGTCGAGCCGACCGTATGATACGAATTGCCGGGGTAAACCGGATTTTCCGATTGGGAAATTATGGTCTTGAATCCTTCCGGCGCTTTCACGCCGTCGGCAAGCGTCCATGCCAATTTGACGTTGTTCGCTTCGGACGATGCGGACGCGATGATATCGCTGCCGCTGTCGGCCGCCGCCTGGCCGATGGTCGCTTCGAAATCGTTGCTGTAGGCCGCGCATTTTCCGTCTTCTGTGAAAGCGCAGACGCGGAAAAAATAATGCCCGTTATTCAAATTATTCCACCCGTCCTGCAAAACGGTTTTATCCGCGGAATGGTTTTCATCGCCAGGATAAACGGCGTTGAGGGAAGATGATTTTAAAATTTGAAAATTTTTGAAATCGCCTAGATCGGCCGCTTTCCAAGTCAACGCGACGTTGTTTTTGTTGGTGATCGCGCCGGAAAGCAGGATTTTTTGCTTTTGCGTGTTTGCCGAAACGTTGATTATTTTTTTATTGAATTTGCCGCCTTTTTTCACAGTGACTTCGATTTTGTTGTCGCCGGGCGAAAGCGGCACTTCGGTTTCGAAATTGCCGTTTTTGTTTTCCAGCTTCCTGCCGGAAACGTAAATATCCGCGGCCGCGTCGGTCGCGCCTTTGATTTTCAATTTGTCGGCATTGACCGCTTTTAGCGACGCTCCTGCCTGCGCAGGCAGGTCCGGTTCGGAAATTTCCAGCTTGATCATGTCGCCGAACATGCCGAGCGACCGCTTTTCGTCGCGGTCTTTGCCGATATTCCAGGCGAACCAATCTTCATTGATCAGATCGGCGGCTTGAACCGTTTCCGTTGTTATCATTTTATCCGCCGATTGGGCGGAATTGATCGTTGCTCTGGCGCCGGATTCGATTGTGCGCATGTTCACAATGTTGTCGTTGCTGTAGATTTTAATTTTGACGCTGCTGTCGACAACGGTCAAATACGTCAATTGCGAGCTGGCAAGGACGTTGAACGCCGTGCCAAGCGCGGTCAGTTCCGTGTCGCCGTTTTTGACGCGGTAAATCGCGGTCGACTGGTCGTTGACGCGGTGATAGGCATTGCCCGAGATTTGCTTGATTACGATGTCGGAAGCGCTCATTTCATCGAATTTGATTTCGGCGTTTTCCGCCAGCCGGATTTCGCTTCTGTCCGGCAGAACGGCGATCGCCTTCGCGCCCGGCCCGGTGCGCAGCGAATCGCCGGCCTTGATCTGGTAATTTTCCGCCGTATCCTGCCAGGGCTGGCTTGGCGATTTTAATTGCGCCAATCCGGAAACGAACGTGATCTGCCCTGCTTGGATCGGAGCGCCGGCCTGATCGGTGAATTTTTGCCGCCCCAAATTCAAATTAACGGTTCGGTGGATCGACCAATAAAAAAAGCCGACAATGCCGGCGATAATGATGATTAGGATGCAAAAGCCGCGGGTTTTGCGGAAGGGCTTGCGGTAGCAGCCGCGGTATCGCGGGTTGTAGCGGGAATAGGGCATGGGAGAAAGTTGATAAAAGTTGATTGTAGTTGATGATAGTTGATCACTCGGTTATCTTGCGTCTAATGTGATTCGGATAATTCGGATATTGTTTATTATTCGGATTGTACTGCTTATCCGTATTTTACAATATTTTCGCGCCATTTACAAATTTTTCACCAGATACGTTCCGCTTGATTCATATCCGAGCTTGCGGTAATAATTCCGCACGCCGACGCCGGCGATGACAGCGATTTTTTTAAAGCCGCATTGCTTGGCGATCTGTTCCGCTTTTATCGTTAATTTGATGCCGAAGCCTTGATGTTGAATCGCTTTGCTTTTCTTGTTTTTATTCAATGAAACCAAGGCGCCATACGTGTGAATTTCGCGGATCATGGCGCAGTTTTTTATTTCCGGAATAAAATTAATTTCTTTTTTATTCGGTATTCTTAATCTTAAAAACGCGAAAAGCTTGAATTTATCTTTCGACGCGAACTGCAGAAAATATTCGTCCGCGCCGGACGCTTGGTATTTATCGACGAATAATTTGGCGGCGTTCATGCCGGTTGAATTTTCGCGCGCTTCGCGGCAGCGGATGCATTTGCACCCTTCGACTCCGCTCAGGGTTAATTGCTTTACTTGAGCTTGCAAAATTTGGCGCAGATTGCTGATTTTGTTGCCGGCGACGATGCTCTCCGCCGGAATGTCGCGGATCAATCTGATGATGCGGACGTATTCCGGCGTTGCCAGTTTCATTTTTATCAATAAAGCCAAAAGCTGTTTGGCGGAATACGGCTTGTATTTGCCGGCTTGCCACCATTTATAAAGTTCGGCGTTTTTCGTGACGACGGTCGGATAGATTTTTATGAAGTCGGGCTGGAAATCTTGGTCGTTAAAAAGTTTTTTGTAAATATCCAAATCTTTTTTCGGAGTTGAACCGGGCAGATTCGGCATCATGTGATAGGCGATTTTAAATCCAGCCTGTTTTAACAGTTTTGTCGCGCGAATTACCTCCGCGACGCCGTGGCCGCGCTTGTTCAGTTTGAAAATTTGGTCGTCGAGCGTCTGCACGCCGAGTTCGACTTTGGTCGCGCCGAGCGTGCGCCAATGTTTGATTTGTTTCTCGTCAACATAATCCGGCCGCGTTTCAATCGTCATCGCCACGATGCGGCGCTTGGCCGTTTCGTTTTCCCGTTGAACTTCTTTTAGTGTTTTAATTTTTTTATTTTTATTTTTTTTTGAATTTTTAATTTGTTTAGAATTTAGAGCTTCGGATATAGAATTTAAATTACATGATTCAAAACAATTTTTAACGAATTCAGTTTGATAGCTCTTCGGCAAACACGACCAGGTGCCGCCCATGATAATCAATTCGATTTTGTCGGTGTCGTGGCCGTTGTTTTCCAAGGCGTCGATTCTGGTTCTAACTTGAACGAACGGATCGAACTTCGTCAGAATCGCGCGCATTACCGCCGGCTCGTTCGACAGATAGCTTTTCGGCATGGCTTTTTCCGTCGGGCAGTAGGCGCATTTGCCAGGGCAGGGGAACGGTTTTGTTAAAACGGCAATAGGCGCGACACCGGAGAGAGTTCGAATCCTTCTTTTCATAAGTAAATTTGAAACAACGTGATCAATATGATTTGCAAAATGATCAACTGATTTGCCTTGAATATTTTTCCGATGTAATTTCAAAAGCGCGGCATTGGAAATCATGCCGGTCTTGCTCTTGTCCGCGAAATGACGTTTCAGCTTGTTTAACTTTTCCGGAGTAAGATTTTTACTTGCTATAATTTTGTTTAGAAGCCTTTTATTCAAGTTCATATTTCGTTGAGTAAGATATAACAACATGATCCACTGATTTGCAACTGATTCAACATGATTTGTATAGTATATAAATAATTATGGACAAATCAGTTGTGGAGATGATTTTATCATGTTGTTTGTTGACAAATTGAAGCTATTTGTTATCATACAGAATGTTCGTAAAAAGAACAAGTTTTGCCCCGAAATGGGCACCGTGTTTTTGCCGGCCGATACTCCATCGGATGGTACCGTTCGTTGACAATCAATAAAAAACCGTGAAAGGAGAAAAGAAATGAGTTCAAAGAAAGCTTTTTGGAAAAACGATTCGGGCGGCGCAATCATAGCGAAAGTCGTGATCTCGAGCAACGCTTATGTAGTCGGGCGCAATTACGAAATCAAGGAATTCCGTTCCGGCGACATCGGTCTTCACGCGCGGCTCGATTTGAACGGGCAGAGTTTGAGCGAGTTGCCGGACGAACAGAAACGGACGGCGGTCAAGCTTTTCGAAGACATGAGTGAATCGCTACTTGCGGATCTGGGCAAAAAGAAAAACGCGCAGCTGCTTTCCGAGGGCGCCGTCGTTTTCCTGCTGAAAAGGAAAGCGAAAAAGCCGGACGAAGAAGACGAGTTCTATTACGGCACGGTGGAAGCGCAGACCGAGCAAGGAATTCGCTTGCGGATGCTGAACGGCCGGCCGGCCCGCGTTGAAGTCAAGTTTTTCCCTTGGGACCGCGAATTCACCGAGGTGCCTGGATATTCCGGCTGGCTGGGTCTGATTAAGTATTTGCTTTTGGAAGTCAAGTATAATCCGGCTCTGAAATTCATCGGCGAAAACGACGAGGACGTTTTGACCGAAGTCCTCATCGCGCAGTCGGAAGATTCCTGGGGCGATCATCTTGACACGGAAGCGCTGATAAAACGCGTGGCGACGCTGAAAAAGCAATCCAATGTCCGTCGAGTCATGGATGAAGCCAAGCACAAGGGCATAAGACGCGAGGCGTTGAAATTGGTTGAAAACCAAGACACGATCGTCGCTTTCCTCTTGAATCCGGAAAACAGGTTCGAACATATGACGGATTTGCTGGATAAGATCAATGATCAGGAAGTGCTCAAGAAAATCATCTGCAATTCGAATGATTATGAAGTCTTGAAAAAGGCGGTGGCGAAATTTTCCGGCCTGGCGGATGATTTCGCGTTGGAGATAAAATCCAGCATCGCACTCCATTATCTTTTTGAGGCGAACAAGCTTACCGACTTGGAAGTCATGCGAAAGATCTACGATAATTGCCAAGACGAAGATTTGAAAAGAGTGCTCATGGAAAAATTGAACACTCAAGACGAGGCGCTTCGGACGGCGGTTGAAGCCGAGGACATGGCAATCGCCGAAAAAATGATTTTCCTGCTTCGCTTCGACTTCCCGCGGCTGACGGAAATAATTGTAAACGCCAAGCTTCCGGAGACGGCGGTAAAAGCGTTTACAATGATGGCGCAAATTGAAGAAGCAAACGACAGCCGGGAAATGCAAGAAGAGTTTAATCAAGGAAAAAATCGGATCATCCTCGAGTCAAAACACAAGGAAGCGCGCCTGGCGGCTGTTGAACGGATTTACGGCAATGAGTTAGATAAGGTGGCGCTGAATAAAAAAGAAGAAGCCGATATTCGTTTGCTCGCGCTTGAGAGAATGTATCAATATCCTTTCAAGAGCGAATCCGTAGCCGTTTTACAACAGCTGGAATCGGACGAAAAAGAAAATCCGCAAATCAGAGAAGCCGCGAAGGCCAAGCGCATTGAAATTGAACGGAAAAACATGAACGACAAATTGTACTGGCATTCGGATGAGATGTCGCAAGCCGAGCTTGAGCGCGTGTTGAGCGAACAAGGCCGTTGGGAAGATAATTTGATCGAGAGGATGCTTGCGTACGCGCAAAACGCCGAAGCGATTCGAAAGTTCATTTCAGGTCGCCCCGAACGTCGCGTGGATTCGGCGAAAGACGCGGCGCAAAAGCGCCTTGATCAGCTTGATTTCGAACGGATCAATGCGACTACGGACGTGGAAGTTCTGCGGAAAATTATTGCTGAACGCAAAGCAAGCGAAAGCGTTCTTGCAGAAGCGTTAATGAAGTTCGAAGCGTTGGAAAAAGAGCGGATCAGAAAGCTTGTTTTTTCCGGCGGCGGCGTCAAACAGAGCGAGCTGGTGAATGTTGCGACTGATGAAAGCGAAGACGTTAAAGTGCGCTCGGCGGCGATCAACATGATCGATGATCGGATTTTGCTGAGGCGCATGACGTCCGACCATTTGTTCGCGATTCAAACAGCGGCGGAAAAGCGGCTTCTTCAATTAAAGCCGGCCGACGAATTGATGTAGTTGAAACAATAAAGCCTCGTGTGGTCGAAACCATATGAGGCTTTTTTATTTCACGAATTAAACGAATAAAAGCGAATGTGCACGAATTTATGTTGATAATAATCTTAAGAAATTCGGATTTGATTCGCATTAATTCGCGTTATTCGCGAGGCGGATTTCTTTTATAATCTGATTGAACACCGGTTCGCTTTTGGCGATGTCGGCGCCTTCCGGAACAGTGAAGTTGACATGGATGAATTTGTTCTTGTTGATCATAATGTCGGTCAAAACGACGATGCCGTTGTGGAATTGGATGTTGTTGTTTTTAACCATTCCTTTGTATAGGAATTTTTGCTGAAGCGCGGGCTTGACGCCGACGAGCAAGGTTTTTTCCGATGTTTTCGCGCCGTTTTGCCCGGCGGATTTTTTAAAGTCGTTTACGCCGTAAGCTTGGTCCGATTCGAGCGCGTCGAATTCAATCGTTGCCGAGCCGCTGTTGGAAAGCAATTTGACGCCCTGGATAATGCTTAATCCGTTGTAGCTCGGCGCGCTGTTCGCGTTTTCGTTCAGCCCCCATTCCCGCGGATAGCGGAGACTGAACCAGCCGGCGAGCGCGTAATTGGCTTTCGGAATGTTTATCGGAATTTTCGCCAGGGCGGAATCGTACACGCCGAGTCCGAGCAATTGGAACGAATCAAACGCGTTGTCGTTGCCGTCGAGAAAGTAACGCTTAGCGTCGCCCGGGTAAACATACCAGGCTTCGGAGCGCTTGTCCGATCGCAGCAGAATTTTGCCTTTATTGCTGTTGGCGATCGATTGATTGGCCGCCATCTTGCCGGGGCCGAGCGGATTGTAGCCGTTGAACACTTCGTCATAATCGCCGAAGCCGTCGCCGTCGGAATCTTCCTTGTTGGGATTCGCGCCGATCGCGGCTTCCAGGGCGTTGCTCAGTCCGTCGTTGTCATCGTCAGCGCCGTACGAATTCAAAAGACCGATCGGAATCTGCTTTAAATTGCCGTTTGAAATGGAAACGCCGACTTCGCCGAGAAGATCGCTGATCGCTGCCGCGGCCGGGACGCTCGTCCGGTATCCGGTGGACGGCGACACGTACCAGACAGCGTCATTGGCCTCAGTTTGCAGTAAAATTTTGCCGGCGTAAGGCGAGGCGGCGCTTGCCAAAGCCGGTGAAAATGCGATAATGGAGGAAATAAGAACGATTGTGAATTTGTTGAGCATATAAATTTAAAGGGAAAGAGGATAAAGAAGGCTATAGAAGATATTCAGGACAAATTATTCAAGATTATCTTCTTTAGCCCTCTTTGCCTTCTTTTGTCCATATTATGTTTTATTATATCATTTTATGCCGGAACAGCAAAATATCGATTTGAATGAATTAAACAGAACCAGCTATGACAAAATCGCCGGAGAGTTTTCCGCAACGCGCGGTTATAGTTGGAAAGACGTTGATTATCTTTTTGAATTTGTAAAAAGCGGCGATAAGATTTTGGACGTTGGCTGTGGAAATGGCCGATTACTCGGAAATTCAAAGCACAAAATTCAAAGCACAAATTATATAGGAGTCGATAACAGTGAACAGTTGATTGGCGAAGCGAGGAAAAAATATCCGGAATTTAAATTCGAAATTGTTGATTTATTAACAATGAACGATTTGCATGATAAATTCGATACCGCGTTTTGCGTGTCGTTTTTGAATCATTTTCCAAAAGAAAAACAAAATCAAGTTTTGCAAAATTTGAAAGCGTTATTGAAACCAGGCGGATATTTATTGATGGTGAATTGGAATTTGTGGAACGTATTTAATAAGAAAAGTGTTTGGTTTAAATTACGACGGGACCCCTCGCATGAGCTCGGGGTGACACACTTAAGAGATAGAAACGTGATGACAACCTGGAAAAGCGGGGATAAGGAAGTGCCGCTGTATTACTACGCGTTTACGAAAGGGGAATTGGCCAAGCTGTTGCAAAAAAACGGATTTGAAGTCGTGGAGAATTTCTACGTTAAAAACGGCAAGAAAAGTTCGTGGCTGTTTGGGAATAATATTTTAACGGTTGGAAAGTTGACCGTCTGATTTTCGCGCGATACCATGTATATGGTACTTATCATGTACATGTGGCTATCGAATTGTTCTTTAAAAGGAGGTATGAAATGAGCGACAGGCAAATTGTTTTGGTTCCGTTCGGCCCCACGCGCAAAGTGCCAAAAGGGCACAGATGGTGTTTCAAATGCGACGGCGCTGGCAAGGATTATTTGCCAAATGGAAAAACGAAAAAGTGTCCGGTTTGCAACGGCAAAGGGCATTGGAATGCCGAAGACATTGACCGGTGGCACAAGGAGAATCCTTCCGTCTGCCGGCGCGAATGCGGCAAAGTGCACAGGCCGTTGCCCGCTTCGTATTTCGAGCCGCTCAAGCCTTTGAGGAAAAAAGATATTGAATTAACGGATAAATTCATATCGTTAATAAAGAAGATCGAGAAAATCCAAGATGATAACCGTTTGAAAAACAATCCGGTAAAGCGGGAAAAAATGAACAGCGCGTTAATTAAACAATTAGGCAAAATTCAGAAAAAAAGAAAGTAGGATGAGCGCCCTGTTGTAAACTGGAACGGGGCGTTTTTATTTTTAAAAAATTGCGGTTTCATGGACTATACCATGAAACCGTTTGTTAAAATATTTTGTCCATGGTAGCTATCCTGGACATTTGGAAGTTTAAAGTATATGGTACTTATCATGTACATTTAAATCCATGGTATCTATCATGGATTTATTGCATTTAAATTTCCATGTTTCTCATCCTGGAACCGTCACTGATAACATGTCGCTCTTGCTAACCGTCCGAATTTTTTGTAAAATATAAGCATATGGATTTGACCAAATACAAAAATGTTTTCGTCTGCGATATCGGCGGCATCGGCGTTTCGGCGGTAGCGCGATTTTTGCGCTCAAAAGGAATCGCCGTGACCGGCTCCGAGCCGGTAAAATCAGAATTGACGGAAAAATTGGAAAGCGAAGGCGTAAAAATTTATTACGAGCAGAAAGCGGAAAACGTCACGTTCATGTACGATCTTTTCGTTTATTCCGCCGCGGCGACGGCCGACCACCCTGAGCGAGTGAAAGCCAAGGAATTGGGCATTCCGCAAAAAAGCTATTTCGAATTCGTCGGCGAGATGAGCCGCGACTACCAGACGATCGCGGTGTCCGGCACGAACGGCAAGTCCACGACCACGGCGATGATTGCCGGCATTCTGATTGACGCGCAAAAAGATCCGACCGTCATTGTCGGTTCGAAGTTTGAAAAGCTCAATGACAATTTTCGATTGGGGAATTCCGATTTATTCCTTGTTGAAGCGTGCGAATACCGCGCCCACATGTTGCTTATCAAGCCGGAAAAAATCGTTTTGACCAATATCGAAGAAGAACATTTGGATTTTTTTAAGGATTTAAACCACATTATTCAAACGTTTCAGCAATACGTGAATAATCTGCGCAATGAAGACAATTTACTTGTTTATAATAATGACGACGTAAATATTCGCAAATTGATTTTGCCAAAATGCAGGCGAGTGAGCTACGGTTTGATTCACGGCGCCAATGTCTGGGCGGATAATATCCGCAAATTGCCCGGAAAACAATTATTCGAGGTTGTTTACTACGGACAGAATTTGGGCGAGTTTGAATTGCCGGTGCCGGGCGATTTCAATATTTACAACGCCTTGGCCGCGATCGCTTTTTGTTTGTCGCTCGACATTCCGCTCGTTGTAATTAAAAAAAGCTTGGCCGAGTATCGCGGCATCTGGCGCCGATTCGAAATTGTTAAAAATGATAAAATAACGGTCATCTCCGACTACGCGCATCATCCGACCGCCGTGCGTTCGACGCTGAAAGCGGCGCGCGAATTTTTTCCGGGCAGGCGGATTGTGGCCGTGTTCCAGCCGCACCAGCACAGCCGGACGAAAAAGTTGTTTAACGACTTTTTGAAAAGCTTCGAATCGGCGGATGTCGTGGTCATTTCCGAAATATTCGACGTGGCCGGGCGGGAAGTGGAGGACACGGAGATCAGTTCGAAGGACTTGGTAGACACGATCCACGCGACCGAACCGAACAAGCCTGTTTTCTTTGCGATAGATTTGAACGAGACTGTTGAAAAGGTCAACGCGCTGGTCAGGGACGAGGATGTTGTGCTGGTGATGGGAGCGGGGGATATTTACAAAATAAATGCAAAGATCAAAGTGCAAAATGCAAAATAAGTTTAAAATTTAAATTTTAAACTTTAAATTTATTTTGACAGCGCAGTGCAGCCTGTCGGCACGACTGCGCTGCACTGGCTTTGGGTTTTGGACTTTGAATTTAATAACGATATGGAGCATCTTATTCGTAAAAAAAGCAGAATAAATAAGCAAGAGAAACGTCGCTTCGCCAAGACTTCCGCCACCTTGGCCGGTCAGTTTTCGCGCGTGAAAGCGGCGAAGGGATATAAACTAAATAAACCGAAAAACGTTAAGATCATGTAGCATGAAGTCCCGAAGGGATCCCTTTGGGACATGTAACATGTAATAGAAAATAAACTATGAATTTGATTACAACTCTGGGACTGGCGGCGGCTGCCTGCACGACGTTCGCGTTTCTGCCGCAAGCGGTTAAAACGATAAAAACGAAAAGCACGAATGATTTATCGGTGGGAATGTATTCAATGACGACAACCGGAATATTTTTGTGGCTGGTTTACGGCCTGCGCATCAAAGATGTCCTGCTCATCGCGGCGAACGTGGTGACGCTCGTGTTTACGGTGACGATTCTGTTTTTGATAATAAAAAATACCAGGAAAAATTAGTTTTTTTTGAAAAATAAAAAACTTCCGCCAGAATCGTCTGTTCGGAAGTTTTGTTTGCTTATTTCGCCGGTTCGTCGATCTTGACGCCTTTCAACCAAGTTTCGATTTGTTTCGGCGTGACGGAAAAATAATGTCGATTTTTGCTCCTTTCAATCTCTTCCCAACTTATTCCCGTCAAATCGCAAAGATTGATGACTTTTTTTATGTTCGTTCCGTCCAAGCGCGCCGTCACATAGGTTTTACCGATTTTCCACCACCATAATTTTCCGTTTACAATGATTTTTCTAAAGCCTTTCATGCACGCACCTCCAGTTATTTTTAAAATAAATTGTAAATGAGCCATACCGCATTTAATCATATTGAAAACGGCGTGTCAAGCGCAATGCGGCAAGGGGAATTAAAGTTTTAATTTCTACCCGACTTCAGTCGGCTACCGTTTTACTGAAGGCAATATTTTCCAACTGCCGCCTTCGCTACCACCTTCGTTAAAACTACGGTGGTCGAGAAAGCTTCGGTGGCCAGAAAAGTCGGGTGGAAAATTATCTAAAAATAAAAAACTTCCGACGGCATTGCCTGTGCGGAAGTTCGGAGCGTTACTTGTTCATTAGCTCGTTCAGCGCTTTTTTGACGCCGAGCGGAGGTTTCCAGTTCGGATTGTATTTCTTGGCGTAAGGATAGTCGAAGCTGTACGGACAGCCGATTTTCTCGCCGTTCGGGTCGTGATCTTCGCAGCTCGGGTGCGATGCTTTGCACCGCTGGCCGTGCGATCCGGTGTTGAAAGGACAGGTTACGTTGGTGATAATGAACGTCAAGCCTGGCTATTTGTTCAATTCCACCGTGACGGCAACAGGCTTTTCCAGAACCTTCTTGCCTTTTGCGTTTTGTCCCAAACAATTAAAATGAACAATCTTTTGCATTTTCATTCCTCCTTTTTTATCGCAAATATGCGGTTGAATCGAGTGATTTGCATTGTAGCACGGCTGAACATTTGCGTCAAGATCAAAGCGCGATTGACGTTGTCGTGTTTGAATTGATATAATTTAATCATGTTAAAACAACTGTCCGACAAAATCGGTTTGGCGGTTTTGGAAAACGAGCCGCTGAAAAACCACACCACATTCAAAATCGGCGGACCGGCCAGATTTTTTGTCCGCGTGAACAACAAGCAAGATTTGTTGAAAAGCTTGAAAGCGGCGCATGAATTGCATCTGCCGTTTTTGCTGCTTGGCGGAGGAAGCAACGTTTTAATCAACGATAAAGGATTTGACGGCCTAGTTATTAAATTGGAAGAAGGGGAAATTGAAATTAAAAACAATATTTTAAAATGCTTTGCCGGAAGCAATTTGAGCAAGACGATACGCGAAGCGCTGAAAAATAATTTATCCGGTTTGGAATTTGCCGCGAATATTCCCGGCACGGTCGGCGGCGCAGTGTGGGGCAATGCCGGCGCGTACGGCAAGGGCGTCGGCGATTTTGTCAGCGAAGTGGAAGTCGTCAAATTAAATCCGGAATCGAACGATTTTATCAATTTAAAAATATTTTCAAAAGAAGATTGCGAATTTGAATACCGCTCCAGCATATTTAAAAAGAATTCCGATCTGATCATCGCGGAAATTAAATTCGAATTGATTGTTAATGAAAAAGCCGCCGAGTTATTCGATGCGATTAATAAGGAATGGCAAGAACGCCTGGCAAAACAACCGCTTGATCTGCCGAGCGCGGGGTGCGCGTTTAAAAATATCACGTTGAAAGAAGATTGCTTCCCCCGCATTTGCGGGGTCGCAATGACATCCGAGCGAAAGTTGGCCGCGAAGAATAGCGCGCTCGGGGCGGCCGGCGATTTGGCGCAATTCGCAATTCATGGTAAAATACCGGTAGGCAGACTGATTGAATCAGTCGGGTTAAAGGGCAAAAAGATCGGCGGGGCGGTGATTTCCGACAAGCACGCCAATTTCATCGTCAATATTGATAATGCGTCGGCGGCGGATGTTGTTGGCCTGATTGAACTCGCGAAAAAAGAGGTGAAAAATAAGTTTGGCGTTGAACTTGAGCAAGAAATCAAGATAATTTAATCTTTTTCACTATGAAAATCAATTTAAAGGCCACCAACATCGATTTGACTGCCGGAATGCGCGATCAAGTGAACGAGAAATGCGGCGGACTCGACAAGTATTTCAGCAACATCCAGCAGGCGGACGTGGAAATCGGCAAAACGAGCGCCAAGCATCGCAAAGGAGACATTTTTTTCTGCGAAATAAATTTATCCGTACCCGGCAAGCTCCTGCGCTTTCGCAAAGAAACCAACGATCTGCAGAAGGCGATTAACGAGGTGAAGAGGGGAATACAGCAGGAGATTAAGAAGTACAAGGAACAGTTGGAAAACTAATTATTCTAATTAACCTAATTGTTTTAATTATTCTAAAAAATATCTAAAAGCAAAAGTCCCAAAAAATTTTGAGCATTTGATTATTTGGATTTGTTTAGGTTAATTAGTATAATTAAAATAATTAGGTTAATTTTTCTTTGGACTATGCATTACCGCGAACGCTGGCTGTCGCTAAGCCATTTTAAAGTCAATTTCGTGATCAGAATCCTGATCGCGTCCGATTTTGTGATCTGGTCGTCAATCAACATGGTGACGCCGATCTTCGCGATTTTCATCGCCGACCGGATCGAAGGCGGATCAGTGTCGGCGGCCGGCATCGCGATGATGATTTATTTTATCGCGAAATCGATTTTCGAAATTCCGATCGGCATTATCATGGATCGGACGAAATCGGAGCGCGACGACCTGTATTTCGCGATCGGCGGCACGATGCTGATCGGCGTTGTTTATTTTCTGTTTTCGTTTGTCACAAACGTTTGGGAATTGTATTTCTTGCAGATATTTCTCGGCATCGGCACGGCCGGGGCTTGGCCGAGCTGGTTTTCCATTTTCGGCCGTCACATCGACGAGGCGAAGCACGGCTTCGTCTGGAGCTTGCACGACGTTCTTCTCGGCGTCGGCGGGGCAGCCGCGGCCGGCATCGGCGCGTTTGCGGTGGAAAAATTCGGCTTCGGCATCGTTTTCCAAATCATCGGCGTCTTGGTGATCCTTGGCGCGGGATTGCTGTTTTTGATCAGGAAAAAAGTTTATACGGATGGAAAAGAGGCGCAAACAACGAAGTCGGGCAAGTAGGGCGGCAGAAGCTCAATGATGAAATCGCCAAAACCGACAAGAAAATCGATCAGGAGGTTTACAAATTGTACGGGTTGACGGAGGAGGAGATTGGGATTGTTGAGGGGAATAAAAAAAAATTGTTGAAGCTTTTAATTAAGCATGCTATAATACAAATGAAATAAATAAGGTAATTTTGAGCATAAAATTGCATATTTTGGAATTAATTTTTCGAATAAGTGTGATTTTAAATTTGGCTGTTGACACTTGTGGATAACCTTGATTAAATGGGATATTCAAATCAATTCATCTATGACAATACCATTGCCAAAATTAAAAGCCATAATCAAGTATTTTTGTGCTAATACTAATCCGGATTTGCTGGGCAAAACAAAATTGATGAAATTGTTTTACTTTTTGGATTTTTCACACATTAAGAAATGCGGAACAAGCGTAACCGGCGATACTTACTATAATTTGGAGTTCGGGCCTATTCCGACGATGATAAAAAATCTCGTGGATTTATCCGAAGAAAAACCCGAATCATCGCTACTCTCCGATGTGATGGAAGTGCAGTGCAAGGATGGTCAAGAAATGCATAAAATAGTTTGCGGACGAGATTTTACCAAAAAAGACGAAGAATATTTCAGCCCGCTTGAATTTGAAACGCTCGCGAACGTATGCAAAAGGTTCAAAGATTACAGCACGGAGCAAATCGTGAACGCGTCGCATCAGGAAGCGCCATGGTTGAAAACCAGGCAATTGGAAAAAATCTCGTATGAACTCGCGGCTGATGATCCTGATTGCTTGGTAAGAAAGGAAGATATACAATTAATGTCTAAAATCTAATATGGTAAAGTTCGGTGACATATTTCGTTATAAAGAATATATATATATTTACCTGGCAGCTAAAGATGACGGAGTGACATTGTATGTTTCGCAAATTTTTTCAAATAGAGAAGTTATTCAAGATTTTATAAAAAGTCGCAGCGGGTTGTCTGTGATAAAAACAATCGATCCCGTTAAAAAAAATATTTTAGATTTATCGCATTGTTTTATTATTTTGACTACTGATGGATTTGAAAGTCAAATGGCACATTTGGCAAATTCAGATAAACATAATGTCAATATCACGGAATCAGAATCGATAGGCGAGTTGTGTAGAGAAGATTTAAATGCACTGAAAAAGGAAATTTTGGATAATATTGATGTTCTACCTCCAACGGTTGTAAAATACGTTCAGGAATTAGATATTGAGCGTATCGGATAGTAGTATGTATTTGATAAAACCGGCGCATCCAACGCCTTGTTTTTATTTTAAATAAATGATAGAATTGCATTATCCGATTTAATCTAAAACATTGCGCAAAAATATGGGAATATTGACCAAATTGTTCGGCGACCCGAATCAAAAAGTGATTGACGATATGCAGCCGCTCGTTGACAAGATCAATGGGTTCAGTTCTGATTATGAAAAATTATCTGCCGAAGAATTGAAGAATAAAACCGTTGAATTCAAAAAGCGTTTGGCAAACGGCAAAACGCTGGACGATATTTTGCCGGAGGCGTTTGCTACGATCAGAGAGGCGAACCGGCGCGCGATTAAAGTCCGGCACTTTGACGTTCAACTCATCGGCGGCATCGTGCTGCACCGCGGCGAAATCGCGGAAATGAAGACCGGCGAAGGCAAAACGCACGTGGCCGGCTTGACGTTGTATTTGAATTCGCTCGAAGAAAAAGGCGCACACTTGGTTACGGTGAACGATTATCTGGCGCGGCGCGACGCCGGCTGGAACGGGCCGGCGAATCATCTGCTCGGAATTTCCACCGCTTGCATCGCGCATGAATCATCTTACATTTACGATCCGGAATATATCGATGAACAGCAGTCGGATTTCCGTTTAAAAAATTTGCGCCCTTGCTCGCGTCAACAAGCGTACGCCGCGGACATCACTTACGGCACGAACAGCGAATTCGGATTCGATTATCTGCGCGACAACATGGTTTATTCGCTTGCGCAAATGACGCAGCGCGATTTGCATTACGCGATCGTCGACGAAGTCGATTCGATTTTGATCGATGAAGCGCGTACGCCGCTCATCATTTCGGCGCCGAACGAAGATTCCGGCATCATGTATCAGCGTTTGTCCGGCATTTGTTCCGTTTTGAAAGAAAAGGACCCTTCGACAGGTTCGACAAGCTCACCGCAAGCAAGCTCAGGGCAGGGCGATTACAGCGTTGATGAAAAAATGCGCACGGCCATTTTCACGGACGAAGGACTCCGAAAAGTGGAAAAGGCGCTGAACATCGACAACCTCGCCGCCAACCAGCAGCTTTATTATTTCGCCACGAACGCTTTAAAAGCCAAGGCGCTGTTCGAGCGCGACAAGCATTACGTGGTGAAAGACGGCGAAGTGGTGATTATTGACGAATTCACCGGCCGGCTCATGCACGGCCGCCGCTATTCCGAAGGCCTGCATCAGGCGATCGAGGCGAAGGAAGGCGTGGAAGTGCAGCAAGAAAGCCGCACGCTCGCGACGATCACGATTCAAAATTATTTCCGCATGTACAAGAAATTGTCCGGCATGACCGGCACGGCCGCGACCGAAGCGGAAGAATTTTCAAAAATTTACAATCTGGAAGTGACGGCCATTCCGACGAACAGGCCGACGGTGCGCCAAGATCTGTCCGACCGGATTTATTCCTCTGAAAAAGGAAAATTTCTGGCCGTTGTCCAGGAAATAAAGCGCTTGCACGAAAAAGGACAGCCGGTTTTGGTCGGCACGATTTCCATTGAAAAAAACGAACTGTTGTCTTTATATTTGAAACAAGCCGGCGTGCCGCACGCGCTTTTGAACGCGAAACAGCATGAAAAAGAAGCGGAAATCCTGGCGCAAGCCGGACGAGTCGGCGGCGTGACCGTGGCGACGAACATGGCCGGCCGCGGGGTCGACATCATCCTTGGCGGTTCGCCGTTCAATCAGGAAGAGCATGAAAAAGTCAAAGAGCGCGGCGGCTTGTTCGTGCTCGGCACCGAACGGCATGAAGCGCGCCGCATCGACAACCAGCTGCGCGGCCGGGCCGGACGCCAGGGCGATCCGGGCGCGTCGCAATTCTATATTTCAATGGAAGACGATCTGATGCGCGTGTTCGGATCCGACCGCGTTAAAAATATGATGCAGCGGCTCGGCGTGCCGGAAGACCAGCCGATCGAGAATAAATTCGTTTCGCGCTCGATCGAAACGGCGCAGAAGCGGGTTGAAGGAAACAATTTCGACATTCGAAAGCATTTGGTCGAATTCGACGACGTGATCAACAAGCAGCGCGAAATAATCTATAAGCGGCGCCGCGAGATTTTGAATTCGGCAAAGGGAAATCTGATCCATTCAAAGGAAATGATGCTGGAAATGATCGAGGACGAAATCCAGCAGATTGTTTCGTTTCACACGGCCGGCGACGACCAGGCGGCTTGGAATTTGAAAGAAATTTGCGATTTGTGCAAAGCGATGTTTCCGATGTCGGACTCCGATTGCGAAAAAATTTCCAGCATTGAAAAACTGGCCGGCGATCGCCTGCAGGATGCGTCCGCGCGCACGGAAATAATCGAATATCTTTTTAATATTTCCAAAACCAAATACGAAGAGTTGGAAGCGGGAATTTTGGAAAAAAATCCGGATAAGAATTTCATGCGTTTGATCGAGCGGGAAATTTTGATCCGCAGTATCGACAATCTCTGGATCGGGCATTTGGAAGAAATCGCGTCTTTGCGCGAAGGAATCGGCCTGCGCGGCTACGCCCAGCGCGATCCGCTCATCGAATACAAGCGCGAGACTTATCAGATGTTTCTGGAGCTGCTCAATCTGATCCAGCGCCAAGCGGTTTACAGCATCTATAAAATCGGATTCACGACGCGAATGGCGCCGGCTGAAACGGAAAATATTAAAACGATTGAACTCGGACCGACGGAAACGGCGCAGTTTAAAGATCCTTACGCCGGCGCCGGCCATCAGGATAATCAAAATTCCGCTTCGCAAAAAACGAAAAATGCCGCCGGCGAAAAAGTCGGCCGGAACGATCCGTGCCCTTGTGGTAGCGGGAAGAAGTATAAGAAATGTTGCGGGGAATAAAAAATAAAATTGTCAATAATGTATAAACTGCGTAAACAATATCGTTTGTTGTGTTGCGATTATTCGTCGCCCGGCGATTATTTTGTGACAATTTGCACGAAGAATCGCGAAATGTTTTTCGGTAATGTTGTCAATGGTAAAATGGAATTGTCCGAAGCGGGAAAAATCGCGCGGGAAATGTGGTTGAATATTCCGAAACAATTCCCGAATATCAAATTGGGCGTTTTTGAAATCATGCCGGATCATGTTCATGGCATAATATCGATCATTGGGGTTGATCCGCCTGGTTTGGATTCGATTGGTAGGAATTTGATTAATCAAATTCCTACGTCCAAAGAAATTTGGAAATCCCGCATAAAATATAATCCGATGGAAATGTCCTCGGTGTCATTGGGTAAAATAATTCGTTGGTATAAAGGCCGCGTGAAATTTGAAATCGGTAAATCATATCCGAAATTGAATTTCGCATGGCAATCGCGATATCATGATCGGGTTATTCGCAATGACGTTGAATATGATGCGATCCGCCAATACATAATTGATAATCCGAAGAATTGGGAAAAAGATCGAAATAAAAATTTATTTTTATAAATATTATGTTAAAACCCGGCATCTACAAGCATTATAAATCCGAAACGAACGAATATGAATTGATCGGCATTGCCAAACACAGTGAAACGATGGAGGATTTGGTTGTTTACAAAGCGCTTTACGGCAAAAGACAGATTTGGGCAAGGCCGTTGAAAATGTTTTGCGGAAAGGCGAGGGCGGACGGAAAAGTAGTCCAGCGGTTTAAATGGATTGGAAAAAATAAAAATTAGCACTATCATGCTCTATAGTATGGTAGTGTTTTAAATTTTAAAAGAACCGTCCTGGACGATTCTTTTTTGTTGGAATTATTTTTTGTTTTCGCCGTGCGATTTAGCCGGCGCTTTTTCCTGTTCACGCTGTTCTTCAATATCTTCCAGCGTCGGACGCGGCATGTCTTCGTGGCGATAGATTTTGCTGATCAGCCGCGGCTTTTTTGAATGTTTTTCCTCATTGTCTTCCAGCGTGCGGCAGTCGCCAGTATGCTCTGTGACATTGGATTTGTCTATCCATCTTTGTTTTAAGTCTTCTTCCGTGACGCCCGAACCCATAGTCATGGCGCTGTCCAACGGCGTTAACCGTTTCACTGTCGGATCTGCAGCTGAAACAGCCGCTTGTTCTCGTTCTTGAATTTTGCGTTCCCGTTTTCGGTCCCTTGCTCTTTCCGCATATCCGTCGAATGATGGCCTTTTTGTTTTCTTTTTTTTCATTATTTTCTCCTTTTGAAAATCGTTATTCTTGTTTCAGTTCGCGATTGGCCGCAGCGAGAAGCTCGCTCAATTCCACGATTTTGACGACTTCCGGATCGTGTCGGTGGTCTGAACGGTCGATTTAAACGTTGTCAACGTGCGCTGTGATTTTAATAAAAATTTAAACAATAGTCAAGTTAATAAACCAGCTAACCAGTCAACCAATTCCACCTTTACTTTTCCGTTTTAATATTATATGCTTTAAATGTACAGCAAGCAATGTCGTTTGCTGCTTGAACTTTAACAAGAAAGGAAGGATTTGTTAAAGATTCCGTTCGTCAAGCGGAGAATCAGTCAACCGTTCGAACAGGAAGAAGGAGGCCGTCATGAGCAAGAGACTGAAGCAGTCTTTAGCGAAGCTCAAGACAAAGGCCAGACTGGCGTTGGACTCCCCGGCGCTGGTTGGGATCGCCGACTCGGCGAACAGCCCGAACGCCGCGTATGAACGCGGGAAAGTTCCGGCTTACGAGCTGGCGTATCTCGTGACAGGCAATGCCAAGCAAGCGAAAAAGCTGGGTCTTGAAATGGCCCAAGCCTGCCGTTTTCTCGCGATGATCAAGCGCGATTACGGCAAGGAAGCTTTCAAGCAAGCGGTGTTGCCTGTGGTCTCTAACCGCCCACAAACGCCTGATCGGAAATGAACAGGCAGGGCAAGAGCATCACCCTACGCTCCTGTGGAGCTTCGGGTGACAAGGAGAAGTACGATGAAGACCGAGAAAGAGAACAAAGAGAACCAGGAAACGCAGGCAATGTCCATTCCGCTCGAGCACATCGTTTATACGGCGGCGGTCAATGGAGCCAGCAGTCGCGTTCGCGTCGACCAGCATTACAAGAATCTCAACGAGAAGCCGGTCGAAGCGATCTACGTTTTCCCGTTGCCGGCTGATTCGTCGGTCGGTGAATGCGCTTTGAAAATCGGCAAGCGCAAACCCATTCAAGCCGAATTGAAAAAGCGCGACGAAGCCAAGCGGGAATATCAGGAAGCGCGCGATGCCGGACATCACGCTTCGCTCCTGGAACAAGAGCGCGACAATATCTTCACCATGAGCACGGCGGGCATTGAGCCGGGCGAGAACGCGGACGTGTTCATCGACTATGTCCAGCGGATTCCGTGGCAAGCGGGCGGCGGACGTTTTACTCTGCCTCTCACCGTGGCGCCGCGGTTCATTCCGGGCGAGCCGACCGGCAAGCAGGCCGGGGGCTGGTCGCCGGACACCGATGAAGTGCCTGACGCTTCGCGCATCACGCCGGTCGTGGCGGCGGAAGGCGTGAGCTATCATGCGGAAATCAACATTTTATTTTCACCTGGATTCCGCTGCAAGATTACTTGTCCGTCGCATCCGAATCTGGTGACGGAGCGGATCGTGGCCAAGGGCGAGACGGTGGAAATCAAGACCGGCAAGATCGCGACCGATCGCGACTTCGTCTTGGTTTACGAGTCTTTGTCCAAAGTCGCGGAAGTGTCCGAACATTTCTGCGAGTATGGCGGCGAAAGTTTTGTCATGGCGAGTATTTTTCCGCCGGGCGAAGCCAAGTCGGTTGGCGCCGATTACGTTTTGGTGCTGGATTGTTCCAACAGCATGGCCGGAGAGAGCATCGTTGGCTTGCGCAGTGTGGCCAAGCAGATCCTGAAGAACATGAGAGAACGGAAAGTCGGCGATCGCGTCGGTATTCTGCCATTCAACAACCAACCTTTGGCATCGTATCCGCTTAGCGAAATTGGCGATGGCCATGAGAAGTTCATTGATGGTTTAGACGCTTCTGGCGGAACTTCTCTCGGTTACGCTTTCGCGGCCGCGGAAAAGATGTTCGAATCGGCTGACAGTTCTTCGCGGCAGAAGATGATATTGCTCGTTACCGACGGCGATACCGAGCACGGCAAAAATTGGCGCAATCCGCGCATCCGTCTGGTGGCCGTTGGCATCGGCACGGCGATCGACGATGATTGCATCGTCAGCTTGGCCAAGAACAACAACGGCACGTACGAGTTCGTCCATCCGGGCGAAGATTGCAGCGCCGTAGCCAATCGGCTGGCCGGATATCTTTCCGGTCCGGTGCTGCGCGACGTCAAGGTCGAGACGAAGGGCGAAGCGGTTGGCGTATCCGATGTTTTCAAGGGTCGCCCGGCCACGATTTCCGTTCGTTTCGACGGCAACGAGTCTGGCGCGATCCGCATTACGGGCAAAGATCCGGACGGCAACGAACGGTCTTGGAATTTGAGCGCCAAGGACGCCAAGTTCTGCGACTACGCTTACAAGATTTGGGCGAAGGAAAAGATTCGCTCGACACCGGATTCCGAAGCGCAGATCGCTGTCAGTTTGAAGTACAAAGTGCAGTGCGCCGGCACCGCTTTCGTCGTCAAAATCGAAAAGGAAAAGCCAGGCGAGAAGCCGGTGACCGTTGAGGTCCCGTGCAATTTGCCCAAGGGCTGGAACTTTGAATCGGTTTTCGGTGGCAAGGGCGTGCGATTCATGGGCGCGGTGTCACGATGTGCGTTAACCGGAATGCCGCCGTCGCAAGGATTCATGGACAGCGGTTTTGCTGGCGTTGAGGAGTTGTGTGAATTAGAGGCGTTAGAGGCGGATGGAATGTCCATGCCGGAAGAAACCCCGGCCGGTCGAGGCGTATGTCCGCGTTCCGTTGCGCCGGTTTCAACTCGTTTCTTGCTCGACGCTCCGAAAATCGACGACCGGCTCATTGCCATCCTGATTTACATCGGCGGTTCGCTGGAAAAAGATGCGCGCGACGCTTTCGGCAAGATGCGCTTGACGCCGCACGATGTCAAGAAGATGGACGAAGAAACGCGGGCAAGAGCTTGCTACTTCAGCGTTCGGTTGCAAGGCTACGGTTTGCACTTTGATCGGAAGGTGATGGCGGAGCTCATGATGCCGCCGGCCAAATCCGATCTGGCCAAAGCCTGGTTTGCGCTGGCGATGAGAGAAAGCGGCAAGTTCGTTGACAAGAAAGTGATTCAAAAGCTGAATAGCGACTTGTCGCAACTTATGACCAAGAAAAAATTGCCGTTTTTCGAGCTCAATTACGTTCTGAATAAGCTGAACGGCGAATCCGGACGCACGATCGGCGACTGGTCTCCTGTTCCGTAAACAAAGCCGCGAATAAATTCACGGCGTAGTCACTGAAGTCATTAAGTCTCAGAGAGCCTTTGATCGATATCATTGGCTCTCTTTTATTTTCCACGCTGTCAGCGGGTGAATGAATTATTTCCGTCCGCTTCAGCTGTGCAGGTATTGTTACCGCTCAACTGAAGTTGACGGAAAGATTTGTCAAACCCTCGAAGCATGACAGACAATATCCCTGTCACCCGTTCGAGGTATTTTAATATCAGTTTTCAATTGACTCTTTCGTTTCAAAATACACCTCAGGGTGACAGCGGCGGATGCCTGTGTTCATTCGTTCGCCTTGCAATTTCATTAAAAATTTTGTAGAATGTAATTAACCTTAAATTTATATTTCAATATGGCAAAACTCCAAAAATTGACCAAAGCCAGAATCACCGTCGCCGTGATCGTCGGCGTCGCGGTATTGCTTCTGTTTTTTGACGCGCCCGTTGTATTCAATCGGCCGGTCGATTGGCTGAATTCCAAGCTCGGCACCGGCTTTCCGCATTTCAAAAGCATTCCGTACGTGCTCGGCCTTGACTTGCAGGGCGGCACCGAGCTGGTTTACGAAGCGGACACTTCCAAGGTCGATATGAGCGGCCGGACTGACGCGGTCAGCGGCGTGCGCGACGTAATCGAGCGCCGCATCAACGCTTTCGGCGTATCCGAACCGAGCATTCAAATCAACAAAGCGCAGGGCAAATGGCGCATCCTGATTCAATTGGCCGGCGTGAAAGATATCAATCAAGCGATCAAGATGATCGGCGAAACGCCTTTGCTCGAATTCAAAGAGGAAAATACCGAGCCGGAGCGCCAGCTGACAACGGCGGAAAAGCAGTCAATGGCAAAATACAACGCCGACGCCAAAACAAAAGCGAACAAAGCTTTGCAAATCGCATTGTCCGGAACGAATTTTGGCGATGTGGTTAAACAATACACTGAAAATGACGTTGGCAAAGAAACCGGCGGCGCTGTCGGCTGGATCAGGGAAAATTCGTCAAACGTTGATTTTTTCAGCAAAGCGAATGCGGCCGGCTCTGGCAAAATCGTTCCGAATCTGGTCGAGCGGCCGGACGGATATTATGTTTTGAAAGTCAACGACCGCCGGGACAACGAGCAGGAAATTCAAGCCAGCCATATCCTAATCTGCTATGCCGGCGCGGATAATTGCGGCAAGACGACGACAAAGGAAGAAGCGCTGCAGCAAACCATTGATTTGAAAGCCAAGGCAACGCCGCAGAATTTCGCGCAATTGGCAAGGGAAAATTCCACCGAGCCGAACGCGAGTTCAAGCGCCGGCAATCTCGACTGGTTTTCCAAAGGAACAATGGTGCAAGCTTTCGAAGACGCGGCTTTCAAATTGGCCAAAGGCCAGATTTCCGACGTCGTGGAAACTTCGTTCGGCTATCATTTGATATATAAAGCGGATGAACGCGCGCTTGTTGAATATTCGGTTTCGGAAATTTACATCGCGAAAAAGCAGGAGTCGGACATTCTGCCGCCAAAGGACGCCTGGAAGAGCACCGGCCTGACCGGCAGCCAATTGCAGAGCGCCGCGGTTGAATTCGATCAGCGGACAAATACGCCGCAAGTCGCTTTGACTTTCAATGACGCCGGGGCCAAGCTGTTCGCCGAGATTACCGGCCGCAACGTGGGCAAGCCGGTGGCGATTTATCTGGACGGCCAGCCGATCAGCGTGCCGACGGTGAACGAGGCGATCACCGGCGGACAGGCGGTCATTACCGGCAAATTCAATATTACCGAAGCCAAGACCCTGGCGCAGAGATTGAACGCCGGCGCGCTGCCGATTCCGATCACTTTGGTCAGCCAGCAGAACGTGGGCGCGACCCTGGGCGCGGAATCTTTGCAAAAAAGCTTGTTCGCCGGATTGATCGGATTGATTTTAGTCGCATTGTTCATGATCGTATATTATCGTCTGCCCGGTCTTTTGGCGACGTTCGCTTTGCTGGTCTACGGCATTTTGTCGCTGTTCTTATTTAAATTGATTCCGGTGACAATGACGCTCGCGGGCATTGCCGGTTTCATCTTGTCGGTCGGCATGGCCGTGGACGCGAACATTCTGATCTTCGCCCGCATGAAAGAAGAATTGGCGCTGGGCAAGCCGCTCGGTTCGGCAACGAACGACGGTTTCAAGCGCGCTTGGCCGGCGATTCGCGACGGACATATCACTACATTGATCACTTGTATAATTTTGGCCTGGTTCGCCACCAGCTCGATCAAGGGTTTTGCCATTACGCTAGGCATCGGCGTGCTATTAAGCTTGTTCTCGTCAATGGTCATCACCCGCGAGTTCATGCTCCTTTTCGTCAATCCGCAGAAAGAATTCAAGAAAATGTGGCTGTTCTTCGGCCGGCCGAAAAAGAACGATTCTGAATTGAAACAGTAGAATCGGTTAAATTCATTATTTCAAACTAAAATAATCATTATGACATTGCAAATCATTCAAAATCGAAAAATTTATCTTTCAATTTCAATCGTTTTTATCGCGGTAAGCATTGTTTTCCTCGCGATGTGGGGACTGCGGCCGGGAATCGATTTTACCGGCGGCAGCTTATTGAATCTGCGTTTTACGCAGGAACGGCCGGTTGTTCAGGACGTCAACGCATTGCTGAAAGACTTGAATTTCCAAAACGAAATTTCGGTCCAGCCGGCGGGCAACGCGAATTTCGTGCTGCGATTTCAAGAAACGGATCGCGCGACCTACGAAAAAATAATGGACGCGTTTAAAGTCAAATATCCGAACAACGCGCAGGAAGAAAGCTTTGAAAGCATCGGCCCGTCCGTGGGACAGGAAATAAAAACCAAAGCGGTATACGCCATTATTCTGTCGGTCATCGCCATCATGATTTACATCGCTTGGGCGTTCCGCAAAGTTTCTTGGCCGGTAAGCTCGTGGAAATACGCCACGGCCGCCATTATCGCCCTTGTCCACGATATAATCATTCCGCTCGGCGTTTTCGCTTTTCTTGGAAAATTTTTCAACGTTGAAGTCGGTTTGCCGTTCGTTGCCGCGCTTTTAACCATTCTCGGATATTCGGTGAACGACACGATCGTTATTTTCGATCGCACCCGCGAAAATTTGACCAAGACGAGCAAGTTCTCGTTTGAAGAATTAGTGAACCGCAGCATCAACGAAACATTGGTCAGATCCGTCAACACCGTCATGACCGTGCTCATCGCGTTATTCGCCGTTTTGATTTTCGGCGGCGCGTCAGTCAGATATTTCGCGTTGGCCCTGATCATCGGCGTGGCGTCCGGCTGCTACAGCTCGATTTTCATCGCCAGCCCGATCGTGGTCATGTGGGAGAAATGGAATAGGGAAAAAGCGGCGAAAAACAGTTGATAGAGTTTATTGGTTGATTGGCCTGCCCGCTGTAGCTTCAGCGAAGGCGGGTTTATTAGTTGATAATAAAGATAATAATAAAAAAATCCGTTTGGAGAAATCCGGGCGTTTTTGTGCGCAAGTTTTGTGCGCAAGTTTGACAAAATCAAATTGATTCGCTATAATAAAATATCACGATAATTGTTCGTTAACCCTATCAAGGAGGATAAAACATGAGAATGGGAATGTTTTTACGACCGTCTTTGAAGCAGGAACAGCGGCTCGAGCAGCGGCTTGGCTTGGAACAGCGCATGCAGCTGACGAATTATCTTTTTCAGCAGCGCTTGAACCTGATCGAAACGGTTCATGGCGAGCGGTATAGTCCCAATGCCCATTGCCCATGCTGCGGACGCAAGCTAAAGCCGGCGGAAATTCTGAAAGGATTCACGCAGGATCCGAACGATTTTACGACAAAATGCCCCGGCTGCAAGAAGCGTTTCGAGCCAAAGCTGATCAATTTCGGCCGGGCATCAAGGGCGGAAGTCGGATTTTACTGCCAGATGCAGACTTTGGAGCGCTTGTGCGGCAAAGCTCATTTGACCGTAGCGCAGCTGAAGAAGGACAATCCTGCGGTGTTTCATTCGGCGCTTGTCCATTTCGGCAGCATCGCGGCGGCGTTTGACAGCTTGGGCGTCAAGTACGCGCACAAGGAAGTGCTGGATTGGAAAGAAAAAATCTCGTCTTTCCTCGGACGCATGTCCGACAGCCAGATCGCCAGTTGCGTCGGCGTTTCCAGTTGCACCATTGGCCGTTATCGCAAGAGCTTGAACATTCCCGCATATGATCTTCAAACAGCGATGGACAATGCCGGCATTAGCGAGGATGAATAATAGTTGTATTCATAAAATCCTGCGGATCAATTTCGCGGGATTTTTTTTATAAAAAATCGAGCGGCGCAGCTTCACGGAATTTTTTTTGAATGCAGTCGCTATTTGGCAATCTTGACAAAACATTATAAATTGCATAAATTGTCATTATCGCATTGAACAGTTAGTTATATTGATAAATATTATTAGTTAAATTTAATCTAAAATTAAACATTTTTATGGTTTTGGATTGAATTTCCATTGACATTTATTATTTATAATGATATACTTAACGCATCATCAAATAATCTAAATTCACTAGATGGCTTGTCAATCTAAGTATTTCCAAGTATGGAAAACATCAACTCAAAAATCAATTTCCAGGATTTGCTGGTCAATTTGCTTTCAAAACTGTCGGTTCGCGAACAGGACGTTTTGAAGCAGCGCTATCAGCTGATCAGCGAACTGGAAGACAAAGCCACCCTCCGCGAGATTGGCGAAGCTTATAATATCACGCGCGAACGCGTGCGCCAGATCGAGGCCGAGGCGATCCGCAAATTGTCCGAGCTGGCAACGGAAAAGCAGTTTGCCAACGATTTGAAATCGCTTGAAGCCGAGCTGGTCGCCCACCTTGAGCGCAGCGGCGGCTTGGTGCGCGAGGATATCCTGCTCTCTGATTTCGCCAAGAAAAATTACGGCTTGGACTTTCTGCACGAGAACGCTTATCTTTTCGTGCTTGAGCATCTTTTCGATTCGGCCGAGCGCGTCGGCGACCTTGATTCTTTTTACGCCGTGTGGAAGCTGAATGATTTCGACATTGCGCATGTCGCGCGGCTGGTTGAAAATCTTGAAAAGCATTTTTCCGAACATAAGAATCTGCAAAGCGACGAGGAAATCGTCGGCTTGGCCAAGGAAAAACTGCACGACGAATTGAAAGCCGAGCTGGAAAAAATTCTGGCCAAGCACAGCGATCTGCGCCTCGAGGACATCATTGAATCGTATTTGAATTCCACTTCCAAGCTGGAAAAGAACATCATGAACCAGTGGGGCATGAGCGAATGGGAGAATGTCCGGCCGAAAAAGCTGGGCGACAAAATCAATCTGACCTTTTTGCAGCACAAAGAGCCGCTGCATTTCCGCGACATCGCCGCGAAAATAAATTCCTACAAGTTCGACGCGAAGAATATCTGCCCGGCCACGGTGCACAACGAGCTCATCGCGAATGATAAGTTCGTGCTGATCGGCCGCGGCGTTTACGCCCTGAAAGACTGGGGATACAGCGAAGGCACAGTGGCCGATATTATTTCCCGCATTTTGCAGGAAGCTGGACAGCCGCTTGCCAAGCAGGAAATTTTCGACCAAGTTTTGAAGCAGCGGAAAGTCAATCCGTCGACGATTTATCTCTCGCTCATCAATCGCGACAAGTTTGAAAAGCTGGGCGGCAACAAGTACGGGTTGAAGAAATAATCATCACCATTTAAAATAAAGAAAATCCAGGTTTGCGCCGATGTTTTGTTTGTTTATAAACAAAGGCGTGACTCTGGATTTTCTTTTTGTTTTATAAAATGGTATAATTAAATAAATGGGATAAACGCGATAAACGTGATTGTCTTGACAATTTAATCAAGCAAATCTCGTTTATCACATTGCTTTTTTATGTTCAACTGGCAAATAAATTTTGACTGGAGCTGGCTTTACGCCCTTGGCAGCCAGCCGCTCTACGAGATTATCTGGCAGGTGTTCGCGAGCGGCGGCTGGATCATTTTCATATTGGCCGTCCTGTACGGCTCCTGGGTCAACTATGTCTTCATTATGCAAGGCCGGTTCGCCGCCAGGCAGAACTACATATTCCTCGCCATCGACATTCCGAAGGAGAACCTGCAGACGCCGCGCGCCGTGGAAAATATCTTCGTCGCCCTTTCCGGCGCGCATTCGCCCGGCGAATTTTACGAGCGCAAGATCAGGGGCGAATTCCAGCTCGGCTTCAGCATCGAGATCGTCAGCATCGACGGCTACATCCAATTTTTGATCAGGACGCCGTCGCAATTCCGCCATCTGGTGGAAGCGTCGATCTATTCCCACTACCCGGACGCGGAGATCACCGAAGTGCGCGATTACGCCGCCGACGTCAACCCGACTTTTCCAAACGACGAATACAATCTTTGGGGCACGGATCTTGTCCTGGTGCGCGACGATTATTTCCCGCTGCGCACCTACATCGAATTCCAGGAGGAATTGGACAAGGAATTCAAGGATCCGATGGCGGCCCTGCTCGAAGTCTTGAGCAAAATCGGCCCGGGCGAGCAGATCTGGATTCAAATCATTATCTTGCCGGCGGACATCGGCTGGGAAAAGCGCGGACTCGAGGCGGCGAACAAGCTCATGGGCATTGCCAAGCCGCTGAAAAAGGGCATGATCGAAAAAATCGTGGAATCGCCGATCACCGCCTTGCAATTCCTGGCGAATGAAGTTCTGAGCGGCGGCGAAATGGTTGAAGAAAAGCCGAAAGTGGAAAGATTCAACATGATGGCCCTGCCGCCGAAGGAAAAGAAGGAGGTGGAAGCGATTTTGAAAAAAGTCGATAAGATTTGCTTTTCGAGCAAGATCCGATTTGTCTACTATGCGAAGAAGGAAGTGTTTAAAAAGGGCTTGGCCGTGAGCGGCATGATCGGCGCGTTCAAGCAGTTCGGCTCGTCCGCCCTGAACGGCTTCAAGCCGGGCAGCAATAAAGTATCGGTGCGCTACGGCTTCAAGGATTTCCGCGAAAATTATCGCAAGAATAAAATTTTGGCTGATTTCAAAGCCCGCAACATTTTCACCTGCAAAGGCCCGTTCCTTTTGAATATCGAAGAGCTGGCGACGATTTTCCACTTTCCGCACATTGAAATCAAAGCGCCGCTCGTCCACCGCATCGAATCCAAGCGGGCGCGGGCGCCGATCGGCTTGCCGGTCGAGGCCGAGCCGTACGCCGGCGAGGAATTGGAAGAGCCAGCGGCCGAGGCCGAAGAAGCGGGCGGGAAAAAAGCGCGGGCAATCGATTATGACAATGATTATTTTGAAAAGCGGTTCGCGATCGACCAGACCGGCGAGTCCGACCGCAAGCGCAAGGAAAAAGTGCTGAAGGAATTGAAAATCGCCAGCGCCGTTGTCAAGCCGACAAAGCCTAACGCGGAAAAGGAAGATGCGCCGGACAATCTGCCGTTTGTTTAAAACGAAAAAACCAAAAAACCCTTCGACTCCTCGATAAACTCGGAGCTCAGGGTAAACTCCAAAACGAAAGAACTTATGAACGAATTGTGATATCTTGCGAACAAAAATCATTTAAGAAGTACGGGCGAATAATTATTCGCCCCTACAAAAATATATGCCCAGCGGATTGACAATGCTCGCGGAAACGAATTTCCGCGGCGAAAAAAAGAAATTCGGAATCAGAGACGACGACCGGCGCCGCCATGTTTACGTTATCGGAAAAACCGGCATGGGCAAATCCGTCCTGCTGGAGAACATGGCGTATTCCGATATCATCAACGGCAAAGGCATTTGCTATGTCGATCCGCACGGCGACAGCGCCGAGCTGCTCATTGATTGCATTCCGAACAGCCGGATCAACGACGTGATTTATTTCAATCCGGCGGATATTGATTTCCCGATCGCTTTCAACGTCCTGGAAAGGGTCGAGCCGAAAAACCGGCATTTGGTCGCTTCCGGCCTGATCGGCGTTTTCAAGAAAATATGGGCGGACAGCTGGGGCCCGCGCCTTGAATATCTGCTGCGCAACACGATTTTGGCATTGCTTGATTACGAAGGCAGCACGCTCCTCGGCGTCAACCGCATGCTGATCGACAAGGAATACCGCAAGAAAGTCATCGCCAAAATCCAGAATCCGGTGGTCAAGGCGTTCTGGGTGGACGAATACACGAAATACAGCCAGCAGTTCATGGTGGAAGCGATTTCGCCTATTCAAAACAAAGTCGGCCAATTCTTATCCACCGGTTTGATCCGCAACATCGTGGGTCAAGTGACTTCGACGATCAATATCCGTAAAATAATGGACGAAGGCAAGATTTTTATTTTAAATTTATCTAAAGGACGGGTTGGCGAAGACGCGTCCAGTTTGCTCGGCGCGATGATGATCACGAAGCTCCAGCTCGCCGCGATGAGCCGCGTGGACATTCCGGAAGAAGAGCGCAAGGATTTTTATCTTTACGTTGATGAATTCCAGAATTTCGCCACCGAATCGTTCGCCAATATCCTGTCCGAAGCGAGAAAATACAAATTGAACCTGACCCTTGGCCATCAATACGTCGGCCAGTTGGAAATCGGCGGCAACACGGTGGTGCGCGACGCCATTTTCGGCAACGTCGGAACGATCATCCTCTTCCGGATTGGCGCCGGGGACGCGGAATTTCTGGTGAAAGAATTCACCCCGCGCTTTGTCGAGGACGATTTGGTCAATCTGCCGAAATACAACGTTTACATGAAGCTCATGATCAACGGCGTGTCGTCTGATCCGTTCAGCGCCCGCACTCTGCCGCCCATTTCCAGGCGTTCCGGCAACGCGGAAAAGATCATCAGCATTTCGCGCGAGCGCTACGCCAATGCGCGCGAAATAGTGGAAGACAAAATCGCGCGCTGGACCGGCGTGGAAACCGAAGAAATGATGGATAAATTGGAAAAGGAGCTGGCGCAAAAAAATGCCGCGAACATTATTGATAAAAAAATCGATTTTCTGGCGAGCCAGAAGGGAGATTATCAAAAAGAAGAAGGGATAAAGGAGGCTAAAGAAGATAACGATGAACTGGAAAACGAGAAAGAAGAACCAAGACGCGAATTCGCCCGGCGGGAGAGAGAAGAATCTGATTACGAATCCGCGGAACGGAAAACTGATGAAGTAGTTCAAATCGTGAAATGTACGGGCTGCGGCCAGAAAACGAAAATCAATTTCGTGCCTGATCCGAAGCGGCCGGTGTTCTGCAAAGAATGCTTGAAAGAATACCGCCGCAAGCAGGCGAAAGAACAATTGGAAAAAGAACAGCGGGGCGGCGGAGGCTACGGCGCAAGCAGCCGTCCGTCATATTCAAAACCGGCGACGCCAAGCAAAGACATTTCATTGAATGATTTGCGCAATCAAGATGTGAAAAATTTATGCAAATAAGAGCGGCCACTGAATCGGACTTGGGAAAAGTGGAAAAACTTTTTAGTTTGCCGGAACTTGCCGAAGCAAACGGCGAGTATTGTTCCGCCGAAATATTGGCCGATTACATCGATGAAAAGTTTTTTTTGGTTGCGGAAGACGCCGGCGGCATTATCGGCGCGCTGTTCGGCGAGCGGCTGAAAGGCGCCGGCATGTTGCTTTGGGTGTTTGCGATTGAAGAAGGCATGAGAGGGAAGGGAGTGGGAACCGCGCTTTTGACTAACTTTGAAAATAATATGGCTTTGGAAAATCGAACCTGGATCATGCTGTACGCGCCGGCGCAGAGTCCTAAGACAATACGCTTTTATGAGAATCGCGGCTACCAGAAGGGCAAACCCCAGATTGAGTTTTTAAAGTGTTTTAATCAATAACGGCTGATCATCGCAAATGATCATCAAGAAAATACGCCGAAATGGGCGAATTTTTTGGATATTTGCATTTTTATTTTCGCGCTGGTATGCTGATTTTGTCAGCTTGTTCGTTGAAATTTACTTTTTAAAAACATAAAAGGAGCAGAACATGAAAACATTCGTTGAACGATTGCGGCAAAATCAAAGTAAAATACTCGCTTTACTTAAGAAACGGAGCGTGGCGAAGAATAAGATTGAACGCCAAGTTTTATGGACAAAAGTCGAGCGGCTTTTTAAAGAGCAAGACCGATTGATCGAACGGCAAGTCGATGAGGAAGTCAAAATCAAAAAAGCCAAACAACAACGGATCGCTTTGAAAATTCAGGCCGTTGAAAAGCAGTTGAATGTGCTTTACGCCGAAGTCAAGGCGCTTGATCCAGTGAAAGACGCGGCCAAGAGAAAATTCTTGCTGGCGAAAATCGATCGCGTTGAAAACAGTGAGGCGAAGCTGATGGAGCGCCATTTCGAAGCCGGCCGTCTGCTGAAACCGGGCGACGTGGCCAAAGTAAAAGCCAGCAGCGAAAAATTATTGAAGGAACTGCAAGCGATCAAAAAGCGCAAAGGAGGTATTCGATGAATGCCAGGAAATACGGTTGGGTGTTGAGCCTGATCATGCTCGCATCCATGATACTGCTCGATCTTTTCGGCGATTTGCTGAGAGTTGATTGGGGGCCGACGGATTTGGACGCGATGATTGATTGCGTTCATTTCAGTTTTTATTTCGTTATGGGCGCGGCGTTTGTCGCTTTCTCGGTTAATCTATTGCGCGCGCTTCGTATCAAACAAGCGAAGCGTTAATCGGCGAATTCACATTGCAAAGGTTCTGCAACATTGCAGAGCCTTTTAAAATTTTCCGATTGTTGAAAACAGACAGAGCGGTTTCATGGTATAGTCCATGAAACCGGTGTTTTCGCTTGTTGCTTTTTTATTTTCGCGCTGGTATGCTGATTGCATGGCACGTTCATTAATAATTTTAAAGGAGGAAAATAATGACACTGAGCAAGCGTCAAGCGGAAATCAAAGCGTTGCGCGACGAGTTGAAATGTACTAATTTCGTTTGCGAGCGGAAAAAGTACGAGAAAATCCAGACGCGCATAAAAAATTTGGAAGCCGGAGAATGGAAACTCCTGGAACAGCATGCGCAAATTCGCGGCGCGCCGCTCAGAAAAGCGCAGGAAGATCTAAGAGTTTTGTATAAAAAAATTCTTTCCCGAAAAGCCGACTCTGCGGTCCTGGTTGAACTGCAGAGTTTGGTCAGAAAATTAACGTTCGACAAAACGCTGAAGCAGGGCGCGAAGAGCTGATTGAAAGGAGGTGAAGAAATGTTCAACGAAAAGCAGTGGAAGCTCTGGAATAAAATTTATATTGCAGCGATGATCCTGTTTTATTTCTCGCTGGCGATGATCGTGCTGTGCGCGATTTTTCATCCGCCGTACTTGCCATCGCCCATTGCCTGCGGTTTTTTCGCCGGTTTGATCATGGGATACAGTTGGAAGCAAATGAAAACGGTTGTGTTAGAAAGCACGTTGAACAGCGAACTTTCGATTAAAGAAATTAAACACGAACAAAATACTTTGAAAGATCGCCTTGAAGTGCTGAAGCCGGCGGTTCGGGATGAACGCGAGAGCACTGAGCAAACCAAACCGACCATTCATTGATTGAATCAGAGCCGCGATCAAATCGGGGCTCTTTTTATTTTTAAATTACCCCTGACTCGTCCCGGCCGCCATATCTTTCTTGACCACCGGAGTTTTAACGGAGGTGGTAGCGAAGGCGGCTGTCAGGGCTTACTTGCGAAATTTTGAATCTTTCTCCCACACAACCTGCCTGCCGGCAGGCAGGCGAGTGTGGGGTAATTTGAATCGCGCATGAGCGCGGTATTCAATTTTCAATACCCAACTATAAGTAATTGTCTTATGAAATTACCCTGCATTTAGGCAGGGAGTATCTTACGAAATTTTGAATCTTTCTCCCACACAACGAGTGTGGGGTAATTTGAATAGCGCATGAGCGCGGCAGGCAATTATCCCTGATTTTGGTTATTTGCATTCATTTTGATATAATGTATTCATCAATTAATCTTAAATTATGATGCTAAAATTCTGCGGCGCGGACCAAGAAGTTACCGGCTCGTGCCATTTGATTGAAACCGGCGGAAAAAAGATCCTTTTGGATTGCGGCATGTACCAGGGCGGCGGCACGCGCGACGACATTCGGGCGAAGAACCAGGCTTTTCCGTTTGATCCGAAAGAGATCGATTTTGTCATTCTGTCGCATGCGCACATCGACCATGCCGGCCGTTTGCCGAGATTGGTTAAATTCGGATTCAAAGGAAAAATATTTTCCACATCGGCCACGGCCAGCGTGGCGGAATCGCTTCTGCTCGATTCGGCGCATATCCAGGCGCAGGACGCTTTTTACATCGAGAAAAATTTGAACAAAAGAATCGCGCCGCTGTACGCCGAAGCCGATGTTTTAAAAACAATGAAGCTTTTTGAAACGCGCGAATATCTGCAGAAATTCAAAATCCACGAAAACGTCTGGGCGGCTTTCTATGACGCCGGCCATGTGCTTGGTTCGTCAATCGTTGTCCTCGATATTGCGGAAGAAACAACCAAACGCTTGGTTTTCACCGGCGACCTGGGCCGAAAGTACATGCCGATTCTGAACGATCCTTTCCAAGTCGATCGGGCGGATTATTTGATAACTGAGAGCACATACGCCGGCCATGTGCACGATCCGATTCAAAACGTGGAAGAAGAATTGGCAGTGATCGTCAACAAAGTGGCGAACCGCGGCGGAAAAATAATCATTCCGGGATTTTCGTTCGAGCGCACGCAAGAGCTGGTTTACGAGCTGCACCGGCTTTACGACCAGGATAAAATTCCGAAATTGCCGATTTTCGTCGATAGTCCGCTTTCAAAAAAGATATCGGAAACGTTCGACGAATTCCGCGATTACTACGACAAGGAAACGTTCCGCGATTTTTTGAATAAAAAAGAAAGCCCGTTTTATTTCAAGCAAATCAAATACATCGAATCGGTGGAAGAATCGAAAGCGCTGAACAGCCTGGATGAAAGCGGCATCATCATTTCCGCGTCGGGAATGTGCGAATCCGGCCGGATCAAGCACCATTTGAAGAACAATATCGGCGATCCGCGGAATCTGATTTTGGTGGTCGGCTTCATGGCGGCTGGCACGCGCGGCCGGCAGATCGTTGATGGAAAAAAAGAAATCAGGATCTTCGGCGAAATGCATCCGCTCCGCGCCGAGGTGGCGATCATGAACGCGTTTTCCGGACACGCCGACAAGCTGGAGCTTCTTGAATACATCCGCCACATCGAAGGATTGCGCGAAATTTTCATCGTGCACGGCGAAAAGGACGCCTGCGCGATCCTGGCGGACAATTTGAAAAATCTGATTAAATTCAAGGGGGAAATAAAGATTCCGGATTTCGGCGAAGAAGTTGAAATCGGATAAAAGGGATGAGAGGGGAAAAGAGGGGTTAAGAGGGGAAAGAGGGCGGGAAAAATTAATATTGACATTGGACAAAAAGGGATGAGATGGCGAAAGAGGGGTTAAGAGGGGAAAGAGGGCGGAAAAGCATCAATTTTGAAATTTATATGAATAATAAGTTTGGACATCAAAAGATGATAGTATGGCAAAGTATTGATCAGCTTGATCAAATTGTTCAAGAAATTTTGAAATGCATACCGAAAAATGAGTTTAAAACGCGCAGTCAAATAGATAACGCTTCCGATTCAATTGGTTCGAATTTTGTTGAAGGCTATTATTCCAGATCAATAGGTGAATATTTGCGATTTCTCGGATATAGCAAGCGTTCAGCCGGCGAATTGCAAGAACGGGTCAGGAGGACTTTGAGAAAAGGTTATATAGGCGAAAATTTGTATAATAAATTTGAAGATCGTTTAATTAAAACAATGTATTTATTGGATAGGACAAGACAAGGATTAGAGAAAAAGCGACAGGAAAAATAAGATATAATGTGCGAATTTTCTTCTTCTTTTTCCCTTCTTATGCCTTCTTAACCCTTCTTATCCCTTCTTTTTTCCTATGGACAAAACAATCATTAAAACATTCTCTGAAATCAAATCGATCAAAATCCAAGGCGCGACGAACGTGGCGACGGCCGCGGCCAAAGCGCTGAAAAAGTACAGCCGCGGGTTGAATGCGTCTTCCGGCGCTGAATTCATCAAGTTAATCAAGGAAGCGGGGGAGTGCCTGTCTT
>JAZDPK010000050.1:0-5536 GCA_043797615.1 Parcubacteria group bacterium
CCTGCCTGCTCGCCGTCGCGTAGCCGCTATGGCGGAGCACGGCCGGCATAGGCAGGTTTGCATGAAAGTTTATTCGCATTATCTTCAATCCAATATGAAAAAGGTAAAATCAAAAACAAAAAAATCCATAAAACGCGATAAACCCGTTGAACCTCTTACCATCGGCCTGCTTCAGCATGAAATTGACGAAATCATCGGACGGAATTTGAATCGCACTGACAAAGAACTGGAAAAAAGCGTGATGCTTGAATTAGCCGCACTGCTCCCAAAGAATGAAACCGTTTCCGAGGAGCCAAAACGCAATCATCACCGCATTCTGATTAAAAATATCAGCGACCAATCGCACCACTCGCCCCATCTTTTGGATTTGAGCGGAATGCTCAAAAAGAAAAAAGAAAAAACAGCGCAAAAAGAAAAAATCCGGGCGTTTTTAAATGAACGCGGCTCAAACAACTCAAACAGAATCATCAATGAAACAAAACAAGAGATCAGTCGCCTGAAAAATATCATCGCCAAGCGGATCATCGAAGTTGAAGAAGGGCTGGAACCGATATTTCACGAAGATAAACAATTCAGAACGCATAAAATCCACCGCCAATTCACCGGAAAGCCGCTTTTTTATCATTTCAACCTGCCTTTGAACTGGCGTCGATCGTTCGTTGTCTACGTTTCTCTCTGCCTACTTGTCATTTTGCCGATCAAAGCCTTCGGATACTACCAAGACGTGCAAAAAACCAAGCAGCAGGCGATTTCTTTCGCAAACGCGGCGTATGAAGACTTGAAAATCGCCGGCAAAGCCGTGGCAGACAACGACTCTTCCGCTGCCAAGAAAAATTTCAATCAAGCGGACAACAATTTCCGCTTGGCAGCGGAAAAATTGGATTCAATCGGCCTTTCCTTGAAAACGATTCTGAAATACCTGCCGACGAATTCGGCGAATCTGGCCGACGCCCAGTATCTCCTCAGCGTCGGGTCGCAGATTTCGGAAATCGGCAAAGCCCTTGCGCCGGTCTTAAGCTCGTTTTCCGGCGCGGACGGCTTGAAGCTGACCGATCGCATCGCTGTTTTCGAGGACAGCTTGGAAAAGATCGAGCCGAAGCTCAGCCGCGCGAATGCGGATTTGAACAAGGTGCGTGACAGCGCCGTGCCGGACGACAAGAAGCAACTGTTCCGGCAAATCAAGCAATACGTCGGCCTGCTGGACAGCGACGTCGGCGAGATGAGAAGCTTTGCCTCGGCCATGCGCCAGATCCTCGGACAAAGCCGCCTTCGCCGATACCTTTTCGCTTTCCAAAACAGCAACGAAATCCGGCCGACCGGCGGCTTTCTGGGCAGTTTTGCCCTTGTCGACGTTTATCAGGGCGGAATAAAAAAAATGGAGATCCCGGGCGGCGGCACTTACGACATGAAAGGCTCGCTGCTCGCCAATGTCGCGTCTCCTTATCCGCTCCAGCTCGTCAACGCGCTTTGGCAGATGCAGGATGCGAACTGGTTTCCGGATTTTCCGACAACCGCGCAGAAAATCGAATGGTTCTATTCCAAATCCGGCGGCCCGTCGGTGGACGGCGTGGTGGCGATGAATTCCTCGATAATTCCGAAGCTTTTGGAAATCACCGGCCCGATTTCCCTGCCAAAATACGGCAAGACGATCACCGCGGATAATTTCAGCGTCGAAATCCAAAAAGCCGTTGAATTCGAATACGACAAGGCAACGAACAAGCCGAAGCAGATCCTGGCCGACCTGGCGCCCGAGCTTTTGAAAAAAATATTCGCAAACGACAATCGGAATTTGATGAAAATCATTTTAGCGTTCAAGGAAAGCCTGGACAACAAGGACATTCAGCTTTATTTCAACAATGCCGGACTGGAAGAAAAAATGAGATCATACGGCTGGACCGGCGAGATCAAAGACACGACCAGGGATTACCTCTCGATCGTGAACGCGAACATCGGCGGCTACAAAACCGATAATTTCATCAGGCAGGACGCCAGCCTGGTTTCAAGCATTCTGGCGGACGGCTCGATCATCGACACATTGACGATCACCCGCAGCCACAACGGCAAGCCGGACGACATTTTCGGCGGCAAATCGAACATTGATTTCCTGCGCGTCTACGTGCCGAGCGGCAGCCGGCTCATTTCCGCCGATGGATTCTCGGAAATCCCGGCCGACCGGTTCGAGCCGGTCGATCCGTCCTGGAAAGCCGACGAATTTTTACGCGAAGTAGAAGGCGACATTCTGGTCGATCCGCAAAGCAATACGCAGATAAACGGCGAATTCGGCAAAACCGTTTTCGGCAACTGGGTGCAAGTCGATCCCGGCGAATCGAAAACCGTCACGCTCGCCTACAAGCTGCCTTTTTCAATCAGAACCAACAGGCAAGGCGGCCTCTCCATCTTCTCGCGCCAGCCGGCCGAACAGTTCTATTCGCTGTTCCTGCAAAAGCAATCCGGACAGGCGAATGCGCATTACAAAATTTCCATTGCTTCGTCCGGCGATCAGCTCCTGTCCCCTCTCTATCCAGCGGACGCGGCCAAGCGCGGCAGCGGCGTTGAATTCTCAACCGATCTGCCTGCTGATCAGCTGCTGGCCGTCACGATCAAATAAACCTTTGCTCAAACTAACTTAATTATTCTAAACAATACCCAAAATCTTAAATTGAAAAAATAAGCTAATTCGGTTATTGGGCATTAGTGATTGGAATTTATTTAGAATAATTAGAATAATTAGAGTAATTAGAATAATTAGAATAATTAGAATAATTAGAATAATTAGGTTAATTTTTTATGCCCATTCATTTTCAAAAGCACAGCATAAAAGACGACAATACTAATCCCATGCAGGAATTGGCCGACATTTACCAGGAAGCCGAGCGCGACATCCGCCCGGCGCGGGCCAAGAAAGACGGCGACGATGAAATGCATTTCAAGAATCTGATCGACGACGCCCGCCGGATCAGGCGACGGAAAATCCTGTTCGCCGCCGCTCTCCTGCTTGCCGCTTTTGCCGGAGCCAGCGCCGCCGGCTTTTTTTATTTCGGCGCCAGCCGCAGCTTCGCCTATGAAAATCTGAAGCTGGAGGTCAGCGGGCCGGACAAGGTGAAAATCAACGAATCGTTCGCCTACACAATAAGCTACCAGAATCTCGGCGTTGATCTGCTGAACAGCCGGCTCGCTGTCCGCTTCCCGGAAAAATTCTCCTTCGAGTCAAGCGATCCGGCTTCAACCAGCCGAAACACTTGGCCGCTCGGCGACCTCACGACTTACGCGGCCGGCAAAGTCAAAATCTTCGGCCATATCGTCGACAATCTGGAAAACGAACAGAAGCTGACCGCCACGCTCGCCTTCCAGCCGGCGAATTTCAATTCTGATTTTTCCAAAGACGCGGCCTTTTCAATCGCCCTCGAAGCGCCGGACATGAAGCTGTCTGCCGATTTTCCGCCGAATGTCACGCCCGGCCAGAGATTTTCCGCAAAATTCGCTTTTCAAAACAACGATAATGTCGATTTCAGCAATCTAAAAGCCGTCATCACTTATCCAACGGATTTCACGTATCAGAGCGCCATTCCGGCGCCGGCTGAAAACAACAATTTTTGGATCGTACCGGCGGTCAAAGCCGATGCGAAAAGCGACGCCATCAGCTTTTTCGGCAGCTTTCCGGCCGATCTGAATTTTGCCAATGGCAGCGATCGAGATCGTGAATTCGGCGTGCAGCTTCTCCTGTCGAATGGCGGAAGCGAATATTTCCCGATCAAAGAAGACAAATTTACGATAAAAATCCTGGATCAGGCAGTCACCAATGCCTTGACAATCAACGGCCAAAACGCGGACATACGCGCCGGGTTCGGCGATACCCTGACTTTCGCTGTTTCCACCAGGAATAACAGCAAAGATGCATACAGCAACGCTTCCGTCAAAGCGATTTTCGTTTCCAACAATTCGCTCGCGCTCCTGGACTGGTCGAAAATCGCCGACGACCAGGGCGGCAGGATAACGAGCACGCCGGACGGCAAGGAAATCGTCTGGACGAAGGCGCAGATTCCGAGCCTGGCCAAATTCAAGCCAGGCGACGCGGTCGCGGTCAAATTTTCCATTCCAATCAAATCAGGATCAAAAGCCGCGGCGCTGAATCAGGATTTATTGCCGTCGGCCGGGCTGAATTTGAGCGCGCAAACCATTCTGCCGAATGTTACTCAGCCGATCCAAAGCAGCGGCATTCATTTGACTTTAACGGTTCCGCCCGCCGCGCCGAAAAAATAATCGTCATAAAATTTTAAACTTAAAAAGCGACTATCGTTGATAGCCGCTTTTTGAGTGATTATTTTCCAGGACGAAAATCGGTGTAGATCAATACAGTGTCCTTATTTTTTGCCAAAAACGCAATAACTAATTCCGATTTAACGCCTAATCTAACAAATACAAGGTCATACTCATAATTACGGTATTTCACCTTTGTCTTCTTTATGATTACACCGTGTTGGATTTTTGCGACAACATATACTTTTACCACTTCATGATGGCGTTTCAATTGATAATATCTTTTCCTACCTAGATAATGAATCTGCTTTACCTTAAAAGTTTGCTCAGATTCTATGCTCATTACTCACCTCCTCGATTATATTGTTAAACAACATTCCAATCCGAATTAACAAATAATTTTATTTACTCGGATTGAAGGGAATCTGCTGATTCCCTTTTTGAATTGATTGAACATAGAAAAAATTCCTTTCGTGTTGCGGGCGAACAATGTTCGCCTCCTACGTCACATGCGTGATTACTCGCGCGGAATTTTTTTGCCGTCTCGGCGCCGGTATCCGCGCTTGCCTTTTGGCGAGGAATGAACTCTGCCCTTGGGCATGCCGCGGAATGCATTGCGCGACACGGCTTTTACGAACTTTACCCGATCAAACTTCTTCGGCTTTTTCATGATTTACCTCCATTTAACCGAATTAACTGGACTAATCATTATAGCTCAATTTATTAATTCTGTCAATAACAGTGGAAATCTAATCGGATTTTCATTTATAATTTACAGTAAATATAATTTGTTGGCACAAACTGACACCATTCCGCCCGCCGCTATTGACAAACTATTGATCTTCTGATATAATGTTCTGTTCAACATCAACACCACCCTGTCTGAAAGGAGGAAGTCATGTTAAGACAGATTATGATGAGACGAATAATGATGCAAATGGTGGTCAAGTATTATCTCATGCAGTACGTTTTAACACAGATGAACGGCGGAAACGGCGGATTGGCAATAACCCCGGACGAAGAAAAAGCCATCGAATTGGCTTTCTGGCTATAAATTCATCGAACTTTTTTGAAAAAAAATTAGAGCATGCCGCACGGTAGGCTCTATTTTATTTTAGAAGTTGGAGGTTGGAGATTGGAAGTTAGAAATCTTCTTTGTAAAAATTGGCTGATAATATAAATTTCTAATAAAGTTTAGCATTGTTTAGCGTTTCTTATTTCTTTTCGCGTGGTTTCGCGTTTTCCAGCTCCCGTCCCATCTGCCAGAACAATTCGAAAA
>JAZDPK010000062.1:0-5930 GCA_043797615.1 Parcubacteria group bacterium
ATTTCCTAAATATTTAAGAAACAAATTTATTCTTATTAAACCTTTTGAAGCAAAAGATTTTCCTCAAATTATTATGCTACTGGTTAATCCGGCCCAAGCGGGAAGAATTATCGGGCTCATAAATTATAAGCAATATAAAGAAATTAAGATGTTCCCGAATCAATCCACCTGCCTTTCCTTTTTCGCGCCAATTGTCTATAATTCGCCGCATATTAATTTTATCGATTATTATGATAGGTATTACCAAGGAAAATTGGATCAAAAATATATCTGGCCTGAAAATAATATGATTATATCTTTAAATTTAAACCAATTTAAAGAAATTATGAATAACCTTGATAAAAGTCCCCAAGGAATTTTCAAACGTTTTATTATCAAAGTACAAAAAATTGATCAATTCCATAAATAAAGTATAATGCAACCGACCTCGACTAATGTAGATGCGCGAAATCGCCGAAGAAATCGGCAATGTAAAAATAAAATTGAATTCAAAACCCGTGGCGCTCGGCAGACTTCGAATCCCGCCTGAACACACCGATAATAACAGAGAAATACACGTGCTCTATGTTTTTTTCGAAGCGAAATTCATTTCCGGAAAAATAAAAATCAGCAACGAGCATCTCGGTTTCAAATGGGTAAAGTTCGACAAAGGAAACGCGAAAAAATATTTCTGCTCGGGGATTTTGGAAGGGGTGAGAGAATATCTTAAGAAAAAATAAAATCTAAATTCGAGGAATTTAATTATTCTCCCAAAGGGATCCCTTCGGGATAATTATACTAATTAAACTAATTGTTCTAAAAAATAACCAAACAATCACCAATCAGCAATATTCAATAATCAAATAAAATCCGAAAAATAAAATAAATTCTCAATCGATTCTTCGGACACGGGCGAATATTGTTCGCCCCACATCTCAAAATATGTCATCAAATATAATCATAGCAAACAAAGCCAAATTCAACCGCCTCAAAAAAAACTTCGTCAAAGGCGGGCCGGAAAAGCTGCACGTCATCGCCGATTTCGACAAAACATTGACGCCGGCGTTCATTGGCGGTAAGCCGTTCCAATCAATAATTTCCATTTTGCGAAATGGAAATTATTTATCGCCCGACTACGCGGCCAAAGCGCACGCTCTTTTCGAAAAATACCACAAAATGGAAATAGACCGTTCGATTTCTCTTGTTAAACGCAAAATGGCCATGCGCGAATGGTGGTCAAAGCATTTCAAACTGCTGATCAAATGCGGCCTGCATGAAAAAGACATCCTGTCCGTTGTCAATTCCGGCAATCTGCGTCTGCGCAAGGGAACGGACAAGCTTTTTAAAACATTGAACAAGAATAACGTGCCGATTATCATCTTTTCCGCGACCGGATTGGGCGAAACGATCCCGCTTTATTTAAAAAAGAAAAATTTGTTGGACGCGAACATCTTCACGATTACAAACACGTTCACTTGGGACAAAAACGGCAATGCGACTGGCATCAACAAACCGATTATTCACAGTTTAAATAAGAATGAACGGACAATCCATCACTCGGTTGTTTATAAAAACACAAAGCAACGGAAAAACATAATTCTGCTCGGGGACAGCGTCAGCGACGTTGACATGGCTACCGGATTTAAATACGACAATATCCTGAAAATCGGTTTTCTTAACGAAAAAATCGAAGAGAAATTGGCGCTCTATAAAAAAAATTTCGACGCGCTGATTTTGAACGACGGAAATTTCGATTTTGTGAATGAATTGTTACGTGAGATAATGTAGGGGTACGGATGTACGGATCACATACTGATTGTCCCAAAGGGATCCCTTCGGGATACGGATTCGGCTTAAAATAATATTTAGGACTAATCCGTACAACCCGTACGCTTCAATCCGTAAATCCGTAATTACTATGTTTCCCTCTTTAAATAAAAACAAAAAACCTCGCCGCGGCTGGACCTTTTCGCAGGAAATGAAAGTCATCTGGAGCTATCTCAAACCGTTTAAAAAAACATTTTGGTTTCTGTCCTTTCTGGCGGTCTTATCATCAATCATTAACGCCGGCATACCGTATCTGTACGGGCGCTTGGTGGACTTGGCGCTGCACAAAACAGCGCTGACTTTGATTTTCCAGCTTCTGGCTTTATGGTTTGTCGCCGCTTTGGTCAATAACCTCCTGGTGCGCAGCCGCAATTACCGGGCCGACTTGCTCAGCGCGAACGTGAGCAATTCCATCATCAATAATTTTCTGCGTCACATTATCCGGCTTCCTCTTTCTTTCCACAAAAACCAAAAAACGGGAAAAATCATGAGTCGACTTGAAAGAGCGGCATTCGGCATGGAAGGCGTCATTGAGGGCATCATATTTTCAACATTGCCGGGATTCCTAACGATCGCCATCATTTTAACGGTTTTATTTTTCCTCAGCTGGCTGCTGACCTTACTCTTGATTGCCGTTCTTCTCATCTATGTCGTAGTGACCGTCAAAAACACCAAAGTCGTAATCGTTTCGCACAAACAATTGAACAACGCCTACGATCGGGTATTCGGCGATTTTTGGGAATACGCCAGCTCGGTGCATACGATAAAAGCGTTCAGCGCGGAAAATTCCATTTTCGCGATTATCAGAAGATATTTGTCGCTCATCATGTCGCGACGGCAAAAACACGCGATTAATATAAGCAATCTTGATTTCTGGCAACAGGCAATTTTCGGGTTGGGCTTTGTCGTTATGTTCGGTGTCAGCGTTTTACTTTTATCGACCCAAAAAATGTCCGCCGGCAATCTAGTCATGTTCGTCGGCTACATCAATTTGATCTATCAGCCGCTCGCCTATCTGGCGCAGAATTATCGTCAGTTCCGGCGCTGCCTGGCCACCCTGGAAAAAGTGCATAAAATGGAAAATCTGCCTCTCGAAGTTCAAATGCGCCGAAAAAATCTGGTCGAATTGGAAAAAGTGAGCGGCGAAGTCGAATTTCAAAACATCTGGTTTAAATATCAGCAAAATAAAAATCCCTGGGTTTTGAAAGACATCAATTTCAAGGTCAATCAAGGCGAATTGATCGCGCTGGTCGGCCGGAGCGGCGTGGGCAAGAGCACGCTCGTCGACCTGATCGCGTCGTTCAATTTGCCGAGCAAAGGCGACGTTCTGATCGACGGAATTTCCGTGCGAAATATCAGCGGCGAAAACTTAAGACGGTTTGTCGGCCTGGTGCCGCAAGAAGTGGTTTTGTTCCATGAAACGATTTGGTTCAATCTGCGCTTCGGCAATCCGGACGCGACCGACGAAGAAATCATCACCGCAGCCAAGCAGGCGCACGCGCATGAATTTATCATGAAATTCCCAAAGGGATATGACGCAAAAGTCGGCGAACGCGGCGTGAAATTATCCGTCGGCCAAAAACAGCGCGTCGCCATCGCCCGCGCGATCCTTCACAAGCCGGCGATCTTGATTCTGGACGAAGCGACCGCTTCTCTCGATTCAATGACCGAACATTTGGTGCAGGAAGCTCTGCAATATTTGGTTAAAGGAAAGACAACGTTCGTCATCGCCCACCGCTTGTCAACGATCAAAAACGCGGATCGAATATTCGTTTTCGACAAAGGCCGATTGGCGCAGATCGGCAAGCATAACGAATTGATTAATGTCGACGGCGTTTACAAAAATCTTTGCGCCGGACAGAAGTTTTAAATTTATAGCAATTCACGTAATAAAAAAAAACGGCCTCAATGGCTGTTTCTTTTTAATTTGCAACTATTTTTTCAGCCAATACTCGTTCAATAACGCATTGACGAGTTTCCAACCGTTGCCGTGCCGCAACATTCCCAAATACGATTGCAACGTTTCATCGGTCGGATGCTCCGCGATTCTGTTCATCATTCTTTTCCGCGTCGCTCTTCGCAATACGCGATAGTCGGAAAAATGAATCCAGCCCAGAAAATCCATCCCCGACGCGGCCGTTTTAACAAATGTCTTCTCCGGATGCAAATTGAGTTTCAGCTTTTCCGCTAAAAACATTTGGATTTCTTTTTCGCTTTTCTCCAATGCCTGTTTATTGAAAGACAAGATGACAAAATCATCGCAATAACGGATATAATTTTTCGCTTTCAATTTATGCTTTATCCATTGATCGAAAACATTCAAATAAATATTGGAAAAGAGCTGGGATGTTAAATTGCCGAGCGGCAATCCGGCGCCCGATCCGATTCCGCTCGAATAACTTTCAATAATTTTTTTCAATAAAGACATTATATCGGAATCGGGAATATATTCGCGCAAAATTTGGATCAAAACATTGTGATCTACGCTGTCAAAAAATTTTTTAATATCGCATTTCAAAATCCAACAAGTGCGCGTTTTATTCAGGCTGACGTGATCGATCATTTTTTGAAAACGTTTCAGCGCCCTGTGCGTTCCCTTGTTATTGCGGCAGGAAAAGGAATCGGCGATGAATATTCTGTCGAAAAAAGGATAAAGCAATCGGTAAATCGCGTGATGCAGCAAACGGTCGCGAACCGGCGCTTTATGTATATGGCGGGGTTTTGGGTCGGCGATATAAAAATCCTTATACCCTCCATGTTGATAGCTTCCGTTTTCCAAATCCTTGTGAAGTGATAGAATATTATCGAATAAACGGCGCGAAAAATCTTGAACGTCTTGCTTGTTCTTCTTGCCGGCGACAAACTCTTGCCAGGCGGCCAGCAAATTTTCCAGACTAATAATATCTTTATATTTATGGCTGAATTGAATTTTCATAATGCGGATGAATTTCCGCCCGACAGGCGGAACGATGTTCCCATTTTGCATGTTTTCAAGGAATCCTACAAACTGTGGCACGAGCAGCTGCAGCATTTGGCGCGGCCGACCCGCTATACGATCGGAGTTAAAATCGACGGCTTGTTCACCGATTTGATTCAACTGACCCTGAACGCGGAATACGTGAAACGCGAAGAAAAATTTCCGGTTTTAAAACAGATGAGCGAGAAAATCGACGCCTTGAAATACTTTTTGACGATTTTGTGGGAGCTCAAAGGAATCCCTAACGGCGCCTACGCGCAAATCGCGGACAAGCTTGCGAACTGCGGGCGCATGCTCGGCGGCTGGCTGAAAAATTTTAAATAAAAACTTCCTCAAAGGCAATGTCCGAGGAAGAACGAGAAGACTTGCGGGCGGACAAGAAACGGCAGGAAGCATTCCATTCATTGTCATAGTAGTTCAAGTTGAGGTTGCGATCCGAGCCGTTCCTATTCAGATAAGGCACATTGCTGTTATCATTGGAATCGCGCCACACCGAGCCGCCGAAATGCGCGAAATGCCGTCCGCTCCACCATCCGTCGAATGCTCTTCGGATTGAATCTGATTCCGAGACGTTATCTCGCTGATATTTCGCGCCAAGTATTTTCGTTTTTATTTTATCAAGAGCGCGCTAACTCGAGCTTTGCCAGCCGCATGCGCCGACGACGCCGGAATTATTCCGTCTTGCTTGAAAAAATAGATTTCAACCGCCCGAAGCCGTGCTTATTCATGCCGGAAAGACCGCGGACTGCAGCATTTACTCTCCTTAAAAATTATAACACAAAATAATTTATAAAAAAACTCCCAAGCCGGTTAAGACCAGCCTGGGAGCCAAGACCAAGGGAACAAGAGCCCAAAAATAAGAACCAAGAAAACTCAAGCGCTCAAGTTCTTACTTGCGGGCGGACAAGAAACGGCAGGAAGCATTCCATTCAATGACAGAGTAGTTCAAGTTGAGGTTGCGAACCGAGCCGTCCCTACGCAGATAAGGCACATTGCTGAGAGCAAGGGAATCGCGCCACACCGAGCCGCGAGCAATGATCGGAAACTCCAATTGCATTTTCGGATATTTCGCGCCGAAAGCAAGAAGTTCCCGGATGTCCGCATCTCGCAGCCCTCTTTCCGCAAGATACGCATCCACTTCCGCGTC
>JAZDPK010000066.1:0-2638 GCA_043797615.1 Parcubacteria group bacterium
GGCGCGATCGATCTGGTTCCGGTGCATCATACGAATGAAATCGCCGAGAGCGAAGCGCTGATCGGCAAAAAAACCGTCAACTATTGGCTGCACGGCGAATTTTTATTGATCAACAACGGCCGCATGGGAAAATCCGAAGGCAATTTCATCACTTTGAAAATGGCGGAGGAAAAAGGATTCGATCCGATCGTTTACCGCTTTTACAATTTGAGCGCGCACTATCGCAGCAAATTGAATTTCACTTGGGACGCGATGAAGGACGCGGCCAACGGCTGGAACAAATTCAAAAATAAATTTTTCGATCTTGGCCGCCAGCCGGGCAAAGTCGACGCCGCATTCGTTGAAAAATTCAAAGCGTTTGTCAATGAAGATCTGGCCATGCCGCAGGCGCTGGCCGTGGCGTGGGACGTTTTCAAAAGCGATTTGTCCGATTATGACAAGCGGGCGACTTTGCTGGAATTTGACAAAGTGTTCGGTCTTGGTTTGGCTGAATTAAAACCGGAAAAATCAGACGTCCCGAGCGAAGTGGCCGAGTTGATTTCGAAGCGCGAAGAATTCCGCAAAGCCGAGAAGTGGGCCAAGGCCGATGACGCGCGCAAGCAGATTGAAAAGCTGGGCTATGAAGTGGAAGACGCGGTGGACGGGCCCAGGGCGAAAAGAAAATTATAGGGATAGAAATTAGGATATTTGATATTTTGATACAGGTTCTATATAATTGAATCATATGGAAAACGACAGCGCGCCTTTTACAAAAGCCGATCTCAAAGCCGGATTGAATGAATTCGGGCAGAATTTTAAAGTTGAAATATCGGAATTTCTGAATGATTCTTTATTGCCGGCCATCGATGGCATGATCAAAGAGGAATCAAAAGAATTAAGACAAGAAATTCAAAAGGAGAATGCCAAATTGCGCTTTGAAGCAGTTGACTGAATAATTTTATTGTTCAAGTCGGTTAATCGGTTTATCTGTTAATCGCGTTGAATTAAGATTAACTGAATTGACCGGTTAACTTTTTTTGTATGTTAAAAATTTGTTTTCCCTAAATCCTATATTCTATTCCCTAAATCCTTTCCCATGCCCAACTTCTGGCTCAAACTTAAAAAACCGATTCTTGCCGCAGCGCCGATGGCCGGAATTTCCGACTCGGCGTTTCGTTTGCTGTGCAAAAAATTCGGCGCGGATGTTGTTTATTCCGAAATGACTTCGATCGATGCGCTTTACTTTGATTCGGAAAAAACGCTGAAGATGCTCGAGTTCAGCAAGAAAGAGCGGCCCGTTGTTCTTCAGCTCTTCGGCAAGCGGCCGGAGTTCATGCAAAAAGCGGTGAAGGCTGGCGAAGAAGCCGGCTTTTCCGGCTTTGACATCAATTTCGGCTGTCCGGCGCGCAAAGTCGTGTGCCACGAAGGCGGCATCACGTTATTGAAAAACTTGGATCTTTGTTATGAATTGATTCAAGCCGCGTGCGAAGCCACGAAACTGCCGGTTTCGATCAAAACGCGCGTTTCCATCGGCCATGGCAAAGAAAAAGTCACGGTTTTGAAATTCCTGGAAAAAATCGAGAACCTGCCGGTTTCTTGTTTAATGCTGCACGGCCGCACGTACGAGCAGGGCTTTAGCGGCGAAGTTGATTATCAGATGATGAAATTGGCAAAGGAAAAATTCAACGGCATTGTCCTTGGAAATGGCGGCTTGAATTCGCCGGAGGACGTGAAGAAAATGCTGGACATGACCGGCGTTGACGGCGTCGGGCTCGGACGCGGGCTGTACGGCCGGCCGTGGCTGTTCGAACAGGTGAATGATTTTCTGAAAAAAGGCGAATATGATTTTCCGGATATCGAGGAAATAAAAAAAATCGCGCTTGAACACGCGAAATTGATTTTCAAAAGTAAAAAAGACCGCGGCATCGTGGAATTGCGCAAGCATCTGTGCTGGTATTTCCGCGGCTTTCCGGGGGCGAACGAGATGAGGCGGAAGATGGTGAGGGTGAACAGCGTTGAAGACGTGAAAAACGCGTTAAATAACGCCGATTAAATTTATGGATGAAAAAAATAATCAAATTATAATTTACAATGACGCAGACGGACACACTAAAATCGAAGTTAAATTTGACGGCGAAACTGTTTGGTTAAGCCAAAAACAAATGGCTGTGCTTTTTGATAAGGATGTTAAAACTGTGAATGAACACATAAAGAATGTGTTTTTAGAAGGAGAATTAGCCCAAAATTCAACTATCCGGAAATTCCAGATAGTTCAAATAGAGGGAAATAGGGAAGTTGAAAGAGAGATTGAACATTATAATCTTGACGTGATTATTTCCGTTGGATATCGCGTTAGCTCGCTCCGCGGCACGCAATTTCGCATTTGGGCGACGCAGAAATTGAAGGAGTATATTATTAAAGGTTTTGTTATGGATGACGAGCGTTTGGCAAATGGCGGCGTCAAAAAAACATATTTTACGGAATGGGAAGAGCGCATAAGAAAAATTCGGACTTCGGAAGCGAATTTTTACCAAAAAGTGCGCGACGTGTTTGCTACCAGCGCGGATTACAATCCGAAAACCGATTACGCGCAGAGATTTTTCGCAGAAGTGCAGAATAAATTCCATTACGCGATCACCGGCTTGACGGCCGCGGAAAT
>JAZDPK010000009.1:0-11488 GCA_043797615.1 Parcubacteria group bacterium
ATTTCCCGCGAACGGTATTGGGGCACGCCGCTCCCTGTTTGGGAATGCCAAACAGGAAAATCCGAAATTCAAAATTCGAAATCAGTGCAGCGCAGTCGTGCCGACAGGCTGCACTGCGCTGCCGAAATAAATTCAAAACTCAAAAATTTAAATTCAAAATCATGCGGCAATCAAAAAGTAATCGGGTCATTTGAAGAATTGGAAAGACTTTCAGGCAAGAAAATAGATGATCCTCACCGTCCATTTATTGATGATATCGTTTTAAAATGCGATAAATGCGGCGGAGAGATGAAACGCACGCCGGAAGTGCTTGATTGCTGGTTCGATTCCGGTTCCATGCCGTTCGCGCAATATCATTATCCGTTTGAGAACAAGGATTTGATCGATAAAAAAATTCAGTTTCCGGCGGAATTCATTTCCGAAGCGATCGATCAGACGCGCGGCTGGTTTTATACTTTGCTGGCGGTTTCAACGTTGCTTGGAAAAGGCGCGCCGTACAAGAATGTAATCAGCCTGGCGCATATCAGAGACAAAGCGGGCAAGAAAATGAGCAAGTCGCGAGGAAACATTGTCGATCCCGGGGAAATGATTGAGAAATACGGCGCTGATTCTCTGCGCATGCTGTTTTATTCCATGAGCCAGCCCGGCGATTACAAAAATTTTGACGAAAAATTATTGCGCGAGACATTGAATAAGGTGGTAATGATGTTAAACAACATTGCCAGCTTTTATAAAATGTATTCGGATTTTCCAACGTCCAACATCCAACCACCCACTTCCAATATTTTGGATAAATGGATTCTTTCCAAATTGAATTCGCTGATAGACGAAGCGACGGGCGATCTTGACGATTATCATATTTTTGAAGCGTCGAGAAGCATCATCGCTTTCATCGACGAGCTTTCAACTTGGTACATCCGACGGAGCCGCGATCGGTTCAAAGACGAAGCGACCAGAGGCGAAGCGGCCGTCACATTGAAAGAAGTTTTGGAAAAACTGGCGAAATTGATGGCGCCGTTCACCCCGTTCATCGCCGAGCACGTGTGGCAAGAGCTGGGCAACGTCGAGTCGGTGCATTTGCAGGATTGGCCGGAAGCGGAAAAGAAAATGATCAATGGAAAATTGCTGGACAGCATGCTGAACGTGCGCAAAATCGTCGAGCTCGGCCTGGCCAAGCGCGATGAGTCGAAGATAAAAGTGCGCCAGCCGCTCGGCGAATTGAAATACAAAGGCAAAGAATTGGACAAAGAGTTGGAATCGATCGTTGCCGACGAACTGAACGTCAAAAACGTGGAATTCGACGGCAAGAGCGATGTTTTTTCCATTGAACTTGACTTGAAAATGACCGAGGAATTGAAGCAGGAAGGCCTGTTGCGCGAATTGGTGCGCACAGTCAACAATTTGCGCAAAGAAAAAGGATTGACGATCACCGATAAAGTCGGATTGACCTATCAAACCGACAGCGTTGAATTGAAAAAATTGTTCGCCAATGAAAAACTGGCCGAGCAGTTGAAAAAATCAACGCTTTTGTCCGGCGTTGAAGAAGGCTCGGGCGAAACAGAGGTGATGTTGAACGAAGAAAAGATTTTGTTGTCGTTGAAATAATGAACGGCAATGTCAGATCCTGAATCAAGTTCAGGATGACATTGCCTTAATTATGTTTTGGATTTTGAACTTTATTGAGATATGGATATAGGCATTGAAAAAGCGGAAATAAAGAAGCAGAAACCTTTTATTCGAATTTTAAAGAAGTTCGTTTTATTGTTGTTTTGCAGTTTCGTTGTTTTAATCTTAATTATTTTGCGAGTACAATTGAAATATAAAGACAGAATAATTGACGGGACGAATTTAACGCCGCCGAACGCGGCAATGGTTTTCGGCGCCGGATTGAAAGCGCAAGGCCAGCCGGGCGATGTTCTGGAAGACCGGATCAAAACAGCCATTCGGCTTTATCGCGACGGCCGCGTCGGCAAATTCGTCATGAGCGGCGACAACTCGGAAAACCACAACGAGGTGCAAGCGATGAACAATTACGCGTTGCTGAACGGTCTGCCGGCGGAAACGATTATGGTCGATGATTACGGGGTTAGTACTATTGAAAGCTGCCGCCGCGTGAAAACGGTTTTCGGCTTGAACAAAATCATTCTTATCACGCAAAAATATCATTTGCGCCGAGCGCTGTACCTGTGCAATTCGCTGGGAGTGGACGCGGTGGGCGTGGCGGCCGAGGACCGCGGGTATAAAGACCAATGGAAATTCAGTTTGCGGGAAATGGCGGCAAGCGCGCAGGCGTGGTGGCAGGTGAAAACGCGAAACAACGCAAAATAAAAGAACGCGAAAAAACGCAAAACTCAGTTGAAAATAAAAGAACGCTGCCCATGAGTGAGTAGCGTTCTTGATAATACGTAATTAAGCGGCGGCTTCGGCGCTGCGCAGAGTCTGCAGAGCCAGAGCGCGAACCGTTTCAAAACTGTCAATGACTAATTTCCGAGTCAGATAAAGCGCGAAGCTCCGGTCGGTCAGATACATGCCGTCACGCTGTTTGAGCGTCGGATCGATCGCCGTGTAATTCTTGGCTAGATCTTCCATGCCCGCGACTTTTCCGTCTTCGAAAAGACGCGTTACGCCAAAGCCTCGAGCCGGGTCAAGATAATTGGCAATGCAGACGTCGGCGTATTTTTTATAATTCGCCCGCAGGTATTGCCGCACGGTCTTGCTAGACAGAAATGTTTCCGGAATAATGATGAAGTTCAGACCGTTTTTCGTGATCTTTTCCGCTCGTTGGATCAGCGTTTCCAGCACCGGGATGACGATCTTCTTGTTGTACCAACTGTTCAAGCCGTACATCTTGATATCGATCAACTCGCGGGTGGAAAGTTCGCCTTCTTCGACTTCCAGACGCTCGAACAAATCGGCCAGATATTCCGGCCCTCTCGGATTTTCAATCAGAATCAGGTTGTATCCGAGTTCGTTGTTCAAAGCGTTGACCTTTTCTTGGATCATTTGCCGGTCGTGTTCGATCCAGGCTTGCTGCTCTTGCGTAAGCGGCGCCTGATCTTTCGTCAGCTTCACCAAGTCGGTGATCGCCCTCTCGACGATCGGAGTTGTCTGGAAAGATTTTCGGTATTTGTTGAACACCATCACGGCGGCCGAGAAGAAAGTCTTTTTCATTCCGTTCGACAATCCTTCCGAATCGAAATCATCGGTTTCCGGATCGTATTTTCCGCCCGTGCCGATATGCACTATTCGAGCGTTCTTCGGCGCTTGGCCGGAAAATCTTTCGCCCTGGTTGACGAGCACGTAACAGATTTTCGAGTCGTTGATGTCCAATTCATTGGCCAAGAGCCACATGAAAAGGGCGATGTCGTTTTTGAAATTCTGTTCAAACGGCATCACAATGACGATTTCGCAGTCTGAGGGAACTTTTTCGTCCGCCCGGTTTTTTCTCCGCGCGATCGGCCAGCCTGATTCTTTGCCGACCCAAGCGCGCATCAAGTGCATGCCGATCTTCATTTTCATTTTATCGGAGATTTCTCCCTTCACGATTTCCAAATTGGAAATAATTTGGGGAAGATAAGTCGGTCCGCGTTTTTTGGCGACCACGAACACATTCGCGTTGTGGATGCGATTGAAGCGCGCCACATCGGTGCCGTTCAATTCCTCGCGAGCGTTTCGTGAATCAACGCTTTCATCGTCGCCCGTGCTGGCAGTGTCGACTTTGTCGGCGAGGTAAGTCAGATCCACCACCGCCGGCATGGTTTGCAGCTTTTTCGAATGCGCCAGAATCATTCCGGCGGCCGACGGCCAGGTTTTTCTGACTTCCGGCCAGTTGTCGAGATGATGGTCGAAAAAGCCGCGGTCAGGATCATACTTGCCGCTGACATCGGCGTGTTCCAGCCGATAGCCTGCGGGTACGGATCCACGATACTCCTCGTTCGGTCCGACGAATCCGACGTCGCCGCCGCGGTTGAACCATACGTCGTCTCTTAAAAACGCGTTGGTTCCGCAGGTTATCGCGTCATTGTCTGGACCTCGATGCGTGACCAAAAAAACTCCTCCTTTTCCTCTGTTCGGTGCCTTGGTTTTCATGGAAATCCTCCTATTCTAAAAATTAAAAATGAACAAAATGTGAACGTATCATTATATCTTATTTTAGCTTAATTGTCAAGAGTGAATATTGATTATTGTGCTTTATTGTTTAATTTTAGATAAATTATCATGCGCGGTGATGCACGGTTTTGAGAAAAAAATTTGCTAAATTGAAAAAAAGCGAAAATTGGGATATGATGATAGGGAAAGAGAAAAGAAAACAGGATAAACGCGATTTTTGGAATTCAAGTAGTGAACAATAATTATTATTCACTACATCAAACCGATCACGTATATCTCATTTATCTCATTGTTTCTAATAAATTCCCGATTAATTCAATATTCTATGATTGCATATTTGCAAGGCATGGTTAAATTCAAAGGCACTAATTTTGTCGTGCTGGAAAACAACGGTATCGGCTACAAAATTTTTGTGCCGATTTCTTTGGCGTTGAAGGCGAAGAACGGTGAAAATGAAGAGCTGTACATTTACCATCATGTGCGCGAGGACGCCAGCCAGCTGTACGGATTCAGAAGCGTTGAAGATTTGAATCTGTTTGAAAAACTGATTTCCGTTTCCGGCGTGGGCCCGAAAACCGCGAGCGGCATTTTCGCCGAAGCGACGGCGTCCGACATCATATCCGCGATCGTGAATCAGGATCCGACTGTTTTAAAAAAGATTTCCGGCATCGGCGCGAAAACCGCGGAGCGCATCATTCTCGAATTGAAAAACAAGATGGAAGGCGACTTCGGCGCGATGAAATCGCACGCGGAAATGAATTCGGACATTGACGTGGCGGAGGCGTTGGTCAATCTCGGCTATTCGAGCCAGCAGGCGAAGGAGGCGCTCAAAAAAGTGGATTCGTCGATAAAAGACATCGGCGTGAAATTGAAAGAAGCGCTGAAGAATTTAAATTCTAATTCCTAAACTCTAAATCAGTGCAGCGCAGTCGTGCCGACAGGCTGCACTGCGCTGTCTAAACAAATTCAAAACTCAAATTTCAAAATTCAAATATGCAAGTAAGAGAAGCGAATATTCAAGACAAAAATCAATGGAACGATTTCATCAGAACGCAACAAATGGGTTCTTTTTTGCAATCGTGGGAATGGAGCGAATTCATGGCCACGCAAAAAGAAAAAGTCTGGCGGCTGATCGTCGAGGACAACGGAAAATGGTTGGCAGTGATTTTCTTGTTCAAATCGAATTTGAAATTGGGACAGAACATTTTGTACGCGCCGGCCGGACCGGTTTTTGCCGATGACATCGCCAACCGCCGTGAAGCCATGCAAGCCATTCAAAATGAGATCGATAAAATTGCCGGCAGAGAAAATATCATGGCCTTTCAAATTGATCCGCCGGGAAACGAGAAAATAATGGAACAGATTTTCGATGATCTCGGCTTTCAGAAAAGCGAGGACGACATCCAGCCGCGGCACACGTTGATCCTGGATATTCGTTTGCCGGAGGAAGAATTGCTTTCGCAGATGCAGCAGAAAACGCGCTACAATATCCGTTTGGCGCAGAAGAAAGGCGTGAGCGTTATCATCGACAATGCGAAATTCAAAGCGTTTTACGAATTGCAGAAGCAAACAATGGCGCGCCAGAAATTTACTTACTATCCGGAAGAATATTACAAAAAATTGCTGGAATTGCCGTTCGTGAAATTATATCTGGCAAAATTCGAAGGCAAGATCGTGGCCGCGAACATCATGATATTCTGGAACGATACGGCGACGTATCTTTTCGGCGCTTCGGATTACAACGCGCGGCAGATCATGGCGCCGCATCTTTTGCAGTGGCAGGCGATCAAAGACGCGAAGCAACAGGGGATGTGGTTTTACGATTTTTGGGGGGTGGGGAAACCGATGATGCGAATTAACTCGCATGCAAATGTTGCGAATAAACCAAAAAATAAAAAAGAAAAACGTTTAGAAAAGTGGGCGGGATTCACTAAATTCAAGATGGGTTTTTCGCCGGATGCGGAAATTACCGAATATCTGGGCACGTATGAAAAGGCGTATGCGCCGGTCAAACTCGGCTTGTACCGGTTTTTAAGGAAAGTTTATAAGAGATAATTTTTTCGGTCGGCTACGGTTCAGACGAATTTGGCCAAATTCGTCTGAACCGTAAATCCGCCGTTTGTTTATGAAAAACTATTCGCGCAAAACAAATAAAAAAGCGACACGATATCGCACGCCGAGTGTTTTTCGAGCCATGAAAAGCGAGCAGATCAAACGAGAGCGGCTAATAATGAAAAACAATTTTGAAAAATAGGGGTGAGGAAGAGCGAAGCGATGACGAACCCGGCCGCCCGCCAGGGCACAAACAACCCCTTCCCTTGGGGAATGGGATGGGGTAAAGGTTATTCAAAGTACGCATTCAATAGTCAGAAGGCGTATTTTTTTGTTATAATGTTGGAGAACTCGGATATAGCGGATTAAAACGGATTTGAGCGGATTTTATATTGATAATATGACTTTAAAAAAATCCCAAAAATTTTTTTACGGCTGTCTGGCGTTTTTGATCGGCGTGGCAATCGGAGAAGCATGGAACCTTCAAGATTTTTTGTTTGGAATGATTTTAATTTCATTGGCAATAGCTTTTTTCTTCATTCCAAAACAAAAAATCTTAATTGTTTTCGCCGCTCTGTTATTTTTCGGCGTTTTTTGGAATAATTTTTTCAATCCGACGATAAATTCAAAGCACATTTCATTTTACAATGGCAAATCTTTCACTTTCGAAGCGAAAATCAGCGGCGAGCCGGATGTGCGTATTGATCAGCAGAAATTAACCGTCAAACCGGCCGAATACAACGGTTTGGTTTTGGTGACAACATCATTATATCCGGAATATGACTACGGCGATTTGTTGAAGATCAAATGCAAATTGCTTTCGCCGGCGGACTTGGGCAAAGATCTTCCGAAAGACCCGGAAAATATTTCAAACGATTTTCAATACGACAAATATCTAGGGCGCTACCATATTTTTTCCGTTTGCTATCAGCCGGAAATAAAAGTCGTTGCAAAAAACAAAGGCAATCCGGTTATCGCGGCGATTTTTAAAATAAAAAGCGTTGTCGAAGAAAAAATAAATAAGACATTGCCCGAACCGGAAGCAGGGCTCGCCGCCGGAATTTTGATTGGAAGCCGAAAGGGGATTCCCGCCGATCTTTTGGCCGGATTCAATACCGCCGGCATCACGCACATCATCGCGATTTCCGGTTACAATATTTCAATCATCGTCGCTTTGCTCATGAATTTGGCGAAAACGCTTTGCATCAGCCGGAAAAAAGCGACCTGGGGCATTTTCATCGGTTTGGCGTTCTTTGTTATTCTCACCGGAATGAGCGGCTCGGTCATGCGCGCCGCGATCATGGGCGGGATCGTGATTTTCGCGAAGCACATCGGCCGGCCGAGCAAAATCCGCAATGTTCTGATCCTGTCGGCAGCTTTGATGATTTTATTCAATCCGAAAATTTTAATCTGGGACGCCGGATTCCAGCTTTCATTTTTATCAACGATCGGTCTGATTTATTTGTCGCCGGCATTGGAAAAATATCTGGCCTGGCTGCCGGAAAAGCTGGCGATCCGTTCGAATTTGACCAGCACGCTGTCCGCGATCATTTTCACTTTGCCGATGATCCTGTTTAATTTCCACCGTTTGTCGATTGTCGCGCCGGTCGTTAACCTTCTGGTTCTGCCGGCGATTCCGATCGCGATGCTGACCGGTTTTTTGCAAGTTGTCGGTTCTTTCGTTTTTCCGTTTTTGGGTCAATTCATCGGCTGGTTCACTTGGCTGCTGCTCGCGTACGTGGTTGAAATCGTGCGGATTTTTTCCAAATTGTCTTGGGCGGCGGCGGAGATCAGAATCGATTGGTGGCTGATGGGATTGTTGTACTTGATAATTGGAATCTTTATTTATAGATTTAAAAAACAACAAAACATCAAAACATCAAAACAACCAGTGGACTAGACGACCAGTAAACCAACCAGCTATTGACTTTTTGCACGAATTGAATTATACTGCGAAGTCGCATAAAATGAATGTTTTTTGACAATTTGAAAAGCCTGCGAAGCATGTTTTCCAAACAGCTTTGGGGCGCGGGAGAAAACCAATGAAATACTTGTACGCTTTCGACGCTTGGTTGCTTGACAAATTCCAGCGGTTTTCCGATTTTGTTTCACGCAAAACAGGCATCGGCAACGTGAACTACAAGATCGCGGATGGTTGCATGACCGTTTACATCGTACTGAACGGAGCATTCTTTGTTATTATGAAAGAATATGATTTGTGGAATTTATTCGTCATTGTAAACGTTTTCCTGATGTGCGCATGGTTTCGTTATCGTCTTATGCCTTATTTGAAGAACAACGAAAGTTCCCAATCGAATGAAGAAAGAGCGGATCGGCCGATAATTATTCAAGTGGTGCTTTTTTACTTCAGGATTTTCAGCTTATCCATAATGATTGAGGCTTTTGTGTTGATTAATTTATCGGACAAAATATTTGCGCTGAAACTTTTAACTGTTGTGATTGTTGTTTCTTTTTTTCTGTTTTTTTACTTTGTCTCGTGTAACGGATTGCCACGACAAAAAGGAAAAATCAGGCAGTGGGTGCGGTCGCTGTTCGCGAGGTGGGAATTGGTGCCGGTTCGCAATAAGTGAATTTTGAATCGTTCAGTGTAGATACATTGGACGATTTTTTAATGGGAAAAACGTATTGATGCGAATAAACTGTGCATGCCTGCCTCGCCCGCCAAGACTCGCGTCTGGCGAGGCTGGCGTCGAAGCGGGCCTTTAAAATTTTCTGCGAGTCTAGGCGGGCGAATGTTGCGAATAAAGCAAAAATCAGTGTGAATAATCATCCAAGATTGCGTCGCCGTATTTTGGAATTTGAACAATATTGATGACACGCGCTCGCAAATAAACAGTTTATTTGCGAGTCCATTCCAAATATTTTTTTTATTTTCATCAGAGCACGAAGCAATCTTGAATACACTCTTAATCAATGCTTGCGGTATAATCCAAGATTGCGTCGCTTTATTTTGGGGTTTGAACAATTTTTATGATGCGTGCTCGTAAATAAACTGATTTTTTTGCGGGGAACTTCTTCTTTCCTTTTAAAAATATTCATGCTACCATTGAATAGTTAAATTTAATCATAAAAAATATATGCGAAACGATTTTTTTCCGATGCACGGCATTGAAGCCAAGCTCGGCAGCAAGATCAACGAGCAGAAATCGCCGGAACAGATCCGAAAAATTTTCCAGGCATTAAATTATGACAATATCTCCGACGACACGGCGATGCGGTTGAGTTTATTGTCTATGCCGACCAAACGTCGTTGTTCAACTTTTCAAGACAGCGAATATATTTGCGAAATTTTGCCGGTAACCAGAATGGCGGAAGTGAACGAGATCGAAGCGCAAACCGAGAGCGTCGCCAGTTTGGAACACGATATCGGCAAAACCGGACCGGCGAAAGCGTCGCTCGAAGAGCAGAAGTCATTTGTGGCGCTTTTTAATTTGTCCTTTTATCAAAGGCAATATGACGGCCTGTCGCCGCAGGAGTTGCCGCTGAAAAAAGCGCTGGAAATCAAAGTGCGCGAAGAAGATCTTACGCGCGAGCAGGCGGAAGAAATTTTACAAAATGTTTTGTCGGCGGTGAAAAAGCAGAAGAAAATGCATTTCGAAACCAAAATCAACGCGCAGACGCCGATGGGCACGGTGTGGGCGGCGCATGTTTACTGGACTTATGAAATTTTGAAGCAAAACGAGCGCCCGGACAACGAAATCGACCGGCGCATGACGGAAATCGCCGCTTGCCACCATCTGCTCGACGACCACGATCCGATGCAAAAAGGCATTGAAAACGCCGACGAAGGCATTATTTCGCTCGAATTGTCCGACAAGTACCAGGCGTTCCGCATCCGCCTCATCCTCGCCGACAAATATCAGGCTTTCCGCGAACGCGGAGCGCTGAACCATGAAGACGCGATCAAGGCGGTGCGCAAAATGATCGACGATCGGCTCGCCGGAGCGGGGAAAACCCATGAATTGTATTTGACGTTTTTGAGAAAATTGGAAGAAAACGGGGAAACGCTGGAAAAAGAGTTGGATTTGAAATAACGCGGAACAATACTGAACTGAAGTTGAACTAATACGGAACCGGTGAAAATTTATATTCGATTGCAAAAATGCTATAATATTTTCATGATGAAAAAGATCCAAAAAATATTATTCGGCATTTTTTTGTTGGTTTTCGTTTTGTTCGGCGCCGCGGTTTGGCAGAATCGCGGAGCAACAAGCGTTCCGTATTCGGTTTTGGGCGCGAAAACAAAGGCTGAACAGAGCGCGAATTCCACTTCTGAAAATTTGCTGCACGTTTATTTTCTCGACGTGGGTCAAGGCGATGCTGAGTTTATTCGAACGCCAGACGGCGAGAATATCCTGATCGACGGCGGTCCGGACAATAAGGTGTTGGACTCTTTGGGCAAAGTCATGCCGTTTTACGATCGGCAAATCGATGTTATGATTCTGACTCACCCGCACGCGGATCACGTGACCGGTTTGGTTGAGGTGCTGCGTCGTTATGACGTTAAAAGCGTTTACTACACCGCCGTGCTGCAGACCACGCCTGATTATTTAACGTGGTTAAAAGAGATAAACGATCGGAAAATTCCGCTGTTTATTGTTAAAAAGCCGTTTGATTTGCAACTCGGCGATGTCACTCTTAAATTCCTGTACCCGACGCGCGATTTAACCAACGCGAGAGTAAGCAATTTGAATAATTCATCCATCGTCAACGAGCTGATTTACAAGAACGAAAAATTTTTGTTCACTGGCGATTTGGAACAAGAAGGGGAAAAAGAATTGCTGGCCGCGTATCAGCCGACGCCGAGCGTTGAGAGCATGAAAAGCAACAACAACGCCACCGCGCCGCCGTTAAATAATATTTTGTCCGCGGAAGTTTTGAAAGTCGGGCATCACGGCAGCAACACCGCCAGTTCCGAGGAATTGTTGAAAGCGGTTGAACCGAAGATCGCGGTAATTGAAGTCGGGCAGGACAATAAATTCGGCCACCCGCACCTTATTACTTTAAAAAGGCTGGAAAGATTCAACGCGGAAATCCTCCGAACCGACCTTATGGGAACGATAAAGTTCGACAGCGATGGCGAAAAAGTTTGGCAAGAAAAATAGGTTGACAATCTTGATTAAACTGTTAGAATGGAAATAACAAAAAAATAATAAATTAAAAAATTAATAAAATCCCAACGGGATCCCTGCCTGCCGGCAGGCAGGCCTTCGGGATAATAAAATCTTATGGAGAAAACGTTAATCTTATTGAAGCCGGACGCTTTGCAGCGCAACCTGGTCGGCGACATCATCAACCGGTTCGA
>JAZDPK010000037.1:0-22852 GCA_043797615.1 Parcubacteria group bacterium
TGCCAGCTCAAATTGCAAACCAATGACTGATTACACCCGACTCCAGTTCGCGAAAATACAAAGCCTTAAAAACTAACCAAAGTGTCCAAGTAGGACATTTCTAAATAACCCAAAGTAGGACATTTCTATTTCACCTTTACAGTCGGCAGGTTTTTATTGACATTTTTTTTGAGATCGGTTAACGTGAACAACGGATTGTCGCCGGTCATTTAAATCAAAGTTTCAAGAAAGGAGATAACAATGCATTGCCTGCAGGAATTCAGTTTGGATTTTGATCCGAGCGAAACCGAGGGAACCGTCAAACAAATTTTTGCATCGCCCGCCGCCAAGTATATCTGGATTTGCATCAAGTCTGGACACGTAACCTGCAAAGAGGATTATGAAAGTATTTTGCACTATGGAAAACTGGTTGATGATTACCGAGAGAAAAACAGATTGAACTATCGACAATTTTTAACCATGGTTCGCCCTCTGACAAATAGGTTCGGCCGCGTGCTGGTTGACGGAACATATCAATATAGTCAAGAGTATGAGATTGATCATGAATTCTGGAGCGACATTTTCAGAGCGATTATCCATGACCGCAGTGTCAGAATTTTCATTGCGAAAAACGGGGAAAAGAAAGAGCTGTTTTAAACTAAAAACTCGTCTTTGCAGCGCATCGGCGAGTTTTATTTTTGGTTTTCAATAGACAGTTTTCTTATTTTTTCCTCCCATTCTTGTTTCACGGCCAGCCGGCGGTCCTTGGTGTGGAATTTTAGGATTCCGTTGCCTAAAACAACATCGGTGTTGCCTTGGCTCGCTTTTTCAAGAATTCTTTTCGGCATGATGAGGAGTTGGAATTTATGCAGAATTTTTTCGAGAATGCCGCCGCCGGGGAAATTGATTTTCGCGCGGGAATTTGTTCCACCGGCGGCGGAATAATTTTCTTTTATCGAAAAAATGTTCGGCAGAAATTTTTTTATCCATTCGTTCGCCTTGAAAAACCGCTCGGCATAATTTTCCGGATCAAAAACCGGCATGAATTGCCCGACCCAGTAAGCGAAATGGATGTCGTCGGGATAGGATAGGCGTTTCAATTCGAGACTGTCCTCGTCGACGAAAAAGCTGAGGCAGATCCGGTCGCGCGTCGTCCTTTCGGTCGGCCGGCGGCAGAGGAGTTTCATGAGCGCCGCCGCGAAAAAGCGGGCGCTCCAGGCGCTGCCGTTCGCCGTGATAATCGCCAGATCGATGTCGCTCTCGCCGGGCGCGTTGCGGTACGCCAGATTGTTGCAGATGAAAACCGCCTTGACGAACGGCAGCTTGCCGATGAGATAAACGTACGGCCGGGCGCGCCGCAACTTCCGGTCGGCGATGAGGTAGCGCCTTTTGCGCATGCCGACGATGTTGCTCCGTCCTTTTAAAAAATAAAAGCCCTCTTGCGATTCGAGGAATTTATTTTTTAAGCCGGACAGGGCTTGATTTATTTGGATAAAATCGGCCGCTTGATCCGGCGAATAAAGATATTTTTTTATTTCCCAGCTTGTAAGCGGAAAATTAAACAAGTCGAAGTAGGCGACGGTTTTCAGAATCGATTGTTCCAAAGCGTTTGGCATAATCATCTATTGCATTTCAATTTCCGCGTTGACGGAAGCGGCGTTTCCGAGGGTGATTGGACGCTTGTTCTCGCTTAATGTTTCCTGATTGACGGCGGCATCTTTCACGATAACGCATTCGGCCGTGATTTCCGCGATCTGCTCCGGCGCGATCAGATAGCGCGCTTCTTCCTTAAAAAACTTTTTGCGCGCCACCAGATATTTGACGATGCGGTGCTCGCCCGCTTCCAATTCCAGATCCTCGATCCGCCCCAGATGCGCGCCGCTCGCCGTGCGCACCGGCAGTTTTCTTAAATTTTCGAAATTGATGATCATATCTATAAAAATAAAATTCAAAATCGTTTATTTTATACTTATGCAATTAAGAAATAATAAAGTTGCGTTTATTCATTTATTCAAGCGAATACCTCGCAGCTCTGCTGCGGGGTAGTTCATTTAAATTGAGAATGTTTAATACTTAATAAATTATTAAAATGCGTCTTAGCTAATGCTTTTTATCACCGAATAAAATAATAAATTATTTTGTTATTATTTCAACCGTTTTCGTCGCCGTTTTTTTGAATAAAAACTTTTGCTGGATAATCGTTAATAGAGTGGTCACCAGCCAGTAGAGCGTGAGCCCGGCAGGCAGTTGGAAGCCGATGAAGATGGTCATGATCGGCATGAGATACTGCATACTTTTATTTACGTTCGCGGTCATGCTTTCGTCCTTGCTGCCCGGAACATTGCGCGGCGGCTGCTTGGTGGAAAGCATCGCCGTCTGGAAATACTGCGCCAGGCCGGCCAGCACGGCCAGCACCCAGCTGGACGCCGCCAGATTGATTATGCCGAAAGACATCGCTTCCACCTGGCCCGGATTGGCGATGAAAGAATAAAGCTGTTCCAGATTGTTCGATTTCAGTCCGGTTTGGAACGCCTGATAAACCGCGATTAAAAACGGAAATTGAATAAGGAGCGGCAGGCACGAGGAAAGCGGATTTACTTTTTGCTCTTTGTAAAGCTTCATCGTTTCCTGCGCCAGTTTTTCCTTGTCGTTCTGAAAGCGTTTTTTCAAATCGCTGAGCTTCGGCTGGATGTCCTGCATGGCTTTTTGCGAGCGGATCGCCTGGAAGCTGAAAGGCAAGAGAATGAGCTTGACAATGACGGTGAGCGCGATGATCGCCAGTCCGATGTCGTGGCCCGGGATGGAGTTGTATAAAAAAATCAAAAGATTGAACACCGGACGATATAAAATAAGATTGTAGAGTTCGATCATAAATTAAGGTAAATTATTCTTTTAAGACGGTTGTAACAAACGTGATCAACATGATCGGCAACTGATCCACCCCTCGACTCCTCGACAGGCTCGGAGCTCGGGACAGGCATGATTTGTCCATAACCGTTTATTCAAGACTAATCGCGTTGTTCATGTGGTAAATCAGTTAATCAAGTTGTTATATCTTACTAATGTATTATTCTTTTTTTGATTTCTTTGCCTTTTTGGCTTTCTTTTTTTCCGGTTCGGCCTTGTCCGCCGTAGCGTCTGCGGAGGCGGAGGATTCTTCCGTGGCGCCCTGAATAAATTCAGGAGGTAGCTCCGCGGCGATCGGTTCTGCGGTTTTTTCCGTTTTTGCTTTCGCCGGTTCGACAGCCTCTTCCTTTTGTTCCTGCTTTAATTCATTGATGTTGATGGTCCAGCCGGTGAGCTTTGACGCGAGGCGAACGTTTTGGCCGGCTTTGCCGATGGTGAGGGAGAGCTGGTCGGCCGGCACGGTAACGATCGCGATTTTTTCTTTTTCCCGGAGTTCCACTTTCGCGACTTTGGCCGGCATGATCGCGTTCGTGATGTATTTGGCCGGATCGTCGCTGTAGGCGATGATATCGATCTTCTCGCCGCCAAGCTCGCGGATGATCGTCTGGATGCGGGCGCCGCGCTGGCCGATGCACGAGCCGATCGGATCGATGTTTTTGTCTTCGGTGGCAACGGCGATTTTCGTCCTGTTTCCAGCTTCGCGCGCGATGCCTTTTATTTCAATAGTGTTGTTGGCGATTTCCGGGATTTCCAACGTGAACAATTCTTTGACGATGTCGGAATGGGCGCGGGAAACGATCAGTTCCGGCCCGCGCGTGCTGAGCGAAACGCTTTTCAGATAAACTTTGAGCCGGTCGCCGATTTTATACCGTTCATTTCTGATCTGCTCCATCGGTGGCAGGATGGCCGGCGTTTTGTCCAGGTCGATTATAACGTTGCGGCCTTCGATTTTTTGGACCATGCCGTTCAATATTTTTCCTTCGCGGTCTTTGAACGCGAGGTAGACGACGTTGCGCTCGGCTTCGCGCAGGCGCTGGACGATCACCTGTTTCGCGGTCTGCGCGGCCATGCGGCCGAATTCGCCCGGGATTTCGAGCGGCGTTTTGACGAAGTCGCCGATCTTGAATGATTTCTTGATTTTTTTCGCTTCGAACAGCTGGATCATGTTGCGGGGATTGAAGCGGCGCTCTTCGTCCTCTTCGCCCGCTTTTTCGCTTTCCTTTTCCGCTCTTTCCGTTTCCCGCTTGGCGCGCTCTTCCTCCCGCTGCTTGCGGAGTTCCTCGGGCGTGATTTCGCCTTTGGCCAGCGCTTCCTTTATCCGTTCGCGCTCCGCCTTGATTTTTTCCATTTCCGCGAGTTCTTCCGGCGTTAAATCCTCGACCACTTCTTTCACGTCGAAAACGCGGGTTTTGCCGGTTTCTACGTCGAATTCCGCGACCACGTTTTGCGTCTTGTCGGCGAAGTCTTTTCGGAACGCCGCGGCCAGGGCGGAATTTATGGTTTCCAAAACCGACTCTTCCGAAAGCCCTTTTTCCAGACAGATTTGCTTGATAACGCTTTTGATTGATAATTCATCCATATTATTGTTACGAATTACGAATCTCTACAAATATACAAATTTACAAATTGATTTGGATATAGGACTCGTAAGTTTTGTTAAAAAGAACTAGTTTATTAATCATAAACTAGCTTATGGTAAGAGTATAGCACGTCAATAAAAGAATGTCCATTAATGGGGAGGTTGGAAGTGGGAGGTTGGATGTTGGTTAAATTTAGCTTGACAATTCGCAATAGAAGCGGTATAATGAATCATTCGCGAAATGTTCGTTGAAAACAAAGGAGGAATTCATGTCAATTCTGAAATCGCAAAAAGGCTTTACCTTGATCGAATTTTCGGTATTAGTTGTGATAGTTGCCTGTATATTCTTTATATTTGCTCGAGGCGTTCTCGTTGATGAAAACGATGCTGTCAACGCTCTCAATAAGCAAGGCTATAGCAAAGTAAAGGTTATCGACCGCAGTTTGTTCCTTCTCGGTTGGCGCGGCTGCAGCGTCGGCAGCGCGGCGAAGTTTACCGCCGAAGCCAATAATTTGCTTGGCCAAAAAGTCACGTTATTTGTCTGCGTCGATTGGCCTCTCGAAAGCGCGATAATCGGCAATGATTGATTCGACAATGGGAAAGGAGTCCGCCATGGTCAGCTTGATCGTATACAAATTGAAGGGCAAGTATCAGTCGGTTTTCGACGTGGGAAAGGAGCCGCCGATTCCAATGAAGGCGCTGCATATTTTCACGGTTCGAGTAGACAACCAGGAAACGATCGATGAAACCATGAATGAAGTCAACCGCCAAGCCATTGAAAAAGCGGAAGCCATGAATCTCGGAAGGGTGGCCGGTTTACCGGACAAATCCGAGCTGGGATAAAACCACAACGAGATGAGAAAGGAGTTTGGTTATCAATGACAGCAAAAAAGGCGATTCGGCATCGTTACCGTTTGCACCAGATTTGCATATTCACGAACCGCGGAACGTCCGGGGTCACGAGCAACGACGGCAAGCTTTGCAAAATCGTCAGGTTAATGCCGCCCGAAGAGAGAATTACGAAAGAACCCGGGTATGTGATTGAGTTTCTCCACAATGGAAACGCATTCGGCGTGCGGGAAAGGGAGCTTAAACCCGCTTCGAAAGAGAGAATAAGCAGTCAATCTGTTCAAAGCGGATCGGTTCAATGATTTCAATGGAAGCAAAGACAACTCTTCGAAAGAGCTGTCTTTTTTATTTTAAAACATTACGATTTTATTTTTCTGCGAATCATTACCGGCGGCGTTTCCTGATAACCGAATCGATCAGTTCTTCGATTTCGAAACTGCCGAGCGCGGAATTCGCTTTCAAGTATTCTTCCACTTCGTCGCGATTTGTCTCGTCGTGGCGAATATTTTTTTCCACATACTCTTCGGCTTCTTTCTTGGAAAGGAGAGCTTCTTCTTCCGCGCGCTTATTGTTTTTGCGGCGCAGTTTGTCCAATTCATCTTGAACGTCTTCAAAATGATTGGACGGTTTTTCGAAGTTTGGTTGAAATCTTCCCGGCATAATTATTATGTTAATTGTTTTTAGTCGGTTTCGCGTCTTTTAGCGTGCGGTTTCGCTTGGTTTCGCGTTTTGTTTCCAATCCCCGTTATTGAATCTGTTGTTCCCGTTCACGTGCCAGTCGTGCGGATTCGACTTCTGGATTTCGTCCCACATCAGTTTCGCGGTTTCGGTGAACAAGATATTGCGCACGCGGTCGCGCACCGGCTGCCAATCTTCTTTAATCTTGATGCCGTTAGCGTAGTGTTCCATTATTTCAAAATCGCAGTCCAGATTGTCCGCGTCTTTCACGATTTTCGCTTCGAGCGATTCGCGCTTTTCGTATTCATGAAACAACTCCAAAAATTTTTTTTCAATATCCGTGCCGTCCAGAATGTCGGCGATCGCTTTTTCTTCGTCGCGCTTGGTGTACATTCTCGACAAATAATGCACTTCGGAATTGCGGGTTTCGGTGACGTCGTGGACCAGCGCCAGTTTGACGATTTTGCCGATGTCCGCGTTTTCTTCTTTCCCGATGATAACCGCGATCCACATCGTTCGAAAGATATGTTCGGAAACATTGGCCACGTTCTTGTTCAGAAATTGCCGCCACATCCGCGGAATGAATCTTAAAGTGCCCATTTCATAGAGGAATTCAATATTGCGCTTGAGATTTTGCATAATGTTGAATGTGGTAGGTTAACGGATATATTGACATCTTATAATAATTTGTTATAATATGCAATCAGTCGACATTGTAATTTGACAATATGAGAACGCGTAGATTGACGAAAAAGGAGAAAGAGATGAGAATAAGCGAAAAAGCGTTTATAAGGAGGATAAAATGAAAATTCAGAAGCAAGCATTGTCTTTGAAAGAGCTCCGCGCGTTGGAAAAGAATTTTAACGTATATCTTGGCCGTCCGGCCAATCCGCACGGTTCGAGTCAGCAGTTCGGCCTTTATAATGACGCCGGAAAGTATATGGGCGACATTTTCGCCGCCGATAGCCCGGGCTCCTTTGAAACTGCTAAATTTCTGCAATTGCAATTCACTTCCGAAGAATTGAAAAGAAAGATTGTTCGGGTGTGCAATATGTTTTCAAAACGAGAAAACGAGCAGCTTTCGCTGATGCAGATTCGCGAATTGGAGCGAGAACTGGGCGTTTACCTTTGCGAACCGTACCTTGGATCCAAAACGCCAAATGAGCAGTATGGCGTTCACGACGAGGACGAAATTTATGTTGGCGACATCGTTGCAGAGAATTTGAATTTCACCCTCGACGAGTTGCGCGTTAAAATCAATCAGCTTTTCAAAGATGCGGTCAAAGACGATTCGCCGTCGTTCTAAATCGCGAATTCATAAAGAATATCAAAGACGACTTTTAACAAAAGCCGTCTTTTTATTTTATAGTTGATTTTTTTAGCCGAGTTTGGCCAAGCTCGGCTAAAGCGGCAGTTTAAAATAAAACACCCGAAGCCAATGTCGGCCGCGGGTATGTCGGTTAATGAACGGTTTTATCGTCGCGTTTTGACGCCAGGAATTTGACGAATTTTTTGTTGATTTGCATGAGCCGATGGCGATTGCCCCAGACGCTCTTGATTTTTTTCGTTGTTTCGGTTCCTTGTTCGGCGAACGCTTCGCTCAGCTTTTTCGGATTGCGAAATTTTTTTCTTTCTTTTTTAAGAAGCAGGCAGCAGAGGTATCCTCTGATTTTCGGCCGCAAGCGGTTAATCACGATCATTGTAAAGCCTCCTCGCGTTTAAGGAACAGCGGCTGGATTTATTATCGGGTTTTAAATGATTTTTGTCAATTCAACCTCCGCCCCTTGCCAGATTTTATCCAATGTGATAAGCTGTGAGCATCATTAATAAATAACGAATATTCCGCATCAGGCCAATTAATTCCCGCTCGGGAATTACGGAATGTCACCATTTATTTTTTTATGTCTGAACGCTACGAGCTCACCTACATCGTCCCGATCAAGTATCTGGACAATGAACTGCAAACGGTGATTAGCAAGGTCACCAAATTGGTAAAAGACAGCCAAGGCAGCATTGCCGTCGACAACGTCATCGGCAAGCAGCGCCTATCCTACCCGATCAACGGCGTTTTCCAAGGCACTTATGTGGCGCTGGAATTCGAAATGCCGTCCGGCGAATTGAAGAAAATCGAAAATCAGCTGAAACTCATGCCCGAGGTTCTGCGCTTTTTGGTCGTCAAAAAGCGCGTCAAAACCGCGGCCGAATCCAGGCGCGAACAGCAGATCCAGGAAAAATTGCGGAAAGACAAGGAGAAAGAGCTGGCCAAATTGGAAGAAGAAAACCTTTCCGGCCTGAAGAAGATCGAAGCTGACGAGGAGAAAGCGGCCGAGGCGGCCAAGCCGAGCGCAAACGAAAAGCCGAAGGTGTCGCTCGAGGATTTGGACAAGAAGCTCGACGAGATATTGAAAGAGGATGTTCTCTAAAGTTAAATTTAACAACATGATCCACTGATTTGCAACATGATCCACATGATTAGTCTCGAATATTAAATGTTATGGACAAATCAGTTGATCAGTGGAAGATCATGTTGATCAAGTTGTTACATAAAAATAAAAAAATATTTCTTAAACAACTAATTTCAATCCTATGGATTTAAATCGAGCTCAAATCATCGGCCGCCTTACCCGCGATCCCGAACTGCGCACCACGCCGCAAGGCACGTCCGTCGCTTCGTTCGGCATGGCCACGAATTACGTCTGGACAGACGCCAGCGGCCAGAAGCAGGAAAAAGTGGAATACCACAATATCGTGGTCTGGCGCAAGCTGGCGGAAATCTGCGGACAGTATTTGAAAAAAGGCAGCAAAGTTTTCATTGAAGGCCGCCTGCAGACCCGCGAGTGGGAAGGCCAGGACGGCGTCAAGCGCTTCCGCACGGAAATCGTCTGCGACAACCTGATCATGCTCGACCGGCCGACCGGCCAGTCTGCGCCGGCCGGGAATTCCGGCGCTTCAACCGGCTTTTCGTCAAAACCGGCCGCTCCGGCGAACGAAATGCCGATAATCAACGTTGAAAACACGGAAATTCCGCAGGCGAACGACGGGGAAGAGGAAATCAAGGTTGAAAATATTCCGTTCTAAGAAACAATTAATTGATTATTACGCGATAAATGAGATAAACGCGATTGCCTGGACAATTTTGCCCAGCAAATCACGTTTATCCCGTTAATCCCATTTATATCACTTTATAATTTGTATGATGCCAAACAATAAAAATGCCAACGCGCAGCAGAAGGACAAGCGCTGCCATTTCTGCGTGAACGGGATGAAAGACGCCGATTACAAGGACGGCGCGCTTCTGCGCAAATTCATCTCTTCGTATTCGAAGATCATGCCGCGCCGCCGAAGCCATCTATGCGCGAAGCACCAGCGCAAAGTCGCGGAAGCGATCAAGCGCGCCCGGTTCCTGGCGATCTTGCCGTTTGTTACCAAATAAAAACAAGTCGCGAATCAGAACGAATAAAAGCGAACCTGCCTGCTCGCCGTCGCGTAGCCGCTATGGCGGAGCACGGCCGGCAGGCAGGTAAGCACGAATCAATTTTGAATATTATCTTGATGAATTCGCGCGCATTAGTGGGTATTCGTGCAATTCGTGAAACAATATTATATTATGCTATCCAGTTTAAGCGAAATTAAAAAAGGCGTCATCATCAATGTCGAAGGCGAGCCCTGCGCCGTGGTTGAAGCCCGTTTTGTCCGCATGCAGCAGCGCAAGCCGGTGATGCAAACAAAATTGAAAAATCTTTCAACCGGAAAAATACTGGAAATTAATTACCACCCGGGCGACCGCGTGGAAGCAGCTGATCTCGAGCGGAGGACGGTCAATTATCTTTACAAAGACGCGGATCAGGCGCATTTCATGGACAACAGTTCTTTTGAAACGATCGATCTGCAGCTGGATATCGTGGGTGACGCGATCAACTTCGTTAAAGAAGGCACAGAAGTGTCGGTTGTTTATTTTAAGGAGCGGCCGATCAGCGTCAGCGTCTTGCCTAAAGTCGAACTCAAAGTGATTGAAACGCCGCCCGGCGTCAAAGGCGACTCGGTGAGCAACGCCACCAAGCCGGCGACCGTTGAAACCGGATTTATCGTTAACGTGCCGCTGTTCGTGAAGGAAGGCGACGTGATCAGGATAAATACGGATACCGGGGAGTACGTGGAAAGAGTGTAGAAAAACGCGAAACAACGCTAAACCGGACGCCAAACTACGCAAAACCATTCAGTATAATAAAACAAAAAGAACAGACTATAATGATCTGTTCTTTTGTTATTATTTCATTATGAATAAATATTTTTGGCGGTTTCGCATGGTTTCGCTTCTCAATGATTTCGCGTTGTTTCGCGTTTCGTCCTTGCGTTATGCTTCCAGCGCTCTTTTTTCCCTCACCTTAACCCAGATTTCCTTGGTGATTTTTTCGCGCAGCTTCGGGTTTTCGCGGAGATACTGCTTGGCGGTTTCGCGGCCTACGCCCATTTTTTCTTCGCCGTATGCGTAGGAATTGCCCAACTTGGTGACGACATTATAAATAAGTCCCATGTCGATCAAATCGCCGGTGATGGAAATGCCTTCATTGTACATGATGTCGAATTCGCAGGTTTGGAACGGGGGAGCGACTTTATTTTTCACCACTTTCACTTTCACGCGGTTGCCGATGATCTGTTCGCCTTTCTTAATCTGCGCGGCGCGGCGTACTTCGATTCTGACCGAACTGTAGAATTTGAGGGCCATGCCGCCGGTCGTGGTTTCCGGATTGCCGAAGAACACGCCGATTTTTTGCCTGGTCTGGTTGATGAAAATAACGGTCGTTTTCGTCTTGCCGATGATGGCGGCGAGCTTGCGCAAGGCTTGGCTCATCAATCTAGCTTGCAGGCCCATGTGCTGGTCGCCCATTTCGCCTTCGATTTCCGCGCGCGGGGTCAAAGCGGCCACCGAGTCGATAACGATGATATCGATGGCGTTCGAGCGCACGAGCGTTTCCACGATTTCGAGCGCTTGTTCGCCGGTGTCCGGCTGGGAAATGAAAAGCTGATTGATGTCAATGCCGATTTTGGCCGCGTAATCCGGATCAAGCGCGTGTTCCGCGTCGATGAAGGCCGCCGTGCCGCCGCGCTTCTGCACTTCGGAAATTACGTGCTGGGCGAGCGTGGTCTTGCCGGACGATTCCGGCCCGAAGATCTCGATGATGCGGCCGCGCGGCACGCCGCCCACGCCGAGAGCGATGTCGAGCGAAACGCTGCCGGTCGGGATCGCCTCCACGTTCATGGTCTTCGCCTCGCCGAGCCGCATGATCGCGCCTTCGCCGTACTTTTCCTTGATCTGGCTGATCGCGTCGTCCGACGCCTTTTGTTTGATCGGATCCAATTCGTCTTTCTTGGTCATAAAAAAATTATTTCAGAAGTCCAAGCTTGGAAGAATTCTGAAACTTGAATTATAAATGAAATTTAAAATCTAACTTATTGAGGGAGATAACAACTTGATCCACTGATTTGCAACGTGATCCACATGATTTGTCTTGAATATAAATTGTTATGGACGAATCAGTTGATCAGTGGTAAATCACGCCTGCCCTGAACTTCGAGTTTATCGAGGAGTCGAAGGGTTGATCATGTTGTCAAATCGAACTTTTGAAAAGTAATATTCTACTGTTTTGTACTATTATTGTCTTGAACATTGTCATTTACCATGATATTGCGGTAGACCACTTGTTCCTTGCTATGTTTCTTCACTGCTGATATTTTAATGGTATTTAATCCGTTTTGCAAATCAAGAGTCAGGGAAAACCGGCCGTCCGCGTCGCAGAGGAGCGGCCGATCGTTGATTTTCAGGCTGACTTCCTTCTCTGTTGATCCTTGGATATTGATTTCATGGCTATTGACAACCAGATTGTCCGCCGGTGAATCGATGATTAGTCTGGGCGGAGCAATGATTCTATTTACGCCCCAGCCGATGTAGGCAATCATTCCGAAAAGAACAATGATAATCGCGGAATATTTGATAAATCGCGGGTTCAGGAGCGCGTTTGTTGCTAATCCGATTTTAGTGATTTTGTCTTGCTGTTTGCGTTTTTGCATGATTAAATACACTGCTTTTTCTTTTTTAAAAATATCAACTACCGTGGACGGGTTCAGATCGAGCAGATCGGCGTAGCTTTTTAAAATGTTGATGATATAAACGTCGGCCGGCAAAGCTTTGTAGTTGTCTTTTTCAATGTCTTTCAAATATCGGACGTTCGTGTTGATCGCCCGGCTCGCTTTTTCAATGGAAAGGCCTTTTTCCTTGCGGTGCTTTTCCAGCCGTTCGCCGAGCGTGTTGATATTTGAGATTTTTTTGGTGGTGAAGCCGGTCATAGGGGAATGGGTAAGGGGATAAACGGGATAAATGAGATTGGCTTGATTAAGTCGTTTGGGCAATCACGCTTATCTCGTTAATCACTTTTTTTTATCTCGAAAAACAGCATCGGGCGATTCAATTTGTAAACGCCGTTTATTCTGTTCGATCCAAAATAATTCTCTTTTGAAACCCGCCGCGCTCTTCCGCTTTTTTCCGCCGCGTTTCTTCGAGCGCAGCCAGATCAACGCCTTTCAACTCGCAAATCGCGCGCAGAACTTCAAGCACGTCGGCCGCTTCTTCCACCGACGGCTTGCTTAAAAATTCACTGACTTCTTCATGCAGTTTATTTGCCAGCGCCTCTTCGTATTCTTTTTCTCCGGCGATGCGAGTTATCGCTTTTTCACCTTTGCTTTCAATGATTTGAGGAATATTGTCTCTGACCAGTTTGTTGTATTCCATAATTTAAAAATAAAAATGCGTCTTAATTCGCTTTGAATTTGCCGAATTCGCTCAATTATATTTTTAATAAATCTCGTCGTCCGTTTTCGTCTTTCTCCCGAATTTCGGTTTTTGATCTTCGTCTTCATTGTCCTCCGCGTCATCCGGATTGAATTCGGCCATTTTTGGATTCGGTTTTGGTTTGGATTCTTCTTCTTCATCATTATCCGTTTCATCGGACTTGGCGGGAATAAATTCCCGCTCTAGTTCCTGAAATTCATTTTTATCCGCTGTAAAAACCGTTGGCACCGGTTCTTCTTCAACGTTTTCGGAATCATCTGATTCGTCGGAATCGATTTCGTCAGGTTCGTCCTTCATAAATGAAGGACCTACGGAATCATTTTCGGATTCGTTTTCTCCCGATTCTTCTTCAGGCGTTTCTTCTTCAATATTTTCTTTATTTTCTTTGCGCGTCGGCATATTCGCCATTTCAGTGAGGGCCGTATGTTTGTCAACCAAAATTTCACGCGGTCTGGCGCCGTCCGCCGGTCCGACAATGCCGGCTTCTTCCAAAAGATCGATCAACCGCGCCGCGCGGGCGTAGCCAACGCGCAATCTTCTTTGCAGCAATGAGGCCGACGCTTTGCCGCTCTGAATTACGGTCTTTTTCGCTTCGTCGTACATGTCGTCGTCGCCGCTGTCGCCCTGGAATTCAAAGCTCGAGTGGCCGTGCACTGGCTTATTGACGATCGAATCTTCGTATTGGGTTTCTTCATTGCAAGCGTCTTTCAAAAATTTGACCACGCGCTTGATTTCCTCGTCGCTGACATACGCGCCCTGGAGCCGACGCGGCTTGGAAAGCGACGGGCAGGTATAGAGCATGTCGCCTTTGCCCACCAATTTTTCCGCGCCGGAAGAGTCGAGGATCGTGCGCGAATCCATGAGCGACGCCACGCTGAAAGCGATGCGGCAGGGGATATTCGCCTTGATCAGGCCGGTGATGATGTCAACGGAAGGCCGCTGGGTCGCCACCACGAGATGGATGCCGATGGCGCGCGCCATCTGCGTTAAACGGATAATGCATCCTTCGACTTCGGCCGGCGCCGCGACCATGAGATCGGCCAGCTCGTCGATAACAATGATGATGTGAGGCAGTTTTTCTTTGTTCGCCAGATTGTAAGCTTCAATGTTCCGCTTGTTGCTCTGCGCAAGCAGGTCGAACCGCCGGTCCATTTCGCTGATCGACCAGCGCAAAGCGTAAATTGTCTTAGTCACATCGGTGATTACCGGCGTTAAAAGGTGCGGTATGCCGTTGTAAATCGGCAATTCGACGCGCTTCGGGTCGACTAAAATCAAGCGCAGAGTCGCGGGATTATTCTGGTAAAGCAGGCTGATGATGATGCTGTTCAAGCAAACGCTTTTGCCCGAGCCGGTGGCGCCGGCCACGAGCAGATGCGGCATGCCGGAAAGATCCGCCGACCAGCACAGACCGCTCACGTCCTTGCCCAGGACGATTTCCGTGTTGTTTTTTCGTTTTCTGAATTTTGGGGATTCGATGATTTCGCGCACGCGCACGATCGCCGGTTTCTGGTTCGGCACTTCCACGCCGACTAATGATTTGCCCGGGATGGGCGCTTCGATTCTGATCGGATGGGCGGCCAGCGACAAGGCCAAGTCGTTGTTCAACGCCGTGATTCTGGAAAGCTTGATTCCTTCGGCCGGCTTGAATGTGTATTGCGTTACGGTCGGGCCGACCTGCACGTCGCCCGGCTCGACGTTGATATGAAAATTCTCCAAAGTTTTGCGGATTTTTTCCATGCCGACTTTAATGTCGCCGCTGGTGGGTTTGGAAATTTTATTGTCGAGCAAGCTGATCGGCAGGTCGATTTTAATGTGCGACGGCTTTATTCCGGCCGGTTTTTCAGGCGCTGATTCTTTCAACAAGCCTTTGGCGCTGAATTTGACTTCCTTAACTTGATCGTTTGATTCTTCGGCAATAGTTTCGGCTTCTTCTTTGACTTCTTCCTCTGTTTCGGAAGTTTCTTCAGTGATTTCGCCGGCTTCGCCTCGTTTGAAGATCGGTTGGAAAAAGCGAAAAATGTTTGTATTATGGAAAAGCGATTCGATGCCAGTGTTGAACATCAATAAAATCGACGCGATAAAAATACCAACCAAAATAATGAGCGCCGCCCAGAAGCCAAGGTATTGTAAAAGCGGATAGCTGATCAGATAACCGACAATGCCGCCGCCAAGTCCGCTGAAACTTAAATCAAACGATGAAGTCAGCGGCAAGCGCAGGTGCAAGAGTCCGTGCAGGCCGATTATAAACAATAAAATGCCGATGTAATTCGGTATCGCGATTTGGTATTTGAGCGGACGCGCCAGCGCGTAGCCCAATATTATTAAAATCAGCGGCACGATATAGCGCCCCCAGCCGAACGCCACGCCGAACGCGAAGTCGATATAGACTCCGGCTCTTCCGGCCAGGCTTAAAAAGCTGAGCACGCTGACGATCGCGACGATGAAAATGAAAACTATGAAGATTCCTCTTTTCGTCTCCGGGCTTAATGAATAATATTCGACGTATTGCTCTTTTTGCGGTCTTCTTTTTGACATTTTGATTTTTGTTTAATGGTTAGGTGATATGGTTATTTTATCATATTTAATCGAAAGGGGAAAGAGAAGGAGAAAGGAGGGATAAGAAGGCTAAAGAGGATCATGCAGAAAGATAGGAGAAAAAAGTCCAGGGAAGATTATCTTGGATAAATTGTCACACTGATCTCCTTTAGCCCCCTTTGCCCCCTTTGTATTCGTAGCTCTATCTTATTTCTTCCCCAAATACAAAGAGACAATCCAATAGGACTGCCCCTTTGCGGCGGAAAGGATTGCTCCCTTCCAAAGGAGTAGACAAAGGTAAACTCCGCGGAAAATTTGTATTAATATTATTTATAAAATTTTCAGCGCGAAGCTCTTTTGAGGAGAGAGAAAACCCTCCTGCGAGGTTGTCTACTCTTCCGGGAGGAAGAGCGCGAAACGAAGCGAAACTTAACGCCAAACATACGCGAAACTTTTAAGGTGCAAATAATACTTTCCAGAAAATTGATGAGGCCGGCATACGGACCCTATTAATATATTTTAATTGTGATCCGAGCCTTTTTCCTCATCATTTTACTGAAAACTATGAAAGACTATGGGATAAATGGGATAAACGAGATAGTCGAGACTTTATTGCCCAGCAAATCTCGTTTATCGCGTTTATCTTTTTTTCTTTTTCAACACGATGATGAAGAGGAATAAATTGGTTTTGATTGGGCAATTATTGATAAATATTTCCCGCAAAAACCAACCGGGGTTGTGATTATTCGGCCGATATTTGGGACAACCAGCATCGACTTGCGTCGAGCGGGGCGTGGCCCGGATATCAGCGCGAAAATTCTCTCTCCTCCGCATCATTGTGCTGAAAAAATAGATTTTCAAATAACATAGCATTATAGCACACTTTGATATTTTTGTCAAGTGTTTTTGACAATGTCTATACTATTTTAGTTAAATTTAGCCTGTAAACAAGGTTATTTATCGCTGACAAAATGGCGGTTTATTTGTATATTCGCGGCACTTTGTCGGCCGAAGTTTTAACGAAGGCCGATTCGCATTATTTCTGTCATAGGATGACAAGCGTATAAGGGTTTATTCGCGGCATTCGCATGCAGGTTAATTCGCATCAACGCGTTGTATTTTCTTAAAATAAAAGCCCCGAACGGATTGTTCCGCACGGGGCTAGGTAGTTATTTTACCTTAGTTTGTTGTCAGTCTATTATGAAATCCATAATGAACGCCACGATCGCTCCTCCTCCGAAGAGAGAAATACCTAATACTGCTCCCACGGAAGTAAAGGCACTATGTTTGTAACAGGTAATTATGTCGATGGCGTAGGCGGCAATACATATCAACAGTCCCATTATCATTGCGATCACGAATAGACGAAAAATAAAATTACGGATTGACGTAAACTTGAATATTCCGATGCTGTGCACCATTTTCTTTTTACTGAAATCGGCGAACGCGGTTTTTGAGATTTTTGCTTTCATTGAAAACCTCCTTGTTATTGGGTTTGTTTATGAACAATATCGAGACTGGACTTAACATGATATCAAACTTAATTGATTTTGTCAATAGTCGAGTTTGACAATGCAAAGAATTTATAATACTATTTTAAATATTAACAATTTACAGTTGGTAGCCGGTAGCGAGTAGGTTGTCCCGAAGGGATCCCTTTGGGATAGTTCTTAAGACAATTATCTTAAGTTACTACTAACTACCCCCTACTCACTACAACCTTTTCCTATGTACTTAATCCCCACAGTAATCGAAAAAACAAGCTTCGGCGAGCGCGCCTACGACATTTATTCGCGGCTTTTGAAGGAGCGCATCATTTTCTTGGGCACGCCGATCGACGACGCCGTTGCCAATTCGATCATCGCCCAATTGCTCTTTCTCGACAGCCAAGATTCGAAGAAAGATATCAGCATGTACATTAATTCCCCGGGCGGCTCGGTGACCGCGGGTTTGGCGATATACGACACGATGCAATATATTAAATCGAACGTCGTTACCATTTGCGTGGGCATGGCCGCGAGCATGGGCGCGGTGCTCTTGGCCGCGGGCGAAAAAGGCAAGCGTTTTTCCTTGCCCAATTCGAAAATAATGATCCATCAGGTCATGGGCGGGGCGCAGGGCCAGGCCACTGACATTAAAATTCAGGCGGAGGAAATAATCAAAGTGAAGCACAATCTGAATAAAATTTTAGCCAAGCACGCGGGCAAGGAAATCGCCAAAGTGGAAAAAGATTCTGACCGCGATTACTACATGACGGCGGAGGAGGCGAAGGCGTACGGGATAATAGACAAGATAATTTAAACGCGAAACTACCTGCCTTCATTGAAATTACGGCAGGCAGGCGCGAAACCATACGCAAAACACACACTAAACCATTGAAAATATTTTATGCTTGAAAAAATAGATCAAAAAAAATCGCCAAGACCCACCAACGAAGATCTTCGCGAAAAGAAAAGATATTATGAAGAGTTGGAAACGGAAGAACAGGGGAGCGGCCAATTCATGATTGACGAAATTAAAAATTATATTGATGCAAAAGGCGATGATGAGACAAAAGAACAATTCTATCCCGGCTGGACAAAGCAGGACTTTGAAGATTTGTTGGAAATGCTGGAATCAAGATAGACGCGAAACAACGCCCGCTTCGCAGCGAGGCGAGCTAAACCCAACGCGAATAAAACGCTAAACAATTTCGATTTAAAAATTCCAAAGGTTATTGCCGATGGAATTTTTTTTATAACGACACGCTGTCATTGCGAGATAGTACATTTATAAAGGTTATTCGATTCATTATTAAACGAAGCAATCTGCAGTCGACAGCGGAATAACACACGCTGTCATTCTGAACTCGCTGTGTCCCGCAATTGCAATTTTGCATAGTGCGCGAGATTCAGAATCCGTTCCGACAGCGGTAAATTTCACTTTCATCGCATTGTCAGATCCTGAATCTAGCCTGCCCCGCCGTGAGGCCAGGGTTCAGGATGACAATGCTCCAAAATATATTTTAACGTAATCTATTGTATTGAAATCTTAAATAATTTTTTATTTCATGTTGCGTGATACATGACTTTCCTTGTTGATAACATGTGGACAATCTCTTAATAAAACAACACTTGCCAGTTAATTTTTTCAGGGGTACAATAAGATAACGGTTGGATGATAAAACAATGAGGTAAAGAGGCAAAGAGATAAAGAGCTAAATTTAGTCAAATAAGCATTTTGTTGTCAGCTATTGACAAATATTTAAAAGTTTGATAGGATATAGAGTCAATTAAGAGATTATTCCTTTTGCAGTTTGTTTACGCGGAAAGCATATAAAGCCTTTTCAGACGGACAGACACGACAAGCATGGAATTTTTGCCTGAGGTAAAACCAGGCTTCGGCTCGGTTTGGCCATGGCAAAAGTTTCTTGTCTGTCCATTTGAGGAGGTTTTTCATCTGATAAAAAAACCGGCTTGACGTTATGTCAGTCGATTTTTTGTTTTAAATTATAATTTGTTCGCGCTCGTCGAGTTGCCCGGAGCGACCGTCGGCGGAATGATATTTTCCGGATCGATCGGAGTTGTTGTCGGCGGGACAACTTTTAAGGGATCGACGCCGATCAGGAACACCGCTTGCCAGGGCACGTAGTGGCTCTTCCAGGTTTCTTTCGAATTGGTTCCGTCCGCTTTCGTGATGTATCGGTAGAAAATCGTGTCGGCTCCGTTGTGCGCGGTGTCGATTCTTTTTTTCACGCCCGGCGCCAGCTCGGTGGTTTCTATTTCTTTCGGCGGACCGGGATTGGTGATGTTGAAAATTTCCGGTTTTAATTTCTGCAGGTCGTCGGTTTTGTTCAGCCCTTCGAATGAAACGGCTCGGCTGTCGCGCGTTCCCCAAAATTCGAAAGTCAAAATATTGCCTTGCTGTTTGGTTTGAATCAAGATGTTCGACGGCGTGTCGTTGATGAATTTAACGTCAGGACGGGGAACGTAGATGGTCGCGTCCGTGCCGGCCGGCTCGTAATAAACAACGCGGTAGGTGTGGTTTTGCCTGGCGGTGACGGGCACGCCGGCGGCCAGCGCAACGCGGAACAGAGTGGTGCCGATCTGGCACAATCCGCCGCCGAATTCCGGCGTGGTTTTATTCTGCTTGATGACCAGTTCCGGCAAATAGCCGCTCTCCGCGTCGATGTCGCCCAGAGCCGCGACCAAAGAAAATTCCTCGCCTTGTTTGATGATCAGGCCGTTCAACGCCGCGGCGCCGATGCCGATGTTATGAATCCGGTTCGCCGGGCTGCCGGAAAAGTCGGAAACGCCGACGCTGATTTTTTCTTTGATGCCGAGTTCGTTGATCGAATCGATTTTTGTTTTCGGCTCGGTGATATCGACGATCAGTTCGATTTTGTTGTTACCGCTTAAAACGTTTTCAACTATTTTCGCGTAATTTTTTTCAACGTCCAATTCCTGCCCGGTCTGGCTTGATTGAAATTCGGTGGCGCGGTTGTTTTGAACGCGGATTTTCGCGTCGACCGCCGGCCGGTTCACTTGCTGGGCGATCGCGATCAGCTGGCTTTTAATCATGTCCCGATCCAACGTAACGGCGGGCTTTTCTTGATCGTCCAGCGCCACTTTGATCGATCGGGCGAAATCAGGCCAGGCGATCGTCCAGGTTTTATTTTGAAAAGACAGATCGATTTGCTGGATTCTTAAAAGCTGATCGATTTTGTCTTTTTGCGCCACAGCCATGTCTCTTGTTATTTTCGGGAAATCGTTTTGCTTTGCCAGAGAAAGCGTCGGATTTTGAAAACGTTTCAGCGCCTTGTCCAACGTTTCGATCGCTTGCGAATAGTTGAAAGTCTGGCCGATCGACGAATCGGAAAATTCAAGCTCGTACTGCCTGGTTTTCAAATCAACGATTTTCACCGCAACTTCGCTGTTCCTGGCCGGCGTTTCCACCGCCTGGAAAGCGTCCTGCAGACTCGTTTTCAGAGCGTCCTTGTCGAACCGGTAGTCGAGCGGCAGGGTTTTTTTGAAAACCGGGTAAACAATCGTGGGCCAACTGCGGTCCCACCAGTTGCCAAAGTGGCCGAGAGCGAACGCCTTGTCCACCAGGCTGTCCAAATTCAATTTTAAAATTTCGCCTTCGTTCGAAACGGTTTTCGTCTCATTGTCCAGCTGAAAATTGAAACCTCGGCCGTAAATTTGCTTGAAATCGCCTTTGATTATTTCCGCGGCCTGCGTTTTCGTCAGCCCGCCGACAGAGAGATCGCCGACCATTATCCCCGGATAGATTCTTGTTTTATAGTTCATTGACAAGGCGATCGAAGCAACGAGCAACGCGGCGCATAAAATCAAAAAAGCGGAAACAGCGATGAAAAGCCATTTCAGCTTGCTTGGTTTCTTTTCGGGAATCAGGTTCATTCCGCCCATATGATTGAGAATGCGCTGCTTTGCGGGGAATAATGTTACGGGATTGATGCAATCAATCCGTACTAATTATCGCGCTTATTCGGGTATTTCGTGAATCGGGATATTTATTTTTTTGCTTTCCTCCGCTTTCGGCAACGTGATCTTCAGCACGCCGTTTTCCAGCTTGGCTTCGATTTCCTTGGCTTTGACCGGCAGGGGCAGGACGATGCTGCGCGAGAATCTGCCCCAATGGCATTCGCGGTAGATGAATTTTTTCCCTTTTTCTTCGTATTCCTGGTCGCGGCGGCCGCGGATGGTCAAAACATCGTTGTCAATGCCCACTTCGAGGTCGCCTGCCTTGACGCCGGCGATCGGCGCGACAACATACAGATTTTTTTCATCCTGGGAAATATCCACGGTCAACTGGCCTTCGTCAATAAAGTCCGCGTCGTCGGTCAGGGCCGGAGTGAAAAAATTGTCGGCGATGCTCGGATCGTTCGACGGTTTTAAATTTTTGCCGGCAAAAAAATTGTTCGGATGATAATGTTCGTCCAAATTGTCCAAATGTTTTTGCCAATCGCTGTTGTTTGACATATAAAAAGGAGAAAAAGGGATAAGAAGGCTAAAGAGGGTAAAGAAGGCAAAGAGGATATGCTGAAAAATTATACCCGTCACCCATTCGAGGCTTTTCGATTCGCTTTACTCACTCGGAGCGCCTAAGAGTGACAATGCCATGTCATGCTGAGGTGGTTTGGAAAGTTATTTCACGCAGATATTATGCCCAAACCCTCGAAGCATGGCAGGAATAATCGTTCAATGATTTAATTATAATCCAAATTATTGACAAAAACAATGCGCGGGTGTTGACAGATTTAGCCGATTTTGCTATAAATACGATTGACCGATTGAGCATTTTAACAATAAAACAAAAGGAGAAAAAAATGAGATGTTCAAATTGTCAAGAAAAGGATTTGAAAAAATTAGTTGGTGATTTTTTTCAATGCAACAAATGCCAGTTGATATTGTGGGGTGATAAAGAAGCGGGCTACGCATATTTTTTGCTCTGCCCTAAATGCCGCGACAACATTTTTACAATTATCGGTGAGAATGAATTGCAATGCAATCATTGTAATATGCGGTTTATTCTTGTCGGTGAAAAAGTGGAAAAGCCGCCAATGCCATGTCCGCAATGCAGCTCGGAAGAAGCGCATAAGGAAGTACTGCTCTGTGAACAATGCGATTTCATCTTCACGAAAGATGGACAATTGGTTAAATAATTTTTAAATCAAAAAGCCTCACCAACATCGGCGAGGCTTTTTTCGTTTGTAAATAATTTACACTATTGCCGCCGGCGCTGCTGTCTGGCTGGCTTTGAGTTCGTCCTTCAACGTCTTGCCGGCTTTGAATTTCACGACTTTGGTCGGCTTGATGTCAATCTTTTCCGTCGGCCGTTGCGGATTGACGCCGACGCGGCCTTTGCGCACGCGCGCCGAGAAAGTGCCGAAGCCTGTTAAAGTGACTTCGCCGCCGACTTTGATCGTGTCGATGATCGTGGTGACGAGCAGTTCGAGCACGTCCTCGGCCTGCTTCTTGGTGATGCCGCTTTTGTCAGCGATGACTGCGGCGAGTTCTGCTTTGTTCATATAAACGCGAAACCACGCGAAACCATTACGAAATTACGCGAAACATCAGGGACTGATAGATGTTTGTGTAATTTGCGCAAGTTGCGTTGAGTTTTATTATATTTAAATTATGTTTTTTTGATTTATAAATCAATCAAACGTTTACGCATTGTGTTCTCGAATATTACATATCCACATCTAATTTGATCCGTTCGATGCTTTCCGCTTTCATATTTCCTGCGTTAATTATAGCAAAAACACTATCCACTTGGCAAGCGCCGTGCTCCGGCATCTCCCAGGTCTGGGGCACTTGCGTTAAAAACATGGCGGTGACGTTTTTCAAATCAACGCCAAGGCTGGAATACTTCAGCCCGGCCATGCCTGCGTCCGTGATGTAGGCGGTGCCTTTTTCCAAAATTTGTTCGTCGCTCGTTTGCACGTGCGTGTGCGTGCCGATGACAGCGCTGAC
>JAZDPK010000051.1:0-3669 GCA_043797615.1 Parcubacteria group bacterium
GATCGCCGGGCCGGCCGTGTCTTTGTACGGATCGCCGACCGTGTCGCCGGTGACCGCGGCTTGATGCGCGAACGAACCCTTGCCGCCGTGATGGCCTTCTTCAATGTATTTTTTCGCGTTGTCCCACGCGCCGCCGCCGGTGGTCATGGAAATGGCGACGAACAATCCGGTTATGATGCTGCCGACCAAGAGGCCGCCCAGCGCGATCGGGCCTAAGATGAATCCGACGGCGATCGGAACGAGCACCGGAATGAGCGCCGGCAAAATCATTTGCTTGATCGCCGCTTTGGTCACGATGTCAACGCATTTTCCGTAGTCAGGCTTTGATTCGCCGGTCATGATGCCTTTAATTTCGCGGAAGTGCCTGCGCACTTCTTCCACCACTTTGCCGGCGGTTTTGCCCACCGCTTGCATTGACAGCGCGCCGAAATAGTACGGCAAGAGTCCGCCGATGAATAATCCGATGATTACCGACGGATTATCCAGCGAGAACGCCACGACGTTTGAAGTTAATCCTTTTAACGTGTGCGAATAATCGGCGAACAAAACCAGCGCGGCCAAGCCGGCTGAGCCGATGGCATAGCCTTTTGTAACCGCTTTGGTCGTGTTGCCAACCGCGTCGAGCGGATCGGTGACGTCGCGCACTTCCTGCGGCAATTCGGCCATTTCCGCGATGCCGCCCGCGTTGTCCGTGATCGGTCCGTATGAATCGATGGCGATGATTATTCCGGTCATGGAAAGCATGGCCATGGCTGCGACGCTGATGCCGTACAATCCGGCGAAATAGTAAGCGCCGAAAATGCCGGCGGAAATAACGATGACCGGCCAAGCTGTTGATTTCATTGAAACAGCCAATCCAGTAATGATGTTCGTGCCGTGTCCTGTTGTCGAGCTTTCAGCGATCGATTGAACCGGCTTGTATTTTTTCGAAGTGTAATATTCGGTGATGAAAACCAACAAGCCCGTTACCGCCAATCCGATCAATGCAGCGAAATACAAATGATTGACGCTGTATAATCCGTTGCCTTTCATTATCCAATTCGTAATCGGATAAAACGCGATCGCCGCGAGAACGCTGGCCACGATCAAGCCGTTGTAAAGCGCGCCCATGATGTTTTGTTTTTTTCCGAGTTGAATGAAAAATGTTCCGACAATCGAAGTTAAAATGGAAACGCCGCCGAGCAAGAGCGGGAAAAGAATGGCAAAGCTCGAACCGTTGAAAATCAGCGCGCCGAGCAGCATCCCTGCCACCGCCGTGACCGTGTATGTTTCAAACAAATCAGCCGCCATGCCGGCGCAGTCTCCAACGTTGTCGCCCACGTTATCGGCGATCACCGCCGGATTGCGCGGATCGTCTTCCGGAATGCCGGCTTCCACTTTGCCGACCAGATCGGCGCCCACGTCGGCCGCTTTGGTAAAGATGCCGCCGCCAAGACGGGCGAAAATCGAGATCAAGCTGCCTCCGAAGCCAAGTCCGAGCACGGCGTTCAAATCTTTGGTAATCCAGTAATATCCGGCAATGCCGAATAGCGCCAAGCCGACGACGAGCATGCCGGTGATCGTGCCGCCTTTGACTGCGACGTCAAACGCTTTTTTCATGCCGCCGCGCGCCGCTTCGGCCGTGCGCACGTTCGCGCGGACGGAAACGTTCATGCCGATGTAGCCGGTCAATCCTGATAAAACCGCGCCGATCAAAAAGCCGATGGCGATTTTAAAATTCAAAAAAACCGCGAGCAAAATAAAAACGATGACGCCGATCACGGCGATCGTTTTGTACTGGCGGTTCAAATACGCTTTCGCGCCTTGCTGGATCGCTTTGGCGATTTCCTGCATTTTATCGTTGCCGGCACTTTTCTTCAACACGATGCTGATTAGAATGATGCCGTAGATGATCGCGACAAGAGCGGTCGCCACGGCGACGAGGATGATAGATGTCATAAAATGGTTAAATAGTTTACTGGTTCTTTTGATTTATAACACGCAAACCAGACAACTATGCTAGTTTTTAAGTTTTTGCATCTTCTCTTTTTCTTTCTTTTCGCGGATTTTGCGCTTTTCTTCGCGTTTCACTTTGAGGTCGGCTTTAGTCTTCATTACCTGCTTTCCTTTGTAATAGCCGCACGCTTTGCAGACTTTATGCGACAAAACCGCTGCGCCGCATTGCGGGCAGGATTTCGGCGTTACTTTTTTCAATGCCAAGTGAGCGCGATTTCTGCCGACTGCCGAATGGCTGCGCCGGTGCTTTGGATTTGCCATAATTTTTGAAAAAGGAGGTTAAAGAGGGCGAATAAGGCAGAAGAAGGCAAAGATGGCTCAAGAAGATATGCGAGACAAATTATTCAAGACTATCTTCTTTAGCCTTCTTAAGCCCTCTTTCTTCATTAGTTCTCTTTCCCTTCTTTCCTATTTTGAATTTAAGATTTATTTAGAATTTAGCGTTTAGCAGTGCAGTGCAGTTTGTCAGTTACCAAACTGACTACACTGCACTGGATTTAGAGTTTATTAGAGTGTATCTTATTTTTCGATAAACTTCAAGTGCCGGATGAAAAAGTGTGTTTTGACAAATAAGGATATGTGGGTTAAAATCAAATTGAGCCGCTTATTCAAAAAGGAGGCGAAAAGGCCAAAGTTCATAATAAAGAATTGCGTGTCCAGAACGCAGCGCATAGGGGAATGCGTCTGCAACAAGTTTCTGGGCGCAATTCTCGATTTTACAGAGTTGAGCGCCATCAGGGACAAGGCGCTGGCGGCGTATGACGAGCAGGGCAAGGCGCTCGATATCAGCGCGCTTTTTTCGCAGGACGCGACGATCATTTTGAAAAAAGCCGGCTCCGGCGCCAGAATTTTCCGACCTAAAGATTTTTTGCCGATCAAATGAAATCAAGAGCGCTTCGCACGCGGGCGCTCTTTTAAAATAAAAAAATCGCCATCTTAATGCGCCGACTGCATTCGTTTATTTTATTGGCTTGCCAGCCGTAGCTCCGAGCACTGAAGTCATCAAGGCGTCGAGGAGCGAAGGCTGGTACCGCTACGGGGAATCGAACCCCGGTTTTTAGGATGAAAACCTAATGTCCTAACCACTAGACGATAGCGGCGCAATTTTATTTTTAACCACTATCAGCCTGCGCTAAAGCTTCGGCTGACAGGGACGATAGCGGCATAATTTGACGATGTGGCAATAATATCACGGTTAATTGAAATAATCAAGAGAAAACAAAAAAAATAATTTCAGGGTTTACAAAACCATAAAAAAATGAAAGAATGAGTATAATATGAAGATATTAGCCATTGAAACATCCTGCGACGAGACAGCGGCCAGCGTCGTGCGAATCGAAGCTGGCTGTTTTGAAATTCTGTCGAACGTGGTTTCTTCGCAAGTCAAAGTCCACGCGCGATACGGCGGCATCGTGCCGGAAGTGGCGGCGAGACTGCATATTGAAAATATTCTGCCGGTAATTGAAATGGCACTTGAAGAAGCAGAACGGAAAAACGAAAAAACGGAAAAACGAAAAAACTATAAACCGAACGAAAGAACTAACTTTGACTATATCGCCGTGTGTTCCGGCCCCGGCTTGATGAGTTCGCTTCTGGTCGGCGTGGAAACGGCGAAAACATTGGCGTGGGTTTATAGAAAACCGTTGATTAAAATAAATCATCTTGAAGGACATC
>JAZDPK010000036.1:0-2694 GCA_043797615.1 Parcubacteria group bacterium
AATCAAAAAAGAAGTATTACTTGAATCAGTGCGGTCATTGAGAGAATTTAACCCGATGCTAGGGCTTCGTGTATGCCGCCTGGGCATTGTGTATCCTGAAATTTACCGCATGCAGGTGCGCGCCATTATGGAAGCCGCGTGCGAATTGAAGAAACAGGGCGTTGACGCCAAACCCGAAATAATGATACCGGGCGTGGGCCATAAAAACGAAATGAAATACAACTATGAGATGACAAAAGAAGTTGCCGAGACAGTCATTAAGGAAACAGGCGTAAAAATAACTTATAAAATAGGCACGATGGTTGAACTGCCGCGCGCCTGCACAAATGCCAACGAACTTGCCGAATACGCGCAGTTCTTCAGTTTCGGAACCAATGACCTTACGCAGACCACGTTCGGATATTCGCGCGACGACGCGTCAAAATCGTTTATCCCTGTTTACCTTGAAAAGAAGATATTAAAAGACGACCCGTTCCAGGTGCTCGACAGGGAAGGTGTGGGCCAGCTTATGAAGATGGCGGTTGAAAAAGGCAAAGCGACAAGAGCCGGTATTGAAATCGGAATATGCGGCGAACACGGCGGAGAGCCGTCATCAGTTGAATTCTGCCACATACTTGGCTTGAATTATGTAAGCTGTTCGCCTTACAGAGTGCCAATTGCCCGGCTTGCCGCCGCGCAGGCGAAAATCAACAATGAAGGCAAAGGCGGGAAGTACGATATAAGGTAGTGGATAGTGAATAGTAGATAGTGAATATACACAACGACATAAGTAATTGCGCATAAAACCAATTTGTGATATAATGGTTTTATGAAAAAACTTAATATATCGGACGCACAGACTATTGTTTTTGGACTGCAGGACGAAATTCGCAGGTCGCAAGAATCGCGATACGATCACAGGTTGCACGGCGTACTGCTTGTGGCCCAAGGAATGTCCTGCCCCGAGGTATCGCGGTTATTAGGGGATTCGCCTCGTACCGTTGAAAATTGGATTCACAGATTTGAAGAAAGAGGTTTAACCGGGCTGACTGATGGAGAGCGGCAGGGTCGCCCTAAATGTCTTAATCCTGATCAACTTAAAGAGATTAATATGGCACTGCGGCAACTTCCTTCTGACGTAGGACTGACAGGGAATCTGTGGGACGGCAAAACTTTATCCGCTTTCATTAAGCGAAATTACGGAGTCTGTTTGGGCGTGCGCCAATGTCAACGCATGTTCAGGCAATTTGGTTTTCGATTGCGCAAACCACGTCCTCAGATAGCTCATGCCAATCCAGAATTACAGTGGGAATATAAAAAAAACTTCGAAGACTAATGAAGGACAAAAAAATTGATATCTGGGCCATGGATGAAGTGCATTTTCAACAATATGGATCGCGTTGCCGGATGTGGGTGCCGCCAGAGATATCTAACCCAATTTTGTTGCATCAGCCAACCCGCAAAAACGTGGGGTACTTTGGCGCTGTTCGTTTGCGCGACGGTAAATTTGTATATTGTCGTGAAAGGGAGCGTTTCAATGCCGAAAATTTTTTTAAATTTCTCAGGCATATACGGCATTATGCTGAGGGAAACGGAAGACGTATAGTTATTATTATTGATAATGCAAAGTTTCATCATGCGAGGCTACATAAGGAATGGAGGGAAAAACATGCTGATCAATTTAAGCTTGAATTTTTGCCTCCATATAGCCCAGATCTCAACCCCTGTGAGCGGGTTTGGAAATTAACGCGGCGTCTTTGCATACATAATATTTATTTTCCCGAAATGGATATGGTTATAAATTCTGTAGAAAAGCAATTTTCGGCATGGGGACGAGGCAACGAAACCATAAGAAAACTATGCGCAATCAATTAAGACGTTGTGAATAGTAGTGATGTAGAATTTTTATCCGCTAACGGCGGATAAAAATTCATCTATAAATACTATCCACTATACTCTATCCACTATCTACTATTAAATTTTTACCAAATTATTGTCATTCTTCTTATTCAACACATCGGAAGATATGCAGCCCCTTTTTTTGGTTTTTATAACCGAGTTTAATTTTTTTTATGTTTTAATCCGTCAAACATGTCCATTATATTTTTTAAGGCGGCAGCTACACTTATTTTTTGTTGATGGTCTTCTTCATTAATATAATGTTCCGCACCTGTATCGGGGTTTCTAAGCGAATTCATAGCGGTTTTAAATTTATCTTGAACAATCTTTTCCATGAGTTTTCTCATATTAGCATCCCCATTATTGTATAACATTAATAATGCAACTGCGGCAGTTGATCTTAGTTTGTCTTTTCCGTATTTGGCGCCGTCTATTGCCGCATCTGTCAAGGCGTCAATCACGCTTTGGTTTACTGTTTTTTGTTGGCCAAGATACACGGCGGCTTCCGCGCGTTCATTAAAAGAAGAATGTGGATCCCTAATATTTTTCAGTATCGCGGGCGCCTCCGCGCTTGCATCATTGCCCATGTAAAAGAGCGCCCTTATAGCTCTTACGCGCACCGGTTCTCTGGGGTCATTCAATGCCCTTGATAAAGCCGGAATCGCTTTCGGGCCCAAATAGGCCAAATCATATATGGCGTTATTATGTACTTTCGCTTCGGGATTCGCCAGATTTTCAATTAATTTAGAAATTTTTTCTTTTAATTTTTTATCCGCCGAGATAAATGCGTCCCTGCCTTTTCCTATTTCTTTTTTT
>JAZDPK010000048.1:0-70904 GCA_043797615.1 Parcubacteria group bacterium
GGACGAGCAAGCTAAAGATAAAGATCCGTTTGCCGGCTGGAATGTGATTTTAATCGAAAAGAATCCGAATATTCCGCGAGAAGGCAAGGGCAAGACAGTGGGAGGCAGAAAACAAATCGAAGCCAACCAAACGCCGGAACAATATCTTAAGTTATTACAAACTGCTAAACAATACGCGAACGAACAAGGGTTGACATTGGAAGATTGGCTGACGCAATTTTTGGTTTATTTGGAAAAGACAAATCAAGTGATTGATGATTACGCGGGCAAGGGCAGCGCGTGTTATTTGCTGGCGTCGTTTAACAAGATTGCGCGCGCCCTGGGTTGCGGCTACTGGTGTCAGTACAAGAATCAGGCGGGCTTGCGCGGGAGCAATCCGGAGCATCAGTTTGACCCTATCGGCTGTCGCGCTGCGGTTGGGGTGGGGAAAGTTGATAAAGTCCCAATGGGATCCCTTCGGGGTTTAATAAGTTGATAGAGTTGATTGATTTGGAAATTGAAAGAACTAACGGCGGTGCATAACTCGTTTGACCGGCTTTTTTCCGCATGGCATAATTTGCCTGTTCGCGATTATCGAATAGCACGAACTTTTCAGGCGGTTTCTTTAAAAAATGGAGGGAAACCATGGAAGCGAATTCGAAAAATGAAGCGGTCGGCGGAGAAACCTGGTCGAAAGAAAAGCAATGTTCAAAATGCGGGACACGCTTGATCGTAACCGCGCAGAAGCTGCAATCCGACGCCCAAGGCAATTACGTTCATTGTCCGACTTGCTGCCGCGTGGTCAGAATGGCGCCGCATGAAGTTCCGTCAGAAGTGAAGCAGCAAGTCCAAGTCCGCCGCCTGCTCGAGCAAACCAAAGCGCAATGTCCGCGGAAATTGCATTTCCATTGAACAAGCTGAAAGCGCGTACTTTATAAGGAACGCGCTTTTAAAATCCAATCATTATCCCGCATTCGCTCGCCTCGCCGTAGTTGTGAACGAAGGCGGGCTGTGTGGGAGTATAATTTCCTCCCTGACAACGAGTCAGGGGTAATCATATTATAATCCGGCCGTTTTGATTCAAAATAAAATCAAGCATTGACGGGAATAATTTTCCATGCTATTATGATTATCATTCGAACTGAACATACGACGAATTCAAATATCCTTTAATCTTCAATAATGAAAGGAGAGAGAAGATGTGCGACGCGACCCGCGAATGGTACAAGTTGATAAAGTGCCGGAATTGCGGCGAAGAATTTACTTTGACATTGCAAAATCTCACGTGCGAACCGAACGCGTGCGCTGTGGCGGGAATGGTTCAGGAATACATTTACACGTGTCCGGAATGCCACAAGGAATGCGACATCGACAGCGCGGAAATTCCGCATGAAATCCGGGCGCGGCTTCTGGATGCCGGCGCGCAATCGATTTGAAAAACGAAAAAGCGCAACCTCGACAGGCGGCGCTTTTTATTATTATCCGAAAGCTTATAGCGCGATTTTGACGCTCGGTCCCATGGTCGTGGAAAGGAAAATGTTTTTGATGTAATTTCCCTTGGCGGTTTCCGGCTTGGCTTTCTTGATGGCGGCGACGAGCGCTTCGTAATTGGCAACGAGCTTGGACGAATCCGTGCTGACTTTGCCGATGGTCTGGTGGATGTTGGCCGTGTCGTCGTTTTTGAAAGCCACTTTGCCTTGCTTCAATTCCTGAATCATCTTTTTCAAATTCGGCGAAATGGTTTCGTTCTTCGGCGAAGGCATGAGCCCTTTCGGTCCGAGAGTTTTCGCCAAGGGGCCGATGGCGCGCATCATCTCCGGCACCGCGACCAGGATGTCGAATTCGATCTTGCCGGATTTCTGCAGCTCGGCCACGCTTGTTTCGGTGTACACGATGTCGGCGCCGGCGTCTTTGGCTTCGGTTGCTCTGGCTTCGGGAACGAAGGCTGCGACTTTCTTCGACTTGCCGAAGCAAAACGGCAAAACCACGGTGCCGCGGACTTGCTGTTCGCCCTTTTTTGGATCGACGCCCAGGCGGAAATGGATTTCGATCGTTTCGTCGAATTTCGCGCCCGGGTTTTTCTTCAGCAATTCCAATGCTTCGGCAACGGGATAGAGCTTGGCCTTGTCGATGAGCTTGGAGATTTTCGCGTAGCGTTTTGAGCGCATAAAATTGGTAATGGGTAACGCGCAATGCGTAACGGTAAATTAGTTATGCAAAACGCGTTTTAATGATTATTGTTCAGACGAGCTTGGCCAAGCAATAGACGCGTTGTAATGATTATTGTTCAGACGAGCTTGGCCAAGCTCGTCTGAACAGCAGAATAAAAAAACAAGCCGACACGACCTGTTTTGTCACGCAACATGTAGCATGCATCACGTATCAATAAATCTTCGTTAGATTTTTGTTACATGTTTCATGCTACATGATTCATGAGTATGAACGGTCGTGGTAATGGCGCCAGGAACCCGAGCCCGGATTTGGGCGAGTGGTGCGTGGCTTCCACAACGATATAAATTGTAAAGAAAAAAATTGTCTGGACTGTCGGCGCATAATCATGCACCGTTATTCAACGATTGTGACTCCCATTTGCCGCGCCGTGCCGGCGATTATTTTCATCGCCGCGTCAATGTCGTTCGCGTTCAGGTCCGGCATCTTGGTCTCGGCGATCTGCCGCAGCTGCTCCTTCGTGATCTTGCCGACTTTTTCGGTCAGCGGATTGGCCGCGCCTTTCTCGATGCCGGCCGCTTTCTTGATCAGCTCGGAAGTCGGAGGCGTTTTCATGATGAAGGAAAAGCTCCGGTCTTCATAAAGCGTGATGACCACCGGCACGATGTCGCCCATCTTGCTCTTGGTCGCTTCGTTGAACTGGTTGCAGAATTTCTGGATTTCAATGCCGTGCTGTCCGAGCGCCGGTCCGACCGGAGGCGCCGGCGTGGCTTTGCCCGCCGGAATCTGCAATTTGATTTTCGTCACTACTTTTTTCGCCATAAAATTTTTAGCGCCGAGGCATTGCTTCCCGACCCCGCAAATGCGGGGGGGGAGCAAATCAAGGCAACTACATTATAATAAATTATTTCACGAATAACGCGAATGTTCACGAATTGCCCGAATATCTTAAGATAATTGTCTGAAATAATTCGTGTCGATTCGTGCGATTTTATTCGTGTAATTCGTGATTATATTTTTTTCACCTGGAGATAATCAAGTTCCACCGGTGTTTCCCGGCCGAACATGGAGACCAGCACTTTGACTTTGCCGCGCTCTTCGTCGATCGCCGCGATTTTGCCTTCGAAATTTTTGAACGGGCCGTCCACGATCTTGACCGGCGCGTCCAAGGAAACGTCGATTGAATATTTCGGCTCTTCCACGCCCATGCGCCTCTGCAATGTTTTGATTTCTTCGTCCGATACCGGCGTCGGAATGGTGCTGGTGCCGATGAAGCCGGTAACGCTCGGCGTATTGCGCACGACGTACCAGCTGTTGTCGTCGACGATCATCTCCACGAACACGTAACCCGGGAAGATTTTCTCGGTGACGATTTTGCGCTTGCCGTTTTTGATTTTTATTTTTTTCTCCGTGGGAATGAGGATGTTGAAGATCTTGCCTTCCATGTCCATCGACTCGATGCGCTGCTTTAGGTTGTCAGACACGTTTTCTTCGTAGCCGGAATAAGTGTGGATGACGTACCAGCGCTTCCCAGCGTCGCTTGCTTGTTTTGGCATATTTAAATTTTATTTAAAGTAATGAATGGCGAGTGAATTTTTCCGTCCGCTTCAGCGGAGCGGATTGTTTCCCGCACAGCTAAAGCTGACGGAAAGATCCTTACAAAATTTTCGTCAACGCCCCGGCGAAAATATAATCAAGCACGCCGATCAGAGCGGCCGTAAACAAGCTGATCAAAATCACGATCAGGGTGTGCTTCACTGTTTCGCTCTTCGTGGGCCAGGCGACTTTTTTCAATTCGTTTTTCGAGTCGATCAGATAGCGGCTAAGTTTGTTTTCTTTAAGTGACATAAATATAAAATTGGATAATAAATTAAATTTTAAACACTAAATTTTAAGCTCTAAATAAATCCAAAGCACAAAGTCCAAAACCAGTGCAGCGCAGTCGTGCCGACAGGCTGCACTGCGCTGTCAAAATAAATTTAAAGTATAAAATTCAAAATTTAAATAAAACAACGAATGAACTGGCATGGTAATCAACCAATAAACCAATCAACTTTATCAACTTCCTTGGTTTCTAAAAAGGCCCTCAGGCCCAATGCGCTTATTATAATGTAAATCTAAAAAAAATGCAAGCCGTGTACCGTATGGTGCACGGCAAGGGGGTGTGCATAAGTGATAGCGGACAAAAATTTTTTGCTTGGCTAGCAGCGTTAAAATGTCTAATTTTAATTAAAATAAGCTAAAGCCGTTGACATCTTGCGATAAATATGATATTATGTCTTATTCGCGCTCATTAAAAATTTTGTTAATTTAAAGAATAAGGAGAAGACTATGAACGATGAAAATTACTTCGGACATTTGGCTGAACGCCGGACGTCGCCCGAGAAAAAATCTTCGTCTTTGGATTGGCTCATGAGAAAAATGTTTTTCAGATTTTGCGCGTTAATGGTGGTGATGATCGTTTTTGCCTATTGCTGCGGAACCTATGGCGTTCGCAAAGAAATTTTTTATCCAGTTTTTGGTTTATATGTTATCTACATGTTAATTGCACTGGTGTCGTATTTCAAGAAAATGGTGAAGGGTTCATAATAATTCATTAGAACGAAAGGATGAAGAAAATGGCTGAAAGCTGGGGAAAAGTCAAGAAAACCGCATGCGTAGTGCTGTTGTCCGGAACGGTAATCGCAGCGATTTTGGTCGCGTGGGGCGTTCTCGCGTTGAAGTGCGGATGAACGTCAGCATGGCGTATCGTGATAGGCGGAAAAATATTTTAGCTGCGGCGGGTGATTCTTACATCACTCGCCGTTTTATTTTAAAATCTTATTGACATTTGTAAAAAATATATGATACTGTAATTCAAAGCGACCAATTCCAACCCGGCGATTTGTCCGGTTCGGCAAGCCATGTACCAGTCGCAAAGCTCCGGTACATGGCAGGGAGGTTTGAAAATGAAAAAATTTGTTGTCGTCTTGTTCGTTGCGGCGTTCGCTTTCGTCTGCCTGGCAATGTCCGGCTGCGAGAACAAGAACGCGTCCAAGCGCAAAGCCGAATTTGTTTCCGGAGGCGCGGAAAACATTCAGCCGAAAGCCCGTCCCGAGTTCCTGATGCAAAAGGCGAGCGCGGCGCAGGCGCAAAACCGGATGCCGCCGTTTTGCGGAGGAATACCGGCGACCGTGTCGAAGAGCGAGGCCGGAATGAAAGGCGCCAAGCCCGTTTTTCTGAAAAACGACAAACCCGGGCGCGGGAAAGTGGAAACGCGGAAAGTGAAAGGATCAGTTTGATTTCCACCAACCGAAAAAGAAGCAGTCAAAGATTGCTTCTTTTAAATTTGCGTTACGAACGTCGTTACGAATTACAAATTTTTACGTATATACGAATTTACGAATAATTTAAGAATGAAATTTTATTAAGTAAGTAGTAATTTGGATATTTATTTATTCTTTGGGGTAAAATAATTCCACCTGACTTTAGTCAGAAAATACATCTTGAGAAAATATTCTCCGACTTCCGCCTTCGTTAAAACTACGGCGGACAAGAAAGTCGGGTAGAAATTAAGAATTTAAATATCCAAATTCTTCACCTTTTTCGCATGCGTCTGAATAAACCGTTTGCGCGGCACAACATCTGCCCCCATCAAAATATCGAAAATTTCATCGGCTTCCTCGGCGTCAGCGATCGTCACTTTTTTCAATAATCGATTCGCCGGATCCATGGTCGTTTCCCAGAGCTGTTCCGGGTTCATTTCGCCGAGGCCTTTGTAGCGCTGGATGCTCGGGCCTTTGGGCTTTTGCGCTTCGCTTGCTTCTTCCGCCGGCGATTCGGCCTCGTCGGAATTTTCTTTTGTTTCGGATTCCGACATGTCCAGATCTTCTTTCTTGATGTTTTTGCCGTAAACGGACAAAACTTTGTCGAGCGCTTCTTCATTGTAAACGTATTGGATGTCTTTGCCTTTTTGCACGCGGAAAAGCGGCGGGCAGGCGATATAGATGTGGCCTTGTTCGATCAACAGCGGGAAATGGCGGTAGAAAAGCGTTAACAGCAAAGTGCGAATGTGCGATCCGTCAACGTCGGCGTCGGTCATGATGATGATTTTTCCGTAGCGCAGCTTGGCCGCGTCGAATTGTTCGCCGATATTCGTGCCAAGGGCGATGATTAATGATTTAACTTCGTTGTTCGCCAGCATTTTGTCCAGGCGGGATTTTTCCACGTTGATTATTTTTCCGCGCAAAGGCAGGATCGCCTGGAATTCGCGGCTGCGGCCTTGCTTCGCGCTGCCGCCGGCCGAGTCTCCCTCTACGATGTAGAGTTCGCATTCTTCCGGAATTCGCGACGAGCAGTCGGCGAGTTTTCCCGGCAAACTCAAACTGTCGAGCGCGCCTTTGCGCAACACGGTTTCTCTGGCCGCTCTTGAAGCTCTTCGCGCTTGCGCCGCGAGCAGGGCTTTGCCGATGATCGCTTCGGCGTCGCGCGGATGCTCTTCCAAAAATATTCCCAAATATTCGGACAGGACGCTGTCGACGGCCGGCTTCACTTCCGCGTTGCCGAGCTTGGCTTTCGTTTGTCCTTCGAATTGCGGGTCGGTCAGCTTGATGCTTAGCACAGCCACCAGTCCTTCGCGCACGTCGTCGCCGCTCAAGTTTTCGTCTTTTTCTTTGATTAAATTATTCTTGCGCGCGTAATTATTCAGCGTTCTGGTCAAACCGGTGCGGAATCCGGCCACATGCATGCCGCCTTCCAGATTCAAAATGTTGTTCGTAAAAGCGAGCAAGGTTTCATTGTATTCTTCCGTGTATTTCAAGCCGACCTCGACGTTCATGCCGTTGTATTCCTTGTCAATGTAAAAAATGTTTTCGTGTTTCTGTTTATCTTGCTTGTTCAATTGCTTCACGTACGATGAAACGCCGCCTTCGAAATAAAAAGCGTACTGCTTCGGCTTGGCTTTGTCGCGCAGATCAAGGGCGATGATTTTAACTCCTTTGGTTAAATAAGCCTGCTGCCGCAATCTGTTTAAAATTTTCCCCCATTCAAAATCCAGGACGGTGAAAATGTTTTTGTCCGGATGGAATGTGATCGTCGTGCCGGTGCTGAAGCTTTTTTCCGGATAAAGCGAATCCGGCTTAAGCGTTCTTTTAATCTGGCCGATCATTTTGACTTTCGCGGCCGGCTTGCCGCATTTGTATTCCTGTTCGTACGCGTGGCCGTCGCGCTTGACTTCGGCGCGCATGTAATCGGAAAGCGCGTTGACCACCGAAACGCCCACGCCGTGCAAGCCGCCGGAAACTTTGTAGCCGCCTTCGCCGAATTTGCCGCCGGCGTGCAGCTTGGTCAAAACCGTTTCCAACGCTGACACTTTCGTTTGTTTATGAATGTCGATCGGAATGCCGCGGCCGTTGTCGATGACCTCGGCCGAATTGTTCGGCAGGAGCTTGACGATTATTTCGTTGCAATGTCCGCCCATGGCTTCGTCAATGGAGTTGTCCACCACTTCCCATATCATGTGGTGCAATCCCTCGGACGCCGTATTGCCGATGTACATGCCTGGGCGCTTGCGCACCGGATCAAGACCTTCCAGCACGGTGATTTGCGCGGCGCCGTAAGCCGAGCTTTTCGCTGGCTTGTCCGTCGAAGCCTCTCGCCGTCGCGGAGCGCTTTGGCGAAGCACGGTGGCGGAGGCGGATTTTTTCGGTTCTTTTTTATCAGGTTTTTTGGGCATAGCTATAAATTTGATAAGTATTAGACAAATCCATTTTAGCACATTTTTTAGTTAATGTGAATAGGCAACGGGGATAAATCAGTGGCGGTTTTCAGCGGTTTGTTGTATAATAAAGACAGTCAAATGTACGATAAAATCGTACGGTTGAAATTATAATTTAAAATACATACACATACAAACATGAATGCGATTATAAAAAAACAAAACGGCGTAGTGTATACTCCGGAGTGGGTGGCGGATTTTATTATTGACGAGGCTTTTGCCGATAGAAAAATAAAAGGGAATGAAAAAATATTGGATGCGGGTTGCGGCGAAGGCGTTTTTACCGTTATTGCCGCGCAAAAATTCGCAAAATTATCGGGGAAGAAAATAAATAAAGTCATCGAGGAAAATATTTATTTTACGGATATATCGGAGGAATCAGTGGAAAAGACAAAACAAAACTTGCAAAATTTATCAAAAAATAAAATTAAAAAGTTCAATGCGATCTGCGATGATTTTTGCTTTCATGAATTCAATGAAAAATTCGATTTTATAATAGGCAATCCTCCTTATGTGCGCATTCAGCATTTAAATGGACGCAAGGATCTATTGCAAAAAAAATATATTACCGCATCCAGCGGCTCGATCGATTTATATTTTTGTTTTTTTGAAAAAGCTCTTAATTTACTCGGTCAAAACGGAAAAACCGCTTTTATAACGCCAAACTCGCATTTTTATTCGGCGGCCGGCAAAAATTTGCGCAATTTGTTGTTGCCGCATTTATTAAAGATAATAAATTTCGATCATTGCCAAATATTCAAGGATGTAACCGCTTATACGGCGATTACGATATTGCAAAAAGAAAATACTTCGGGCTTTTTGTACGCGGAAAATTATAAAAGCGATTGCGATAATCTTCAATATAAAAAAATTTCAGCCAAACACATGAGACCTGAAAGGTGGGAGTTTTTCGATGAAAAATATTTAAATAAAATCGTTAAATTCAATAAGGAGTATTCTACACTTCAGGAAATTGCTGAAATTCACTACGGCATCGCCACTTTAAAGGATGAAGTCTATATTTTTTGTCCCGATAAAACCGACAAGAACTATTATTACACGAATGGTTTTGAAATAGAAAAAGAGCTTTGCGTCCCAATTATCAAGGCGTCGACATATAAAGGAGAAAATCAAAATCTTTTTATTATCTTCCCTTATAAACACGAAAGGGTGATCCCTAAAAGTATTTTTTCAGCGGAATTATCCGATGGCTTACAAATATTTATTAAGCCAACGCGCAATTTTAGAAAATAGGGACAAGGGTGGCGGCAAAAATTATGAAGAATTTTACGCTTTTGGCAGAAATCAAGGCCTGAAAACCAGTTTTGGCAAGAAAATCATAACTAGCACGATGAATCTCACTCCGCGATTTTACGTGATCGAAGACGATAAAACCAGCTTTTACGCCGGCTATTGCATTAAACCGAAAAACAACATCGATCTTTACGAATTGTGCGACGCGTTGAATTCGGACTTGATGAAAGAACATATAAATTCCGTTTCAAAAAGTTATCGCGGTGGATACAAATCTTATGCTAAGAGCTTTTTAAAGGATTTTGTTCATCCGCAATTTTTCAAGATACAACCAGCATTATTATAATGGAATAGATTTCCTCGCAGCTCTGCTGCGGGGTAAAGGAAAATTATCCTATTATACCTCGCCGATACGAAGCGAAGCGGAGTGAGGGAACAGCTTGCTGCGGGGTAGTTAATTTTTAAATTATATGAATAACAACGATTTTTTGAAAGTAGTCGAAAAATCATTTATCAAGTTTTTAGAAACGCATTCCAGAAGCAATAAAAAATTAATCGTATTGCACGGAGCGATAGCGGAAGACATTAAAAACCGGTTGGGTGGAGATTTTGAAGTCAGATCTCTTGGCATGGGCGACGGCAAAGAAGGCAAGATGGAGGGCAGATACATGGACAAAACCGTTGATATTTTAATTTCAAATAATAAATCGGACATTGCCGGCGTCGGAGTGAAATTCGTAATGAACAATTATTCTCAAAATTCCAATAATTATTTTGAAAACATGCTTGGTGAAACCGCAAATATTAGAGCCAATAATCAAGCATATTATCAAGTCTTAATTTTGCCGGAGGAAATGCCGTATTATGATAATTCAGGAAAGATAACGAAATGGGAAAAGCTTACCGATCACAATATTGATAAATATATCGTGTTGTCCCAGGATAATGTTGATGCATATTTGCATACTCCGATCAAAACGTTGTTATTTATCGTTGAATTTCCAAAATGTAACCATGATATTATAACCACAAAATTAGACTATAAACGTTATTATTTGAATAAAAAAAATGATGTTTCAATGCGAGCATCAGAAAGCATAGAGGAATTGTTCGGCAAGACAATAGTGTTTAATGATTATGAAACATTTATTGAAAAGATAGTCCATCTTATTCAAGGCGCATAAAAAATGAGATTGTGACAAATTGTCAAGGTTTGAAGTTAACGCGATTATTCTCCGATCATTATAAAAAGCTGGAAAATTTTTCAAAAGAATTTGTCGGTTTTGAAAAATTGGTCTTAAATGAATTTTCGAAATTCAAAATTAAAATAATAAATTAATAAATTTTCAATTATGCCCATATACAACGACGAAACGACCGAGAAAAATTTAAAGTACGGCTATTGGTTCGTCACGCACAAAGTGATGCTGCACAAGCTCGGCATTTTGGTATTGGCGGTCGTTGCCGGCGCTCTGCTTTTGTACGGCGCGTGGGGCGTTTTTGATTATTACGTCCTTGGCCGCGATAAAAATCTGGCCGTTGAAAAGGAAATCGCCTCTTCCAAGCTGAATTACGCGCTCTTGTCCGAAATTAACAAACCGAAAAATCTGCAGGTTTTGAGCGTCAGCAGCCTGAACGGCGGGGAGGGAAAAATTGATTTGGTCGCGGAAGTGGCGAATCCGAATATTCAATGGGCGGTGGAATCTTTTGATTATCATTTTTCCTCGGGCGAGCGGAAAACGGCCGTGAAATCCGATTTTATCCTGCCCGGCCACACGAAATTCGTCCTTGATCTTGGATTTGCGAGCTTGACCAGCTTTCCGAATCCGGAGCTGACCGTGGAAAACATTAAATGGAAAAAGACGGCGAACTTCAAAGAGCTGGAGGACAAGGTGATTGATTTTGATTTCGCGAACAAGCAAGCGCTGCCGGCGAAGCGCAGCGGCGCGAGCGCCAAATCAGCGGTTTCCACCGTTGAATTCGACGTGATAAATCGGAGCGCTTATGGTTTTTCCGAGCCGAAATTCATCGTCTTGCTCTATAGCGGAGACAATCTGGTGGGCGCGGATCAGGCGGTTTTGGACATCCTCGTGACCGGCGAAACGAAAAATGTCAGCTTGAACATCTTCCAGGACATTCCGGCCGGCGCCGGAGTGCAGATTTATCCGGACATCAACATCCTCGATCCGGCGGCGTTCAAGGGGTTTGGCAATGAAGGAGAAGTGCCGCAGTAAAATAAAACAACAAAAAAACAAAAAATCAATAAATTAATAAATCAAAAAAATAAAAAAGTGGATTGGGTACTGGCAAATGGTAACCGGCACTTAAGAACCAGTTAACCAGACAACTAGTTAACTAGACAACCGTTCGTTTTACATTGACGCGATAATGCGTTAAAATGGAATTGCTTTCCATTTTTTTATTATGATCGGAAATATTTCCGACAAGCTGCGCAAATTCGACTGGGCGCTCGCGGCCGCGGTCTTTTTGCTTTTCTGCCTGGGCTTGGCTGCGATTTACAGCGTCAGCTTGAGTAAAGCCGTGCCTGATTTCGGCAATTTCCGCAAGCAGATCGTCTTCGGCGCGGTCGGATTCGCCGCGCTCGTTTTTTTCGGCGTGAGCAATTATTCCGGCCTGCGCGTGTACAGCCGGCTGGTTCAAGTCACCACCGTGATTCTGCTCGTCCTGGTGCTGTTCATCGGCTCCATCGTCCACGGCACGAAAGGCTGGTTCATGATCGCCGGCTTCGGTCTCCAGCCGGTGGAGTTCGCGAAAATCGCGCTCATAATCGTCCTGGCCAGGTTTTTCAGCAACCGGTTCCAGCATTTTCAAATCGCCAAGCATATTATCATTAGCTTGTTCATAACGCTCAGCTTCGTTATTCTTGTCGCGCTCCAGCCAGATCTCGGATCGGCCATTGTTCTTATGGGAATCTGGCTTCTGCTCCTGGCGTTCACCGGCCTGCCGAAGAGGTATTTCCTGTTCATGCTTTTCATCGCGCTTGTTTTGGCGGCAATCGCGTGGACCGGCTTTCTGGCCGACTATCAGCAGAGCCGCATTTTGACTTTTCTGCATCCGACGAGCGATCCTTTAGGCGGCGGCTATAACGTCACCCAGTCGATCATCGCCATCGGCTCCGGCCATTTTTTCGGCCGAGGGCTCGGGTCCGGCTCGCAGAGCCAACTGCGCTTCATTCCGGAGAGCCAGACGGATTTCATCTTCGCGGTGATTGCGGAGGAGCTCGGGCTTTTCGGCGTCTTCCTGGTGCTCGCGTTTTTCGCGGTGATTTTGTACCGGCTGTTCGCCATCGCGCGCCGCGCCCGGGACGACTTCGGCCTTTTCCTGTGCCTCGGCATCGCCTGCGTGTTTTTCATCCACCTTTTCGTCAACGTCGGAATGAACATGGGGCTGATGCCGGTGGCCGGCATTTCTCTGCCGTTTCTAAGCTACGGCGGCAGTTTTCTCGTTTCATGTCTGATTATGGTCGGCATTGCGGAGAGCGTGGCGGTGAGGAGATGAAAAAATTATTCTAATTATTTTAATTAATCTAATTAACCTAAATAATAATCAATGTCCAATTTAACAACCCAAATAATTTTAGGATTTATTTAGAATAATTAGTATAATTAGAACAATTAGTGTAATTTAAGTTTCGGTTTGACAATTTTTTATTCTTTTGATATACTCGTTTCACAAAAACCTCGCAAAAAATTATGTTTCCTGATCAATACAAATCGCTGAAGCTCGTCTCCGATTGCCCGGTCTGCCGGCGCAAGAATTTTCCGTCCGACATCAAGATGGTGGAGGAGGGCGAAGACGCCCATCTCCTGCACGTCCGCTGCCGAAATTGCGGCGGCTGCATCATGGTTCTGGTGTCGTTCGGGCTGGAAGGCATGAACGTGTTCGGCGTGCTGACCGATCTCGGGCCGGAGGAGGCGGGAAGCGTTATGAAGCGCGGTCCGCTGTCGGCCGACGACGTGCTGAAAGTGCACGAAGTTTTGCACGGCAAGAATTTTTTTTCTGAAATGATTAAATAATTTATATAAGTAACAAATAACAACATGATCAACGTGATCTGCAACTGATCAACCCCTCGACTCCTCGATAAACTCGGAGCTCGGGGCAGGCAAAATTTGTCTTGAATGTTCAGTTATGGACAAATCAGTTGCGAAAAAATGTTTTATCATGTTGTAGCTATATGATTTACGATTTGCAAGCGACAAAACGCGACCGATTCGGCAAAATCCTTTTTAACATGCGCAAAGTCGGCATGCTGCCGGCGGTTATTTATGGACCGGAATTGAAACAAAGCGACCCGATATTTTTGAAATTCAACGATTTTGTCAAAGTTTTTCAGAAAGCCGGCGAAAGTTCGCTGATCAATCTGGCGATCGACGGCGAAAGCAAGCCGCGCGAAGTGCTGGTGAAGGACGTGGCGTACGACGCGGTGAAGGACGTGCCGATCCACATTGATTTTTATCAAATCAAGCAAGGACAGAAATTGGAACTCGACATCGTCATTGAATTCATCGGCGAAGCGCCGGCGGTCAAGGAAGCGGGCGGCATCCTCATCAAGAACTTGCACAATCTTTCCATCCGCTGTTTGCCGAAGGATATTCCGGAAAAAGTGCAGGTTGATCTATCCTCATTGAAAGCGATCGACGATAAGATTCATGTCAAAGATATAATTATTTCGGAAACGATCGAAATTCTGCAAGACGCGAACGACGTGGTGGTCTTGGTTTCGGCGCCGGTCGAGGAAGAAGCCGAAGTGAAGCCGGAAGTGGCGGCGGCCGACATCCCGACGGTTGAAGGCGAGAAGAAGGACGAGGAAAAGGCGGAAAGCGAGGAAGAAGGCAAAGACAAGAAAGCGGAAGCGAAGAAATAATCCAGTAAAAATTTGCTTAATAAAAAAAAGTGCTCTATTATTCATAGTAGAGTGCTTTTTAAAATTATTCTAATTAACCTAATTGTTCTAATTATTCTAAACAATATCCAAATCGGAATCAAGCCCCAAATTATTTTGGAAGTTGGGATTTATTTAGAGCAATTAGCGCAATTAGAATAATTAGGTCAATTCGTTATGCTGAAGCGTAATATTCAATTTTATCTCATCGATCTCCTCCTGCTAGCCGCCATTTTCGGCGGCGGCGGATTTTATTATTGGCGTTTGAATCATGAATCTTCTTCCGTTGCCGACGCCATCGTCGGGAAAATCAACGAGCAAAATTGCGAATCAAGGCGCAAGATCGACGGCGCGTGCATTGACGGCAAAACGGAATCGTTCGTCTATGCCGCGATGATCGACAATATGAACGTCGCCCGGCCGGCATACGGATTAAGCCGGGCCAGCCTGGTTTACGAAGCGATCGCCGAAGCGCCGATCACCAGATTCATCGCGTTTTTTTCCGGCGACGAAAAGATCGATCGCATCGGGCCGGTTCGCTCGACCCGACCGTACTATGTCGATTGGGTGAAAGAAATCAACGGCGTTTACAGCCATGTGGGCGGCAGTCCGGACGCGCTTATGACTTTATTGAATTATGATTTTGATTTGAACGAATTCACGAGCAACGAATATTTCTGGCGCAGCGATAATCACTTGGCGCCGCATAATGTTTTCACTTCTTCCGATTTGGTTTTAAAAGCGATTGAAGAAAAAAATTGGCAGTTGCCAGCGGATTTCGGCAGCTGGATTTTCAAGCCGGACGCGGCAATGGCCGATCGGCCGGAAGCGCAGACGGTGAGCGTTGATTTCGCCAATCCGGTATACAACGTCAAATGGGAATACGGCAAGGAAACAAACGATTATCTGCGCTCGGAAGGCGGCGTTGCGCAAAAAGATGCGGACAATGGAGCGGAAATCAGAGCGAAAAACGTGGCGGTGATGTACGTTTCCAGCCGCGTGATCGATGCCGTGGGCCGGCGTTCGACGAAAACGATCGGCGGCGGGGAAGCGGTCGTGTTTCAGGACGGCAAAGCAACGACCGGAACTTGGAAGCGCGACGGATTGAATTCGCGCACGCGTTTTTTCGACGATGCGGGCAAAGAAATTTCGTTTAACGCCGGAACGACCTGGATCGAAGCGGTGCCCGGGCATTTTCCGAAGGTGAGCTGGTAAGGATAGGTATGATCAAGTGCAAAAAATGCACAAGTTCAATGTAAATTAATTTATACATTCAAACATATTTGATTCAGGATAGATTTAAAAAATCAGTTATCCGGAAATTCCGGATAACTGCCGCAAACGGAAAATATTGGAACAAAAATGTATGGATTGGAGTTGTTTCCATCTTGGAAATAACTGCCAATAACGGTAAAATATCGCATAAAATTTTGTAAACTTTTCGCCGAATTTTTATTTAAAAAAAAACTCATGAAAAAAATACCGGACAATCAAATCGCTTTTTATCAATCGCCGGACGGATCGGTAAATATCGAGGTTTTATTTGCCGAAGAAAATATCTGGCTTTCTCAAAAAAAGATTGCGGAGCTTTTTGATACGACGCCTCAAAATATCACCCAGCATATTAAGAATATTTATGCGGAAGGAGAGGTTGAGCGAAATGCAACTTGTAAGGATTTCTTACAAGTTCAAAAAGAAGGAATAAGGGAAGTTGAGCGAAGTACGTCGCTGTATTCATTGTAAGCCGTGATCGCCGTCGGTTATCGTGTGAACTCCGAACGAGGCGCGCAATTCCGCCAATGGGCCACCGGAATCTTAAAAAATTACATTCACAAGTTTGGTGTGTTTAATTTGATAAATTTTCTATGACTGTCTCCCTCGGCATCGGACTCGCTTTCCTCGCCATGCTCTTCTGGGGTTTCGGTGATTTTTTAATTCAGAAATCAGCCAGAAAAGTGGGGGATTGGGAAACGCTTTTCTTTATCACTTTTTTCGGCGCGATCGTTTTGGCGCCTTTTGTTTGGAAAGACTTGCCCGATTTGCTGAACGGCGATCATAAAGCGTTATTGGTGATATTGGTCGCCAGCGTTTCGCTGTTAATTGCCGCGATCATTGATTTCGAAGCGCTGAAAAAAGGCAAATTGTCAATCGTTGAGCCGATTTGGTCTTTGGAAGTGCCGCTAGCCGCGTTTCTCGCGTTTTTTCTGATCAGTGAAAAGATTTCTTTTTATCAAATAATTTTCATCGCAATCCTGTTAATTTGCCTGATGATGGTGTCTTTCCGCGAAAGAAGCTTGAAAATATCTTTTTTTCTGGAAAAAGGCGCGATCCTTGCCGTGCTCGGCGCGATTCTCATGGGAAGCGCGAACTTTTTCATGGGCTGGGGCGGCCGGGCGTCCGATCCGCTTATGGTGAATTTTTGCGCTGATATTTTCATGATGGTCGCGTCGATTATATATATTGCGGCGCAACGCAAAGTGAATTGCCTGTTTTGCGATTTGAAAGCGAATTACAAGTTTCTGCTGCCGATGGCCTTGTTGGACAACGGCGCGTGGATCGCTTTTGTTTTGGCCATGACTTTGGCGCCGATCGCCGTGGCCACGGCTTTGTCGGAAAGCTACATTATCATCGCGGTATTGCTTGGTTTGTTTATAAACAAGGAAAAACTGCAATTCCACCAGAAAATCGGATTGGTCGGGGCGGTGGTGGCGGCGATAATATTGTCTATGATAACGTCATTCTAAAATTATACTAATTAACCTAATTGAATTAATTATTCTAAATAAAAAATCAAAGAATAAAATCCCAAAATATTTTAGTGATTGAAATTTGGTTATTATGCATTATTTAGGTTAATTAAAATAATTAGAACAATTAGAATAATTGATAATATGAATTTATTTAATAGAATATTACTCATCTTGATAATCGTCGTTTTCGCGTCCGGCCTTTTGATTTACGGCTGGAACTATATGCACGGACGCGACTTGTCGAAGCCGCCGGAATTCAAGGCGTCGTCTTTTCCGGATTTAAACGATTATTTTAAAATGGAGGAAGTGGCGAAAAATCTTTTCGGCGACGAATTGAATGGGAATAATACTTTGGCGACGGGTAACGGCGCCGGGCAAGTTGCGCAACCGAAAAACAGCTATGTTTACTTTAAAAATTCCTTTCGATTGCAGACCGCCGGACAAACCAACGAACTGATTAAGAGTTTTCTGAACGATTTTCCGGAATTGAAGAAATCGCCCGTTGAAAACTTGCTTTCACGGAAAATCGTAAACATCGATTTGCCCGCGTTAAACAAATCTTTGTTAACTTCAAAAATAAAAAGAAATAAGGAAGCCGCTTTGTTCGACGAAAAAACAGGTGATTTGCAATTTAAACAGGAAAAATATCAAAACGAAGTGTTAATTTTTTTGGAAACGATTTCTCCTGAAATAATTTTAAAAACGAAATTTCCGGATGAATCCGATTACATCGCCAGAATCAGTTGCGATCCGAAAAACGCGGCGGTCGCGCCGGAATTGGAAAATTTGAAGAACAATTTCCGCGACGTGGCGGCGGTGCAATGAAATTGACAGATTTTTCAATGCGGTATAATATGTGGTGGTTGCGACAGGCGAATAAACGCCCCAAAAACCAAGGAGAGGGAAAATGAACCTTGAAAAGAAAGTCTGCTTGCTGGCTTTGTTGCTCGCGGCAATAATGATCTGCGGTTGCCACAAGCCAGGCGTTGCCGGCCCGGCCGTGCCGCCGCAGACGAAAATGGATTTGGCCGACAGGGTTGTAATGGCGATGGCGCAGCACAAGTACGCGTCGTTCCGCGCGGTTACCAACGCGGCCGGCGGGAAATTGGTCATGCTCATGAATATCGGCGAAAGAGAGCCGATTCGGGAAAAGTACATTTTGTTGGTTAAAGGCCAACAGTGGAGATTCGTCGTCGAGCCGGCGCCGTTCAAAAAGGTGCCGATCAAGCCGGCATTCGCCAAACGCGAGCTGACTTTCACGAAAAAGGATTTTGATCAAGTTTTTCTGACCAATCCGAGCCTGGGAGTCCTGATCAATGTGATGCGAGTCAGGCTGAACGACTATTGGCGCCGGGGACTGATCGTTGATCCTGACATCTGCCTGAATTTAAGCTTTGAATTCTTCCCGGCCGAGCTCTATGCCGGCAAGGGAGGAACCGTGTATTTTGAAAAACACCGGTTGGCGCTGATTAATGGCGACCATTGGAATTATCAATATTCCAGCGGGCACGCGCCGATAAAGTAGACTGTTTTATATTGAAACAAGAACGGCTTGGCGTCTCAAGCCGTTTTTTTAATCGGCAAAGCTAATAAAATGGCGTGGTTGACAAATCCGCAAATTTTTATATAATGTTCATTAATGTCCGATTGTCCATTTTGTCTTCAATCATAAATCGAGAAAGGGAAGGAGAAAGCGCATGGCGGAAAAAAAGAACTCCGGCTGGTTTGGCAGGAATTTGGGAATTTTCGTTTTTGCTTTTCTGGGATTGATCCTTTCCGCGTCAATCTGGCTTATTCTGAAAAACAGCATCGCCAGCAGGCCGGCGGAAGATGATTCTTTGATTGATCGTTTGAGCGCCGGATCGGCCGCGCCAGTGGCCGTTGAAACGCAGACGGCCGGCGAAAAGTCCTACGGCCGCTTTCAAGCCAAGGTCGCCGAATTGATCGAGGCGTACATCCGCGCCAATCTTGAAAACGATCTATTGAAGCCGAATGAAGAGTGCGTTGAAATCAGGATGACGCTTCAGTTGGATACGCCGGGCGGCAAGCCTGATAAAGAAGAATATTATGTCCGTTATCAGTTGACAACGGGTAAAATATTCTTTTACAACAGCGCCGATTTCCCGCATTGCGCGGACAAACGCGCGGTGAAGTAGTTTTCTTGCGTCCTTGCTGACGATTCAGCTGGGACGTTTTATTTTAAAAGACCGCCGGTTTGGGCAGTCTTTGAAAACAAATCGTTATTGATAATTTTTTTGCAAGAATTTGCGCAGTTCGCGGGCGCACTCGGAACCGCCTTGAACTTGTTTTTGAAAATAAAACAGTCCCATGGTACAGGGCATGGGACTGTTAAGCAAGTTGAATTTTTACTGCTCTGTTTTTACCGCTTAAATCTTTCAGAATATTGATTTTTGTTTTTAGTATGTATTTACCGATAACGTTTTTCATGGAAGTTGTTTGTCGTGGATCGATTTCAATGAGAATGAATTTGGGCAGGTGTTTTAGCGAGGCAATTTGCTGAAACAGTTTATCGTATATTGCCAAACCGTTTTTTTCCGCGTAAAGCGCGTTTTGCGGCTCGTGTTTTAACGCACGGATTTTTTTACCGGGCAAATAGGGAAGATTGGCAACGATTATGTCGATTTTTTTATTGCAAATCGGTTTTAATAAATCGCCTTGATAAAATTTTATTCTATTTAAAACGTTGTGTCGTCCGGCGTTGCGTTTGGCGATCTTAAGCGCGGACGCGGAAATGTCGGTGGCGATAACACGGACGTTTGGAATATTTTTTGTAATGGAAATCGCGATACAGCCGGATCCGGCGCCGATGTCGGCGATTGTTTTGCTGTTTTGTTGTTTTGCTGTTTTGATTATTTCCTCCGTTAATAATTCCGTTTCCGGCCGCGGGATTAAAACATTTTTATCGACAAAAAAATCCAGTCTGTAAAATTCTTTATTGTTGGTGATGTACGCGACAGGGCAGTGCGTCGCGCGTTTATCAATCAATGATTTGAAATGTTTAAGTTGTTTCGTTGTTAATTCGTGTTCAGGATGAGCGAAAATAAATTCGCGCGATTTTTTCACGACGAAACTCAAAATAACCTCCGCGTCCAGAAGGGCGGAAGTTATTTTTTTCTGTTTAAGTTTTTTTGTTGCGTTGAAAAGCGCCGTTTTGATATTCATTTTATTGGCACTCCCATGCTACATAGCATGGGAGTGTTTATCTTAGAATTTATTTCTGCAATTTCAACTCCGCCATTTTCAAAGCGTCGATGATGACGTCGATGCGGCCGTTCATGATGTTTTCCATGTTGTGCCAGCTTTCCTTGATGCGGTGGTCGGTCACCCGGTCCTGCGGGTAATTGTAAGTCCTAATTTTTTCGCTGCGGTCGCCGGTGCCGATCTGCGCGTTGCGGTCGGCGCCAAGTTCTTTTTTGCGTTTGTCCTCGGCCATTTCGTAGAGCCGGGAGCGGAGAACGGCCATCGCTTTTTCGCGGTTTTGCGCCTGCGAGCGCTCGTCCTGGCAATTGATCACGAGTCCGCTCGGCAAATGGGTGATGCGGACGGCGGAATAGGTGGTGTTGACGCTTTGACCGCCGTGACCGCCGGCGCAGAAGGTGTCGATCTTAAGATCTTTCGGATTGACTTGAATATCCACTTCCTCGGCTTCCGGCAAGACGGCCACGGTCGCGGCGGACGTGTGGATGCGGCCGCTTTTTTCCGTGTCCGGAACGCGCTGCACCCGGTGCGTGCCGCTTTCGTATTTCAGCGTGCCGTAAACGTTCCTTCCGGTTATTTCAAAAATTATTTCCTTGAATCCGCCGATGCCGATGCGGTTCGACGAGAGGATTCTCACTTTCCATTTCTGCGCTTCGGCGAAATGCGAATACATCCTGAATAAATTGGCCGCGAACAGCGCCGCTTCGTCGCCTCCCGTGCCGGCGCGAATTTCCAGGATCGCGTTTTTTCTGTCTTTCGGATCCTGCGGCCGGAGCGCCTGGCCCAAGTCTTTTTCAATCCGGCCGATTTGCGGTTCGAGTGCCGCGATTTCTTCTTTGGCGATGGCGATAAGCTCGGCGTCCGTTGCCGTTTTCAGCGTTTCTTCCGCTTGTTTCAAATTGGAAACGGCTTTTTCGTATTTTTCAATGATGCCCATTATTTCTCTTAAATCGTTGTGTTCGGAAGTGGCAGTCTTCAATTTGCTCGGATTATTTAAAACCGAAAAATCTTGAAGCTGTTGTTCAAGTTCGGCGCAACGTTTTTTTATCTGGTTTATCTTTTCGATCATATTTATAAACTCTAAATACTAAATCCTAAATCAGTGCAGCGCAGTCGTGCCGACAGGCTGCACTGCGCTGTCTAAACAAATTCAATCCCTCGACAAGCTCGGGATAAAATTCAAAGCACAAAATCCCGAAGTGATCCCGTTGGGATAAATCTAAAATTTAAAAAATAAATTTCAAAAATGAAAACTCACTTGGTAATTAACGATAACAAAGTAATCAACTATTAAACCGATAAACAACGTTCTTTATCGTCAACTTTTCCCGTTTGCAATAAAAAGCCGCCCTTTCATTATACCACGAAAAAGAGGGCGGCTTAACAAAGGTTAATTTTTCGTCGCTTTGGCTTTTTTCTTCGGCGCGGTTGATTTTTTCGCCAGGCGCTCGGTGAATTTTTCCACGCGCCGGGCCGTGTCAACGAGCTTCTGCTTGCCGGTGTAGTACGGATGGCACAGGCTGCAGATTTCCGTCTTGATGTGCTCGGTCGTCGAGCCGGTGGCGAATTCGCTGCCGCACGCGCAGGTTACTTTGGCGTTTTTGTAGTATTTCGGATGAATGTCTTTTTTCATATGGATGCGGATTTGTTTAAATGTTAAGTAAAAGAATGATATCATATAAATAATTTTTGTGCAAGTCGTGTACCGTATGGCGCACGGCAAGCCGTGTACCGTATGGTGCACGGCAAGCGGTCGTTTCTTCGGCAAAAACAACCGGCGGATATGCCATAATTTTCGCAAATTTGAGGGCTTATTCCGGCCTAAGAGGCTGTCTAAAAAGTTTCTTTTGAGCTATAAAATTTAGAATTTCGAACCTGCCTGCCGGCAGGCGGGCGAAAATTATGAAAAGCGAGGAGGTTTAATCAAGATTAAGCTGACGAGCTTTGAACAATTTGCAGCCGAAATTATAGATTTTTAGCCAAATACGAACTTTTTAGACAGGCTCTAAAGCGCATGTGGATAAATATTTGAAAAAATATGCTATAATTAAATCAACAGGAAGGCAAATAAAATTGACGGTTTGTCATTTTGTAATTTTATGAAAAACAAATTTTTAAAAGGCGCGGCGCTGGGCGCGATCGTGGGAGCGGCTCTTGAAATATTTTTTAATCCGTCCACCGGCAGGAAGAATCGCGCGAAATTCGGCAAAGCGGCGAAAGAGGTGAGCACGAAATTGTCAAACGAAGCGGCGAAATTCGGCGCCATCGGCAAAAAGGAATACGAGGCGATCGTGGACAACGTGATTAAAAAATACGATAAGGATGATCTGTTGAGCGCGGAAGCGTGGGAAGAAATCGCCAAGGAATTGAAAGCGCGCTGGGCGGACGTACAGAAGGAAATAAAGAAGGCTAAAATCAAAAAGTGATTACTTGAGAAAAGAGCGACTAAAGTCGCGGAGAACCCCGGCTAAAGCCGGGTCGAGGATCTGATTTTTTTTGTGTATTACGAAACTTGAAAAAGTTTTGTCAATATAGAATCCTAAAGAGAGAAGAAAAAGAGCCAAGGGAAGGTTCTTTTTCTTTTTGACAAGAGAATTATAACGAATTATAATATTAGCACGGTGATTTTCTCAAATTTTTCCAAAAGGAGGAAACGTAATGGGAAAAGCCAATGCAGAATGCTTCGCGCTCGAGCAGGCAATCCAGCGGGAACTGAAAAAAACAGTCGGCAAGGTCAAGGTGGAGGTCGAAAAGAACAATCGCGCCTTCCGAGTGGACGTGCCGCCGCAAAAAGTGAAGGGCAAGGAAGTGCGCAAGCTTCACCTGGTCCATTCCGACCAGAGGGTGCTGGTCGATCGGGTGGCGAAGCAGATTCAGATCGTCGAGCCGGATGAAAAACCGCATAGCCGCTTCAGTTGATGATTATCAAAAGGCGCTGGAACATATCCAACGCCTTATTTATTTTCTAAAAATTTGATACAATAAAGAAAAGTTGATGATCGTTAATTTATGATCAATTTCTTGCATACATTTCATCCGCAGCCGGTTATTTTTCAAATCGGCATTTTCCCGATCCATTGGTATGGCTTTTTAATGGTGATCGGCGGGTTGCTTGGCCTGTTCGTTGTTTTGAAATTGGCGCGGCGTTACGGCGTCGATAAAAATTCGATTTACGATCTACTTGTTTATTTCGTGGTTGGCGGCGTGGTCGGCGCGCGCGTTTATTACGTTGTTTACGCTTGGCAATTGTATCAGAACAATTGGCTCGATGTTTTTAAAATTTGGCAGGGCGGCTTGGCCGTGCACGGCGTGATGATCGGCGGAATGGCCGGAGTGCTGATTTATTATTTCTTTAAAAAAATAAACTTCTGGCTGTTCGCCGACTTGGCGGCGACCGGGCTGGCGGCGGCGCAGATCGTCGGCCGCGTTGGCAATTATTTCAATCAGGAAATTTTCGGCAAGCCGACGAATTTGCCGTGGGGAATATTGATTGACGCGGCCGCTCGTCCAACTGAATTCTCCGGCGCGAATTATTTCCATCCGACTTTTTTGTACGAATCGCTCGGCAATGTCATTATCTTATGCGTTTTAATCGGATTGCATTTTCTCAAAATAAGAAACAAAACGCTTAAAGACGGAAATATTTTTTTCCTTTACATCATTTTGTACTCGATATTAAGATTTTTTTTGGAGTTTTTGCGAACGGATTACAGCCCGCTTGTCTTCGGCGTCCGCTGGGCGCAACTATTCAGCGCACTGTTAATCATTGCCGCCGCGGCGTTGTTAATCGCGAGAAACAGAAAGCGTTTTTTATTAAATTAATAAAATGTTATAATGAAATCAAACGTTCAGCCGAGTTTGGCCAAACTCGGCTGAACGGAATGAAAAAAATATGCTCGATTTTTTCACTTACCCCAGACTTCTCGCCGTTGTCGTTGTTCTGCTCGCCGCGTGGATTGTTATAATTTTTTACCGCATAATCCGCGAGCAGGCGGTCAAGAAAGTTGATTTTTACAAAGCGAACTGGAAAATCGTTTTGTTCTGGCTTGTCCTGGCGGCGCTGGCGCTCGGCGTCATGTATTTGGCGCGCCATTTTGATTTTTCCGAGCTTGCCCGTTTCCTGCCGGCGAAAAAATAGCATTATGCAAAACAAAAAGACCAGCGGCCGCGGGTCTTTTTCGGTTCCGCGGATTCGGATTACCAGGAGCGTCCGCCCCTGATCAGCCTTTTCAATCGCGGGCATTTTTTGCCGGTGCCGCGCTTTTGCTTCTGTTTGCGCATAATGATTTGATTGGTTATTATTGATGCGATGATTATATCGTTTTTTGGGCGGGCGCGCAAGCGCCTTGGCGGTTGACAAGCTGGAAAATATTTATTATACTTTTACCAGCGCCGACTGTTTGTCGGTTGAAATAATGGATCGGTGGTGTAGTTGGTTAACACGTCGCCCTGTCACGGCGAAGACCACGGGTTCAAGTCCCGTCCGATCCGCCATGAAGTATTTGCTCTCTTCGTTCGCAAAACTTCATGGCGCAGCCAGGTCCCGCAGAGCGGGAAAGGCAAAGCACAAAATTCAAAACTCAAAATTCCGAAGTAATCTTGTTGAGACAAAATTAAAAATTTAAAATAAAAACAGCCCTTTTATTTGGACTGTTTTTTGTTTTAAATAATGGTTGTTATTTGATTTTTTGGACGATCTTGGCAAAGACGGCCGGATCGTTGTTCGCCAGGTCGGACAGGACTTTGCGGTCGAGGATGATGCTGTTTTTTTTCAAGGCGGAGATGAACCGGCTGTAGTTCAATCCCAGCGGCCGGACCGCGGCGTTCAACTGGATATTCCAGAGAGCGCGCCGAGTCCGCTTTTTCTTTTTGCGGTCGCGGTAGGAATTCTGGCCCGCTTTGGTGATGGCGAATTTCGCCTGCTTGATCAATTTCCGGCGGCCTTGTCGGTAGCCTTTGACCGCTTTCAATATATTGCGCCGTCTTTTGCTGTGCATTACGCCGCGTTTTATTCTTGACATATTATTTTATTGTTAATTCACGAATAAGAACGAATGCAAGCGAATTATCACAAATATTTCAAGATTATTTCATGAAATATTCAGTTATTCGGTTAGATTCGAATGTTTCGCAAATCGGTTCAATTTATAAATTAGTTGTGGGGAATGAAGCTCATGATGTTGCGTCTGTCAGCAGCGGTGAATTGCACCGGCCGGCGCTTCTTGCGCGTGACCTTGCCCGGCTCGCGGGAATTGAAATGATCTTGGCCGCATTTTTTCTTGATTACTTTCTTATTTTTCGTGATGCGGACCCTTTTGGCGACCGCTTTTATCGTTTTTTGCTTTGACATAAATGGTTGATAAGGTTGATTATTACGAGATAAACGGGATAAACGTGATTTGCTGGATTAAATTGTCTCGACAATCTCGTTTATCGCATTTATCCCATTGTTTTCCGTTCTTCTGTTTTTAGTTTTTCTCGTGTTTTATGGTTTCGTAATCGGCATGATTATGAGAAAAAATTTGTTTCCCTGCCTGGTCATGTCCTGTTCGACGGCGAACGGCGTCTTGATTTGTCCTTTGAATTGCCTCATTGCTTCGGCCGCCAGATCGCTGTGCGCCATTTCGCGGCCGCGGAGAATCAGCTCCAATTTGACTTTATGGCCTTTGTTCAAAAATTTCTCCGCCTGGCGGAGTTTAGTTTCGAGATCGTGCTCGCTGATTTTCGTGGAAATTCGGACGCCCTTGACGTCCAGGCTTCTATTTTGTTTCCGTTGCTTTTTCATGAGTTTGTCCTGCTGGTATTGGAAGCTGTTGAAATTCAGGAATTTCACGACCGGCGGCTGGGCGTTCGGCGCCACTTCGACCAGGTCGTAGCCGGCTTCGTTCGCAAGCCCGATCGCCTTGCCCGTGGGCATGACGCCGAGTTGGGATCCGGTTTCATCAATGACCATGACTTCGGGAACGCGGATGTGGAGATTGGCCCGGAATTTTTTTACCGGCTGGATTTTTCGTTGGAATTTGTAGGATTTGCGCATTGGTTGTTGAGAGTTTAGGAGTTAATATTATTTTTAATTTCAAATAAGGTTTCACGCAGCATTATCTTTAATGTTTTTCTCCCGGGAGTTGATTTGAAATATCTCTCTCTTCTTAAAGCATCATATTTATTCAGATAAGCTTCGTAAAAGATTAGCTTCATGGGCAGCCTAGTGCTTGTGGATTTCACGCCGCCTTGATTATGCTTTTTTATCCTCTCGTCCAAATCGGTGGTATAGCCGATGTAAAACTTCCAGTCTTTCAGACTTAATAATATGTAGACAAAGTGCATATGTATTAAAATGGGGTGGCGGCGCCACGAAGTTTTGTTGAGGGAAAGGATCTGCGTGCCCGGAAGTATTTTCGCTGTTCGCTCAAAACTTCCGGGCTCCACGAAGTATTCGTTTCGTTTCACTCAACAAATACTTCGTGGAGATGGCGGGAGTCGAACCCGCGTCCAGAGAATCCGTCGAAGCGCTTCTACGGGAATAGTCCGCTCTGCATTTAAGACCTCCGGCTGAAGAACGGACAAAACGCCGGAAATCCGTAGCCTATGTTGTTTCGAAATCGAACGTAAGGCGGCGGTTCGATCCTATCTCGCTGTATGACACCGGTGGCCGCTTAGCGAGTATCAGCGAACCGATGGCTGCAACCTTATTTAGGCGGCAACGGTAGCGAATGCCGGCATTGTGAAAAACGCCTTGACATTGCTTACAAGTTTTTTAGCACTTGTTGTTTTATGTTCGTTTATTGAGAAACAAAAGCTCATCCCGCGCGATTCAACTAGAATCACTGTCAAAGCCCGGCATCCCCGGAAACAGTTGATAGAGTTGATAAAGTTTATAAAGTTGATTGCCGAGCAATTTAATGCAATCTGCTTGGTGCAAAATCTTATTTTACACGCGATTGTTTTTTAACGTACGCCTGATTTCCTTTTCAACATCTTGTTTTTTCTTTTTTTCCTTTTTTTCGTATCGCTTCTTGCCGCGGCACAGCCCCAATTCGATTTTGACGAGATTGCGTACAGTATATACCTTGAGGGGCGCGATTGTCAAGCCTTTTTGCTCTGATTTGCCAATGAGCGATTTTATTTCTTTTTTCGTCAAAAGGAGCTTTCGCGAGCGCGTCGGATCGTAAGAGGGCAGCGGCCCGGCGTTTTTGTAGGCGGAAATGTGGGCGTTGATGAGGTAAAGCTCGGTCAGCGGCACGTGCTTGAAAGCGACATACGCGCCTTTCAAATTCATCTGCCCGTTTTTCACCGATTTCACTTCCTGTCCGCCAAGCACAATGCCGGCCTGGTATTTTTCCAAGATTTCATAGTCAAAGCCGGCTTGTTTGTTATATATCGCCTGCATGGTATAATAAAGATGTCGCGAATGCGCGGTTCGCGCAGTTGTCAGCGCCTTTATTTTATTTTATAATAAAATTGTCATAAAAACAAGGAGCGGAGAATAATTATCCTAATTAAACTAATTATTCTAATTATTTTAAATAAATCCCAAAAACTAGCGCCTCAAATTATTTGGAATTTAAAAATTGATTATTGTTTGTTGTTTGGTTATTATTTAGAATAATTAGGTTAATTAGAATAATTAAAATAATTTTATATTATGTCCACCAACCGCAAGGTCATCGATCTCTCGATCCTGACCATTATAAAATTTTTTCTCGTGGTGATCGCTTTGTTTTTCATTTATGTCATCAAGGACGTCGTCGCCATCATTTTTGTTTCCTTGATTTTCGCGTCGGCGTTCGAGCCCTTGGCGTCGAGGCTGGAGAAAAGAAGAGTGCCGCGCTGGGCGAGCATGGCGATGATTTACATTGTAATGATCGCGGTGATTTTTTTCGTCGTCTATCTGCTGCTGCCGCCGCTCATCAGCCAGATCGGGCAATTGGCCGAGACTTTTCCGGAATATTCCGGCAAATTGAACTCCGCGCTTAAAAGCATGCAGTCGTTTTCCGCCGAACACGGCATGCTGGCCGACTTCAACCAGGGACTGGCGGATTTCAAAGACGATTTGACCGGCTTGGCGCAATCGGTTTTCGGCACGATTTTCGCGGTTTTCGGCGGCATTGTTTCGTTTTTCCTGATTTTGGTACTGACTTTCTACCTGACCGTGGAGGAAGGCGCCCTGAAGCGCGCGCTGACTTTCATCCTGCCGTCGCATTTCCAGCGCTTCACGCTTTTGCTGATCGGCAAGGTGCAAAGCAAAATCGGTTCCTGGTTCGTGGGCCAGCTCATTTTGTGCCTGATCGTCGGCGCGATATCGTATGTCGGACTGCTGATTCTCGGAGTTGATTACGCCTTGGCGCTCGGCTTGTTCGCGGCGCTCGGCGAATTCGTTCCGTATGTCGGACCGGTGTTTTCCGCGGTGCCGGCGATCTTCATCGCTTTCACCCAGTCGCCGCTCAAGGCTTTGCTTGTTTTGATCTTGTATATTATCATACAGCAGTCGGAAAACCACATCATCGTGCCGAAGGTCATGCAGAAAGCCGTCGGGTTGAATCCGATCGTCAGCATCATCGCTCTGATGGTCGGCGCGCAGATCGCCGGCCTGGTCGGCGTCCTGCTCTCGATTCCGGTGGCGACGGCGCTCAGCGTCATAATCAAGGAAGTCTGGGGCGGGCCTGAGGGCGCCGCGCCGGAAGAAGGCGAATCCCAATCTTAAAATTAATTCCATCGCATGCTCATACTTCAGCGCCTATTATTGTTCGCCGCGCCCGTTGCCTGGATCGCCGGACTGGAAATCATGAAGGAATATCCGTCCTGGTGGTGGGCGGCGGCGTTGCTCATCGCCGCGTCCGTTTTTTTTGCCGTCTGGTACGCCTGCCGGCAAGAGCTTAACAAAGTGTTTTTCAATTTTTTGATATTGCCGCTGGCGTTCGTTTTTTCGGCGTTCGTTTTGGCGCTGTTCGTCGTGGACGGCGTTTTCTTCCAGGCGCTTGTCCTTGCGGCCGCGTTTCTGCTGTACGTCCTGCTGCGCCAATATTATTTTTATTTCAATCTCCCTTTCCGATTTCAGCCCTATTCGCTCGAAGGGCTGTCCTGGCTCGTTGGAATCGTCGGCGCGTATTTCCTCTTTGCCGGCTGTTTCGGCGGGCTCATGCTGTTGCAATTGAGCATTTGGATCGTCCTGCCGGCGATCATCGCGCCGGCGGCGTTTTCCGCTTACCATTTTTTTTGGATCAACAAGATCAGCTTTGAGAAGAGCCGTCTGGCGGTCTTGGTTGTTGTTTTGGCTTTGGCCGAGCTGTTCTACGCCGTTTCCTGCCTGCCGACAAGCTATTTTGTCAACGCTTTCATTCTGACCGCGTCTTATTATCTGATGCTCGGGACAGGCCGGCTGTATTTCATGAACGCTTTGACGCGGAAGAAGCTGGCGGCTTATTTCCTGGTCGCGGGCATTGCGTTCGTCGCGGTTTTGCTCACGGCGCAGTGGACGTAATAGTAAAATGTCTAATTATTCTAATTGCTCTAATTAACCTAAATAAAATTCAAATTCCAAATTGCTAATATTAGTTTAGAAATTGGTTATTGGGATTTATTTAGAGTAATTAAAATAATTAGTACAATTAGAATAATTTTTTTATGAAAGTCGATAAAAAATATTTGATCATCCTCGCTTCGATATTGGTCGTCGGATTCTTGTCCGGCGTGGTGGGCGAGCTCTGGGTCAACAGCTTTCTGCTGCCTGATCCTTATCTCAGTTTTAAAACTTATTCCGATTTGACGAAAAAGATCGATGATTTGGTTTCCGGGCAGAATAGTCGGAAGAATTTGACCGATCAAGACTTTGTCGCCAGCGCCGCCGTTCAGAAAGCAAAACCGGCGACGGTTGGAATTTATCGGGTGAAGAATTTCGCGCCGAATGCGTCCTACGGCTTGACGCAGAACGATCTGCTGGGCCAAGGGTCGATCATTACGAGCGACGGTTGGATTTTGACCGCCGACACGGTGGCGAAAAGCGAAAAAACCGCGCTCTTTGTCGTGACCGCTGATCACCGGATATTTAAAACGGAAAAAACAATCATCGATCAGCCGTCCGGATCGGCATTTTTAAAAATCAGCGCCGTTGATCTGCCGGTGTTCGAATTCAGTTTGAAAAGAGACTTGGCCGACAGCCAGAGCGTTTATCTGTTCGCCGGCAAAGGGAGCGTGGTTAACGCGAATATCGCCAATTTGAATTTTTCAAAAACGGAATCGGTCAATGAATTCATCAGAAGCAGTGAAGTTTATTATAAATATATCTTTGTTTCAGGCGCGTCAAATCCGGAATTTTTCGGCGGTCCGATCGTCACTTCGGCCGGCCGAATGATCGGATTCAGCCAGGACGCAAGCGGAATGATTTTGCCGGTGGATTGCTACGTGTCGCTCATGAAAAAAGTGGTGAAAGGCGAACCGTGGAAACAGCCGTATCTCGGCGTGAAGTTTTACGATTATTCGGAAATATTGAATTCAACGATTTCAAACGCCAAAGGCGCTTTGATTCTTAAGACGCGCGGCATCAACGCGGACAGTCCGGCCAAAGGAATTTTATTGCCCGACGACGTCATATTGAAGGTGGAAAGCGAAGAGATTGATTCGAATAAAAATCTGCCGGAGCTTTTAAGCGCGTATAAATCCGGCGAAACCGTCAAATTCCTGATCAAGCGGGCAGGCAAGGAGCAGGAGGTGAATATTAAATTGTAAAGAAGAACGAGCTGATGCGAATTAATATAGTTGCAAATGATGCGAATCTATTAAGAATCATATCTTGAGAACGAGTAATTTGCGTATTGTTTTTATTCGCGGCATTAGCATTTTCGTTTATTCGCATCAACTTGTTTGTCTATTGACAAAAGATTATTTCCGTGATACAATAGTAATTGTCAAAATTTATAAAAAATACTATGTCAAACATTCATACGCCCGATTATCCGAAAGCGATCAAGCGCGAATGGCGCAAGCTTTTGGCCGTTACTCTGATCGTTCTCTTGCTCGCGCTCGTGGCGACTATTGTCCAGCCATTCAAATACAAGGCGGCGGAAAGCATTTTGATTTTGCAGAAATCCGGCTTCAGCATCGACGCTTACAGCGCGTCGAAGTCGGAGGATCGCATCGCCACGAAATTGTCCCAGGTGGTTTATTCCAGCTCGTTTCTTGATCAGGTTTTGAGCTCGGATTCGGCGATCGATGAAAATTATTTCTCCAGCGATGAAAAAAGCCGGCGCAAAGAATGGGCCAAAACCATTGCTGCCGACGTGCCGTCCGGACTGGGCAAGCTGGTAATCGCGGTTTACCATACCGATCCGAATCAGGCCTTGCTCATATCGCGGGCCGTGGCTTATGAATTGACCAGCCGCAAGAGCGATTACATCGGCATATCCGACGTTGATCTGCGGGTGATCGACGCGCCGCTCGTTTCCAAATTCCCGGTGCGCCCGAATATTTTTCTCAACATAATTTTGGGATTGGCCGCCGGCTTCATTATCGGAATAATTTACATCATCATCGGCTACAAGCCGGAGGATGAGAAGTATTTCCATTCGCCGAAGCTGTCCGACATCCATCCGCACGTTGTCGATTACAACAAAATTCCGGAAACGGAAAGCGTTGAAAAAGACATTGCCAAAGCGCCGGAGATTGCGGAAATAGACGATTTGGATGAAATTGAAGAATTAGAAGAGTCCGTATCTGATGAAATTCCCGTGCCGAGCGTTTCGGACAGTTTTGAAAACAAGAGCGAAGAGCGGATTGAAATGAAAAAAGAATTGCCGAAATTCGATGATGAGGATCGGGTTATTGGGATGCCGGAAAGAATGTAATGAGCAATGAGGAATCAATTTGAAATATAAAAAAACATCGGCCTGACAAGACCGGTGTTTTTGTTCCGGTGTTTTTGTTCTTGACAAAACTAATTCGATGGTATATTATTTAGAGTCTCGATTAAATCGGTCCATTGTTAATTTATAAATAAAAGGAGGGAATGATGAGCGAAAAGGATAAAAATGATCATGCGGGAACAGACGATTTTAATTTGCGCGTGGAAGACGAATCGAAAAATGGAGCGGGCGTTGATTCCGCTGCCGCATCGCCATTGCCGAAAGTGGTGATCGACGAAGCGAAGCTGAATCCGCCGGCGTTGCCCGCATCGCCGGCTTTGTTGCCTTTGGCGGAAAACAAGCTCGAAGAGCAGTTTTTCAGCGGCGGGGTGAAGAGCAAAGAACTTCATCAGATTCAGTGCGGTCAGAGCGAAGAAGCGGCGCGGCTCGAAGCCGAGGAAAAGCGTTTGGCGGAAATTCGTCTCGAACTTGTTGAAAAAGAGAATGAACTGGAGTATCTTCAGAATTCGCTGATGCATCGGCATTGGGATTTTCAGCAGTTCTTCGCCGTGAAACTGCGCCTAAGCCGCGACGAGAACAAGGAACTGCGGCGGAAAGCGCAACTGGCGGAAGAGCGCTTGGCGCGAAGTGGCGTTCATGTCGTTCAAGTGATTGAAGCGTTGAACGCGCAGGCCGAAGCCAAGCTCGAAAAAACGCTGGCGCGGAAAAGGGAAGAGCTGGAAAGCGAATTTGCGGAAAAAGGGCAGAAGCTGGACGAGCAAGTGGAAATTTTCGCCCGCGCATTCCACGAGCTTTATGCGGAAAAAGAATTGTCCAAAGCGTTCAGAGCCAAGCAGAAAAAGTGGTACAAGGAAAAGCTGGCGGCCGAACTTGCCAAATTGCAGGTTCCGGCAGCCGCGTCCTTGCCGTATCCTTTGGCCGATGCGCTGTTGAACGCGAAAACAGCAGCGGAAATTCCTCTGCCTGCCGAGCGCATATCCCAGCCGCCGCCTCTGCCGACTTCCGAGCCGGTCAAAACCGACGATGAAAAGGTTCCGGCGTGGATGATTGGCGCGATTATTTCCGGAGTTGCATTGATTGCCGGATTAATTGCGGCCGCAGTCGCGATTTAATTTATTTTTTTATACCATCAACTGAATCAAGTTGGTGGTATTTATTTTAAGGAAATTATTATTGATTATTTGGCTAAATTATAAGTAAATAATATCATAATTACATCATGTGTTAATCAGTTGTTCTTCCACTATTGACAATTTTCAAAAAGTATGCTATAATGTTCTGTCATCACAAAATCAAGAATCGTGTCCAAAATATCCATTGACAATCAATCGCTAACCGGATAATCTATGTTTGTTTGTCAGTTTTGCTGGCAAATAAGCATGGGTTGTTCTGTTCATTTATTTTAACTAGCTTTAAAAGCTACAAACCGTAAAAGGAGGACTAAGATGACTAAGACGCAGAAATTTGGAATCGGAGTAGGGATCGTGGCAGTTCTGGTAGTCGGCGCGGGCGCATTCTTTTCGGCCAAGCTGATGTCTGCCAAGTACACCGACGGCAAGGTGGCCGCGGTGACGAGTCGCGTCGCCAACAATGAGAGGAGCGCTCTCGAGTTCGCGCAAAAAATGAAGATGACGGTCGATGATATCGCCGCGTCGGCCAAGTCAGCGCGCGAGTTGGTCACCAGTGCGGACACCAACAGCAAGAAAGCGGTCGCGGATGTGGCGGAACTCAAGGCAGTTATCGAATTTCTGAAGGCGACCGACACCAGCCTCGACGAGCGGATGAACAAGACGGAAGAGAAAGTTTACGACTTCGACAAGCGCCTCACCGACGTGACTGAAGTGGTGAAGAAGCTGTCGACCACCCCACCCGCAGTCGTGGCTAAGCCCGAGCCGACAAAGAATGCTCCCGCGGCACTTGCCAAGGCCAAGCCGGTCGTGAAGAAAGCGCCGACCAAGGTGGCCAAGAAGCCCGCGGCCGTCGCGAAGAAGCCGGTGAAAAAGATCACCAAGAAGGTGATCAAGAAATCGGCCAAGGTGGTGAAGGCGAAAACCGTGAAGCTCGATGCCGGCGCCAAGACGGTCATCACGGTCGGTCCTAACAAGGACGGCCAAATGGAAGTGACTCTGGATATCTTCAAGTAGTTACAACCATCAACCAGGTGGGACAGATTCAAAACCTGTCCCCCTAAATCCGATCAATCAAGTTGAAAGATTTGATTTATCAGATGTAGGATGGCTTTTTCAAAAACAATTTTAAGGAGGATACGGAAATGAAAAAGTTAGCATGTTCTTTGATTTGTTTGAGTGTGTTCGTGGCGATTTCCGCCGAGGCCAAGAAGGAAGTCCAGACCATTCTGCTTCGCGTGCGCGTCAACGGCAAGGAGCAGAGCAAGGTTCTGGTTCCGCTGAAGGCCAACAAGCTTCAGCTCACCATCAATCAGGCCGACGTCGGCAAGGCACTGAAAGCTAAGCCGGCCGAGCCCTGCAAGGACGCGGTCAAGAAGCCCGAACCGAAGGTCAAGGCTCCCGCCGCCCCCGCGCCCAGCGTGAAGGAAGAAGCAGCGCCGAGCGTGGAAGAGGATGGCGGGCTTGAAGGAATTCCGGACGATTCGTCGGAATCGGAATCAAGGAAAGAAAAGCGCTCCGATCTGGCGCCCGCTCCGGTAGCGCCGATTCCGACCGAGCCGCCGGCCAAGTGCGAATCTCACTTCTACGAGAAGTGGTGGTTCTGGACGATTGTCGGAGTCGTCGCCGGGAGCACCATCTGGAAAGTGGGCGACCACAACGGATGGTGGGACATACCGATCTATGACGGAAATCGCCGTCATCGGTAATCTCTCAACGAGAAACACGGGGAGCAAGAGCATTCTTGTTCCCCCTCAACCGAACGGTTAATTGAAAAATTGACCTTTCAGTTGAGGGAAAGAAAACCCTTGTGTATATTAACAATTTTTTACAAATTTTTTTCAAAGAAAGAGAGGAAGAGTCATGAAGAAGGTAATGGAAAAACTGATCGTGAGTATGGTTCTGGTTCTGAGTTTGGTGGCTGGTTGCCGGTACGTGGACTTTCGGTCCAAGGACGCAACCGGGTATGGCCCGTGCGCCACCGATGCCAACTGCGATGCCGGGCTGATCTGCGCGTTGAACGTGCAGCAGACCGAACTCGTGTGCATGTCCGGCTGCCGCAATGACGCCATGTGCGGCGATCCCAGCAAGATCTGCGCGTATGATTCCGACCTGGGTCGGGACATCTGCCAGACGGGATGTCGCGCTGATGCGACCTGTAACTATGATGAGCTGTGCATGAATGACAGCGACATCGGCTACAGCATTTGCGTGAAAGGGTGTTATCGCAACTCGCACTTCACCACACTGGACGAGACCACCACCAACCCCGACGGCACGACTGTTCATTCGGTGATCGTCACCGAACATCTGGACGTTGATTCGTGTCAGCGGAATGGGGACACCACCAAGGAATGCGACGAAACGAAGGATCCGTATGAGTGCGTGTCCAAAAATTCGCAGCAGGACGGCGGCGTGGCTCCGGTGGACGGCGGGTACACCCCTCCTCCTCCGGCGGTCGACGGCGGTTCTGCTCCGGTAGACGGCGGATACACTCCTCCGGCTGACGGTGGACAGGCTGCTGACGGCGGCGTGACTCCTGACGGCGGCGTGACCCAGGACGGTGGAGTGACGCAGGATGCCGGTGTTTTCACACCGACGACCTCTATCACCGCGCACATCTGTTGCCCCACAGGCAAGGAAGTAATACTATGGTGGGGTAATGCCGATGTCAATCACAGCCCGAACTCAAATGGGCAACCGTGCGGGGATTTCACCATGACGCTGGCCGGGGACAACAACTTTTGTTCCCGGGGAGCTCACCCCAACACGTCGGCAACGACAATGGAAGGCGGCTGGTTCAGCTACAACTGCCGTTCAGGATCTGACTACGGCGGCTGGGAGCAGTCAACAGTGACCACGGTGGTCGACCAAGCCGGTTCGCCGATGTCGTATTCGACACCTTTCAGAGCAACGACTTCGGCGAGCAATATCGCTGAAGTGGTAGTGGGAAACACCTGCTACTGATTTTCCGGGTCCCTTGTGTGAATCAACACAAGGGACTCTTTTATTTGCGAGGGAGGAACGACCGGAGCAATCTACTGCTTATGTTTTGAAGCAACCGAAGTAATCTTGACGGTTAAATCTTCCAAGATTGCGTCGCTCATATTTTCTATTATTTTTTATCGGGAAATTATCGCTCGCAAATAAATAAGCTTCGCATGGTGTTGACAAAAAAATTGTAAACGGCTAATATTTTATTGGTGAGTTAACGGTTTAGTTTTTTCAAAAGGAGAAAGACAATGAAGAATCGGATTTTCGCGTTTGTCGGTTTGCTGATGTTTGTTTGTCTAGTATTGATCGGATGCGGCTATCATCATCACTGCGATCGGAATCAAGTCTATGCTAATGGCCAGTGCCAGGTGAGTTGCGCGAATGATTACACCTGCATTCACGATGTTGAAGCCGGTCCGTCGTTCAAGTGCGACACGAATCTCGGTTATTGCGTTGAGAAAGAAACAAGGCCAGCAGTTCGCGACGGCGGCGTTCCGACTGTTGATGGCGGTTTTGAATCGGCAGTGCAAACGCGCATTTGCTGCCCGACCGGAACCGGCCAAGTGGAATTGTGGTACGGCAGTACGGCTCATGCGACTTCGTCCGGCGCATCCTGTGAAAATTTCTGGATGCCCATGGCCGCATTCTGCCAACGCGGCGCCCATCCCAATTCGCTCGGTGGATGGTATACGTTTACATGTCATAATGGAGGCGGTTATTGGGGCGGATGGACAAGTGCGTCGGTTGTGTCCGTTACCAATCAAAATGGAAGTCCGTATTCTTATTCGGTGATCCGCGGCACGGTCAATACCAGCGGGGTGGCAGAAGTGGTTGTTTACGGCACTTGCCAGCAGTGATTTTCCAAGTTCCTTGGTGTCAACGACGCCGAGGAACTTTTTTATTCGCAAGAAAAGCCGTAAAAGACAAATATGGCGATTAAATTTCAAGATTGCTTCGCTCTCATTACGCATTAAATTTCCTCTAAGATAATCGCTCGCAAATAAACGAGCTTCGCAGGAAAAACATGGCGGAAAAAGCAAATAAGGGAAAATTTGTTGAAAACTTGACAATTTCTTTAATTTTGTATACAATAGCATGTTAAATTGAAAAGGGCGGAAAAAGGCAGTATAAGGCGGAAAAGGGAAATGAATTTTTTTATCTTAATTTATACAATTTTTTATCAGTTTCAGCGGCACGGATATTTTTTTTCGCGCTTCTTAAATTGACGGAAAATTCTTTTCGTCGGTTCGTTGAAAATTCAAGAGAAAACGTTTTATTTTTTAACAGACCATAAAAAGGTCCAAAACAAGGAGGAAAGAGATGAAGAAGTCAGTACTGGGTTTCGTGTTTCTGTGTTCGTGTCTGCTGTTCGCGGCGTGCGACGGCGGCAAAACCGGCTGCGGCAACCTTTGCGGACGCAACGAAGTCTGCGACAACGGTAGGTGCTATGTTCGTTGCACGAACGATTACACCTGCATCCATGACCTGGAAGCGGGCCCGTCGTTCGAGTGCGATTTGAACGCCGGCTACTGCGTGAAGCGCTCGTCTGTGCCGAATAACTATCCGACGGTTTCGTCCGATGGCGGTTTGGCGGTGGACGGCGGCGTTTCCCCGGATGGCGGATCGACAGTGGCTGACGGTGGAACGATTGATGCCGGGATTCCGGATGCCGGCTGGTCGCCTTGCGGTTTGACTGTTGAACAGATGCGGACCGACGCGAATCATTGCGGCAATTGCGAAACCAAGTGCAATCTGCCGAACGCGACTTCAAAGTGCGTTGCCGGCGCCTGCGTCATTGACAAGTGCGAAGTCGGCAAGAAGGATTGCGACAACAATCCGGCGACCGGATGCGAATCTGATTCAGCCACCGACGTGAACAATTGTCGGACTTGCGGACGCGTTTGCGATTTTGAATTTTCCGGCGAGTTTTGCGATGACGGCATGTGCGTTCCCACGACCTGCAACCAAGACCGCGGCGAATGCAATCCGCATGACAGCGTTCCTTGCGAAACCGAATTACCAAGCGACGTGGAAAACTGCGGACGGTGCGGACGGAGCTGTAACGATGTTTATCCGCATTCCATGACTTTTTGCCTCGACCGCACGTGCGAATGGGCGAATTGCCGGACTGGCTGGGGCGCTTGCAACGCGAATGTTCGCGGTTGCAACACCAACCTTTTCATTGACAACGCCAATTGCGGCGAGTGCGGGGCGAAGTGCGACATTCCGAACACATACGCCAACTGCGAAAGCGGCGCGTGCGTTCCGAGTCGCTGTAAAGAAGGTTTCGCGGATAGCGATAACAACCTGTTGAACGGTTGTGAAATCGATTTGCGGAACGACGTTCACAATTGCGGCTTTATCGATAACAGCTGCGAGGCGGCGAACGTGTCGGCGATGTGCATTAACGGCATGTGCGTGCGCACCGGCTGTGAAGGCGATTATGTCACTTGTCCGATGGACGCGGCGCAATGCGGCACGAATATTCGCATTGATTCCGACAACTGCGGCGGCTGCGGCATCCGTTGTTCCGCTTTGTATCCGAACATGGATACGACCTGCAACAACGCGGTGTGCATTCCGATCGCCTGTCTCGCGCCGTACATGGATTGCCGATGGCAGCCCGGATGCGAGACCAACACCGATACGAATATGAATCATTGCGGCAACTGCGACGTGAAGTGCGAAAAGCTGAACGCCTACGCCACGTGCGAAGGCGGCGAGTGCATCGCTCTTCGTTGCAAGGAAGGTTTCGCGGACGCGGACAACAACTTGAATAACGGCTGCGAGATTGATCTTACGAAGGATTCTTTGAACTGCGGCCGACTCGATAATGATTGCGCGCGAACGAACGTCGCGACCATGTGCGTGAACGGATTCTGCACGCCGACCGGCTGCGACGCCAATTACGCCACGTGTCCGACGAGCGCTTTGCTCTGCGATATTCATTTGTCGGTTGATACGGCGAATTGCGGCAGCTGCGGCTATAATTGCGAATCGGTTTATCCCGGTTCGAATGTGGCTTGCAACAATTCTCGCTGCGATTTCGTCAGCTGTAAAACCGGCAAGGGCGCGTGCGATCCGAATGCCCGCGGCTGCACCATTGATTTGCTTACGAACAACAGTCATTGCGGACAGTGCAACGCGAAGTGCGACATCCCGAATGTTTACGCCAACTGCGAAAGCGGAGCGTGCGTTCCGAGTCGTTGCAAAGAAGGTTTCGCGGACGCGGACAACAACCTGTTGAACGGCTGCGAGATCAATTTGCGCGAAGACTCGAACAACTGCGGCGAAGTCGGACACAACTGCGCGTTCACCAATGCTTCGAGCATGTGCGTGAACGGCATGTGCGTTCCGACCGGCTGCGACGCGGGCTACGCGACTTGTCCGTTGTCGTCGAACGTTACTTATTGCGGCATCAATTTGACGACCGACGCGGCCAACTGCGGCAGCTGCGGTTATAACTGCGAATCGGTTTATCCGGGCATGGTTGTGACCTGCACTGACAGCGTTTGCGTTCCGACCGGCTGCAAGGACGGCAAGGCGGATTGCAAAGCGGCCCAGGCCGGTTGCGAAACGGACATCACGAACGACGATAACAACTGCAACGGTTGCGGCAATAAGTGCGTATTCACGAACGGCATTGGAGTTTGCCTGCTGGGGAGCTGCGCATTTGTCGGTTGCGAGCCCGGTTATTACGACCTCGACGGCTTGGCAAGCAACGGCTGCGAGATCGATTTGACCAAGGACTCGAACAACTGCGGCGAAGCCGGACACAATTGCGCGTTCACCAACGCTTCGAGCATGTGCGTGAACAGCGTTTGCGTTCCGACCGGCTGCGACGCGGGCTATGCCACTTGCGCGTCTTCGTCGAATCCGGCGTATTGCGCGACTTACTTGCCGACGGATACAGCGAACTGCGGGAGTTGCGGTTACAACTGTGAAACGGTTTATCCGGGCATGGTGGTGACTTGCGCTGACAGCGTTTGCGTTCCGGTCGCCTGCAAGGACGGCAAGGCGGATTGCAAAGCGGCCCATGCCGGTTGCGAAACCGATACCACCAGCGACGTGAATAACTGCGGCGGTTGCGGCATCAAGTGCGATCTGCCGAACGGCAATTCAGCGTGTGAAAACAGTCTGTGCGTGTTTAAGGGTTGTAATCCCGGTTTCGCCGATTGCGATCTAAATTTAATAAACGGATGTGAAGTCGATTTGACGAGCAATGTGGCTTTTTGCGGACGCTGCACCAAATCGTGTTCTTTCGCCAACAGCGGCGCGGTTTGCACGGACGGGGTTTGCACTCCGACAACGTGCGATCTGTGGACGGCGGATTGCGATGCCAACATGGCGACCAACGGCTGTGAAACCAACCTGCTCACCGACGCGAAGCATTGCGGCTCGTGCGCCACGGCGTGCGGGTTTGACAATGCCGGATCGGTTTGCACCAACGCCGTTTGCCAGATGGGTACGTGCAATGCCGGTTATCTGGATTGCAACGGCCGCCAGAATGACGGTTGTGAAATCAATAAGATGACCGACCCGAACAATTGCGGGGTATGCGGCACGGTGTGCGGAAGCGGCAGTTCCTGCGTCAACGGCGTTTGCCAAGCAAGCGGAACGCCGGGAACGCCTTTGCCGGCAGTGACTTCCATCACTTGCAGCATCTGCTGTCCGACCGGACTCGGTTCGCCCGTGGTTTGGTATGGAGCCGGACCGCCCGACACCATGACTTGGACACCGGCAAGCGGCGGTTCATGCGGCATTCTAGTGATGCAAGCGGGAACGTTCTGCAAGCGCGGTCTGCATCCGACTTACAGCGCGGCGTTCAGCGGTTGGTTTACATACAACTGCAACGCCACCTGGAGCGGAGCGACGGCGAACGATGTTTCCACTTGCGTTGATCAAAATGGCAACGCGCTCACGTTCCACGACATTGCCGGAGTGGTCAATACCAGCGGCGTGCGTGAAGTGGCGATCGAGCAAACTTGCCATGAATAAGTAGTTGTTTTCTAAGATGGATATTGCCGAGCAGTATCCATCTTTTATTTTAGAAGTGAGAAGTGAGATGTTGGAAGTCAGAATAATTTCACAAGAAGTCTTTCCAACCTCCCACATCCCACCTCCAAAATAGTGGATAAAGAAGATGCCAAATTGTTTTTCGCGTTAATTCATGATATATTAAAATCAAACGAATTCAGCCAAATTCAAAATTTTATGATTAAAAAAAATAAGATCAAAATGCCGAAAGACGCGGTGGTGGCGGTGACTTACCGCTGCAATTCGCGTTGCATCATGTGCAATATTTGGCAAATCAAAGATTTTCCGGAAATGCCGGCCGAAGCTTATCGAAAATTGCCGAAAAGCTTGAAGTATATCAATATCAGCGGCGGCGAGCCGTTCTTGCGCAACGACTTGGTTGAAATTGTTAAAGTTATTAAAGAAACTTGTCCGAAAGCGAATATAAACATTTCTACCAACGGTTTTTTAGTCGACACGATCAAGCGCGTTTTGCCGGAGATAAAAAAAGTTTATCCGAAAATAGAAATTTCAATCTCCGTGGACGGCATCGGGCAGATGCACGAGCAAGTGCGGCGAGTTGAAAATGCTTGGCCGAAAGTCGTGGAAACGATCAGATTCTGCCGCGACATTTTGAAAATAAAAGAAACCAGATTGGCGTTCACGATCAACAAGGAAAATTATCGCCAGCTGGGTTTGGCGCACGAATGGAGCAAAAAGCTGGGCGTGCAATTCACCGCGGCGATGATTCATTCGTCCGACATTTATTTCAGCAAGGAAAATTCGCTGGAAGGGGTGGATATGGAACATTTGAATAAGGAATTTGATTACGTGATAGGCGAGCTGATAAAGTCGAATCGGCCGACGGACTTGGCCAAGGCGTATTTTGTTCACGGTTTGTATTTGGTGGCGAAGGGCGAGCGCCGGCCGCTGGAATCGTTCGCCGGCGAAGATTTTTTCTATTTGGATCCGAAAGGAGATATTTATCCTTCGGTCGTTGATAACATTATCATGGGCAATATTACCGAACCGGAAACGTTTGAACAAATTTGGTGTTCAAAACAGGCGGATGAGGCGAGAGAAGCGGTCAAAGGATTAAACGGAAATTACTGGATGGTGTGTACGGCCAGGACGGCATATTTGCGCAATCCGCTGAAGGTGGCAAAGTGGATATTTACACGCAAATTGGGGATAAAATAAGCTCAAAGCGCAAAGTTCAAAATCAGTGCAGCGCAGTCGTGCCGACAGGCTGCACTGCGCTGTCAAAATAAACTTAAAATTCAAAGCTTAAAATTTAAAGTAATTATGCTTCATAAAATAAAAGAACTGTTTACCTCGAACGAACCGCACCAGCTGATTAAATTGTTGGCGATTGTGTTGGCGACAATGGCGGTTTTCAGTTTGATCGGCGTTAACTTGATGAATGTCGAATACGTGCTGGCGGTTGATTTGATTATTTTCATTTTGACGCTGTTTGTCAGATTCATAAACTTTGGATTTTACGCCCTGGTTTTCTTTTACCCTTTCGTGGGCTGGCAGCTTTTCTACGCCAAATTCGACGCGCCGTACGTTGATCTCGTCGCCATGCTGCTTTTGGCCGCGTATTTGATCAGATTGATCGTCGGGTTGGAAAAGAAGGAAAAAATTTTCAGCTGGAAGAATTTTCCCGGCGTTGTTTTCGCCGCGCTGTTTTTCATCGCCAGCGCGTTGTCCTTGTTTAATACCGATTACACTTTGACAATGTCGTCGCTGAAATATCTAGTCCGGCCGATTATATTTTTTTACGTGATGTTCGTGCTTTTGCCGTTCAACCTGATTAAAGATAAAAAAACGTTGCAAAACGCTTTGAAGATAATCTTGTTCGACGGCGCGATCGTTTCGCTCATCGGCATTCTGGCGGTGTCCGCGAGCAACGTCGCCTGGTATTTGCGCCGGGCCATTCCGTTTTCTTTCGGCAATTTCGATCCGCTCGGCGGCAATCAGAACGCCATTGCCGAAGCCTTGGCCGTGGCCATACCGTGCGCATTGATCTTGTTTATCCTGGCAAAAACGATCCGCGCCAAAAATTGGTATTTGGTTTCAACGATGATAATGACTTTGGTTTTGATTTTGACTTTCTCCCTCGCCGGCTGGCTGGCTTTATTTCTGGAAATTTTAATATTATTCTTTGTTAAATTCTGGCATAAGTTCGAAAAGACAACGCTGATTCTCATTGTCCTGGCGTTGATCGTGATTCCGGCCGCGTTTTATTTCACGGTGTGGCACAATCTGGATTTTCTGCAGGCGTCGAACGCCAACCGCATCATGATGACGAAAATCGCGGCATACAGCTTTGCCCAGCATCCGATCATCGGCAACGGCTTGAACAGTTTTCAGCGGATACTCGGTTCGACGTTCACTTACACCGTCGAGTTCGCCGATCCGCTGGATTCGCACGGCTTTGTGCAAAAAATTCTGACTGAGTCCGGCATTTTGGGCTTTGTCAGCTTTATGGTACTTCTGGGTTATTTGTGGAAACGATATTTGAAAGCGTATATCGCGGCCAAGCGCTTGCCGATTAACAGCGATGTGATTTTGCTCTTCATCGCCATGTTCAGCGGCATCATCGCGTTCGAGCTTTTTTCCACGTCGTATTTCATCGCGAAAACCTGGCTGCCGATCGGGATCGGGCTGATCGGGGTTAAATTATATTCGGAATATTGAAAAAGTTGATAGAGTCCCAATGGGATCCCTTCGGGATTTATAAAGTTGATTAAGTTTATTCTTGAGTAATTCGCAAGCTGAATAGTTGATTTATAAACTATGCAAATCAAGAAAAATAATTTCGCATATATCGACGGCGCGAACTTACACAAGGGCGTTAAGGAGCTTGGATGGAGTTTGGATTACAAGCATTTCAGAATATGGTTGAAAGAAAAGTATTCCGTTGAAAGGGCGTACATTTTCATCGGGCTTATCCCCGAAAATAAAAACTTGTATACTTTTTTGCAGGAAGCAGGATTCACTCTCGTTTTCAAGGAAACCACTTATGACGGCGGCGGCAAAGTGAAGGGCAATTGCGACGCGGATTTGGTGCTGAAAGCGATTGTCGATTATTACGAGAAGCAATTCGACAACGTCGTTATTGTCGCCAGCGACGGCGATTATGCGGGATTGGTGAATTTTTTCAAATGCAAAGCGGTTTTGCGGTCGCTGATTTCGCCCAATAACAGGTGTTCTTTTCTTTTGAGAAAGCTTAATGTGTCTTTGATTTATCTGGACACGCAACGGAATAAGTTGATTTACGCCCAAAAAGAAAAAGCCCCCGATAGAGACGGAACTCTATAAGGGTCTTCTTCATAGTGATTGATTGTATTATAGCAGGTTAAAGCGATTTGTCAATAGCGCCAGTTATCCACAGTTATAGTGTTAAAAATAACTTTTTATGGAAAAAAATAAAGCAATCGCCATTTTCGAAGGCAAGCAAATCCGCCGGCATTGGGACGGGGAAAATGAACTTTGGTATTTTTCGGTTATCGATGTTGTCAGAGGTTTGACGGACAGCGTTGACGCCGGCGCTTATTGGCGAAAATTGAAACAAAGATTGAAAGAGGAAGGAAGCGAGGTCGTGACAAAATGTCACGAGCTGAAATTTATGGCTAATGACGGCAAATATTACGTTTCTGACGCGGCGGACACCGAAGTTATGTTGCGCCTGATCCAATCGGTTCCATCTCCCAAAGCCGAACCCTTCAAATTATGGCTGGCGCAAGTAGGCTACGAGCGCTTGGAAGAAACAGCTGATCCGGAATTGGCGATCGATCGCGCGCTTAAAACTTATTTGCAAAAAGGGTACAGCCGGGAATGGATCAATCAGCGGTTGAAAAGCATTGAAATCCGCAAAGAGCTGACCGACGAATGGGAAAAGCGGGGAGTGAAGCAAGGCGCGGAATTCGCGATCTTGACCGATGAAATAACCAAGGCGTGGACCGGCATGACGACGAGAGAATACAAGGGCTTGAAAGATTTGAAAAAAGAAAACCTGCGCGACAACATGACCAATCTGGAATTGGTTTTGAATATGCTGGCGGAAACGGCGACGACGGAAATTTCGCACAAGCGCGAGCCGAAAAATCTGGATGAAAATAAAATCGTGGCGCATGAAGGCGGAACGATCGCGGGCAACGCGCGCAAGCAAATCGAAGTTAAAACCGGCAGAAGCGTGATCGTCGGAAAGAACGCGAAGCGGTTGAAAAAGAGAAATTAAGTTTTAAATTATGTTCAAACTATTCAGTCGAGCGGAAGCGCCGGCGCTGGCAAACGAGGAAAAATCCTCCGCGCCGGAAAAGCCGAAAAAAATCAATCTCGAGCGCTTGCTCGACAAGAAAATGAAAATATAATAAAATAAATCGCATATGAAACAAATTTTAAGCATCATAAAAGATTCGAATTACAGTTTTTCGTTGTTTGATCAGTCGCTGGTGGATGAATTGGAAAATAAAATAACGGTTAAAGACGGAAAACCGTATGTTATTTGCGTTATCCGAGACAAGGAAATTGTGTTAAAACCGGAGGAAGTCGTCCGTCAGCTGTATGCAATGAAGTTGATTAAGGAATATGGCTACCCGAAAAAGCGGATTCAGTTCGAGCATTCGATAAATTTCGGCCGAGAAATCAAATCCGCTGATATTGTTATTTTTGACAAAGATCGGCCGACTGTCGAATATATTATTGTTGAGATAAAAAAACCGAAAATGCAAGACGGCAAGAATCAGCTGCGTTCATACACGAATGCGACCGGCGCTCCGATCGCGGTTTGGACGAATGGCGGTCAAATCTCGCATTACAATCGCAAAGATCCGAATTATTTCGAGGATATTACCGATATTCCAAAAGCCGATCAAACCCTTGAAGACGTTTTGAAAGAAAAATTCACGCTGAAAGATTTGATAATCAAAGATAAGATTCCGAATGAGGGCAAATCGCTCAAAACGATCATTCAGGATTTAGAGGATGAAGTTTTGGCAAATGCAGGCGTTGATGTTTTTGAAGAAGTATTTAAATTAATTTTTACCAAGCTTTACGATGAAATGCAAAGTAAAAATGATAAAATGAAGATTGATTTTTATTTAGAAAATGACTTGAGCGGAGAAAATAGGGGAAATTATGACGCGATAAAAGAATCTTTGAAAAAAATGGAGTACAGCCATTTTCGAGTTTTGGAATTCAGAAATACCGGACAATCCGAGGGAGAATTAAAAAAGAAAATTCAAAAGTTGTTCGATGAAGCCAAGGTGAAATGGCCGGGGGTCTTTGAAGAAGCCAGCCAAATTCAACTAACACCTTCGCATTTATCGATTTGCGTTTCCGGTTTACAAGATATCAAGCTTTTCAATTCCAACCTGCAAATTGTTGACGAGGCTTTCGAATATTTAATCAATAAATCGTCCAAAGGTGAAAAGGGCCAGTATTTTACGCCGCGCCATGTGATCGACATGTGCGTGAAGATGCTCAATCCGAAAGCAGGAGAATACATGATCGACACTGCCGCCGGTTCGTGCGGTTTCCCAGTTCATACAATATTCCAAATCACCGGCCATTTGTTTCAAAATACGGCGATATCCGATGAAGAAAAAGAAAATGTCTTGAAAATTTTTGGCATTGATTTCGATGAAAAAGCCGTGCGCGTCGCCCGCACTTTGAATTTGATCGCCGGCGACGGCAATACGAATGTTCTGCATTTGAATAATCTTGATTTCGAACGGTGGAATGAAACAATCAGCAATCGCAATTGGTTGGAAGTTTACGGTGCGGGTTTGAAAAGACTGGAAGCGTTGCGCAAAAATCCTGATTCATACAAAGAATTTAATTTTGATATCTTGATGGCCAATCCGCCATTTGCTGGGCCCATAAAGGAGCCGCGAATTATATATAAATATGATTTAGGGGTTAACGAAAAAGGAAAACGCAAGCCCAAAGTCGGCCGAGATATTTTATTTATCGAAAGAAATTTGAATTTCTTGAAGCCGGGCGGCCGCATGGCGATAGTGTTGCCGCAGGGAAGATTTAATAACACATCCGATAAATACATTCGCGACTATATTTCCGAGAAGGCGAGAATTTTGGCGGTGGTGGGGTTGAATGTTAATACTTTCAAGCCGCATACCGGCACGAAAACAAGCGTTTTATTCGTGCAAAAATGGAATGACGACAAATCAAAAGGTCCGCTCTGTCCGAAAGAAAAAGATTATCCGATTTTCTTTGCGGTTTCGGAAAAATCCGGCAAAGACAATTCCGGTGATTATGTATTTGTGAAAAATGAAAACGGCCAGAAAAAATTGGACAGGAATAGCCACTTGATAATCGATCACGACTTGCATAACCATGGCGGAGAATTGCCCGACGGCGTGGCGGAGAAGTTTATCGAGTGGGCGAAAAAAGAAAAATTAAGTTTTTGGAGATAAAAATATGAATGACAGAGAAATAATAAAAATATTTTTAGACACACAAGAATGGCAAACATTCGAATGTAAAAGAGCCGCCATTAAACCATCCGATTTATTGGAAACTGTTGTCGGGTTTGCAAATTCGGATGGCGGATTTATTGTTATTGGTTTGGAAGATCCATTGAAGGTTCAAGGAGAGAAACGATTACTTGGTATCAGTGAAAATGCTGATAATGTCTCCGATTTCTTGAAATTAATTGACAAGGAAATTGAACCGCCACTTATACTGTGGAGAAAATTTGAACTCGATATCAATAATACCCAAGGTTTGGCAGACAAACTTCTAGTGTTGGAAATAACAAAGAGCAATGATGTTCACTCATTGAAAAAGGGGGATACTTTTGTAAGAAAAGGAAGACAGAATGTGAAAATCGGCTCAACAGAAATAATGCGCCTTAAATATGAAAAAGGAGCGATTAAGTTCGAGAGTGAAAAATCAGGGATTAATTCTCTCGAAAATATAGATGATTCTCTTTTGGCTCAATATAAAATAGACACATCAAGTACCGGCTTGGATGATTGGCAATTTTTAAAGGATAATGGGTTGGCGGTCGGAACTGTCAGCAAATACGAATTAACAAAAGCAGGCGTTTTGCTTTTTGGAATAAATCCCTCCGTTGCATTAACGAGCAAGTGCGGAATAAAAATTTCTCATTATTACGGGACAAAGCCAACATATAGCGGAAAACCCAATTTCGTAAATCGTCCATTTACCATAGAAGGTCCTTTAATGAAACAAATAGAACAAGCTATTGAATATTTCAGAAGCATTGTTAAGAATTCACCTCCGAAACTAAGCGGCGCTTCATTTGCTCCAACTTTTTTGATTCCAGAATGGGCATTTCAAGAAGCGATAACAAATGCAGTGATTCATCGTAATTATTTCGTGCAGGACGATATTCAAGTTAGATTTTTTGACGATCGAATGGAGGTTGAGAGCCCCGGCACATATCCCGGTCATATTACAGTTGAAAATATTAGAGCCGAACGATTTGCTCGTAATCCTCTGATTTTACGCACCCTGAATCGTTTTCAAAAGGCTCCTAATCTTGATATTGGCGAGGGTGTTGACCGTATGTTTAAGGTAATGAAAGACAAAAATTTATACGAGCCATTATATTTCCCGCCGACCATAAGACCGAATACGGTTTTGTTATTGCTCTTAAATCTTCATAAAATTGAAGTTTGGGATACAGTAAGCAAATATTTAGATGAAAATTATAGAATAACTAACAAAAAAACGAGGGAAATAACCGGCGTTAATGATGTTCTTAAAATGTCTCGCTTATTGCGCAGTTGGGTTGAAAAAGGCCTTTTGGAAAAGATCGGAAAGGCAAAAAAAGACTGCTACTATCGCAAGCCAGGGCAAGAGGTTCCGAGAGGTTTATTTTCAAAGGGGGGTGATAATAAAGTTGAAAAGGGCAATAAGATCAATGATTTAGCCAAATTCTAAAGCCGTTATTTTCACGAGCCTGTTTTACGTGTTGTTGAATGTGAAACGAAGAAAGAGAAATTAAGTTTTTGGAGATAAAATATGAAGCCAAAAGAGAATAGCATTATCCAAGGTATAATTAAAAAAGTAGAGGAAATAAAGATTGATTTTATAGGTACTGATACGTATGTAGTAGGCGGTGCGCTTGAAAATAGATTTTTATTCAATAGATTAGTAGAGATTATAAAAAACAATCCCAGTATTGATAAACCAAACATTTTTTTAGATTACATCAAAATAAATTATGTTACTACGATTATTGTCGCTATCTGCAGACAAATCGACGGAGATAAAGATTCCATAAGTTTAATAAATTTGCTCTATGAAATTTATAATAACGCAGAAAAAATAACAAAAAAATGGTTTGTAGCGTCATATAAAACAATAGGAATAGTTTATGGCAATCGTGCTTTTGAAGAAAATTTTGGCAACTTAAAGCATGTTGATCCCGCTATTATATATGCTGACATAGGCAATTTAATATTTTATACAAAGAAAATAAAAAAGTTTAGGAATAAAAGAGTGGCTCACTTAGACAAAAATAAAGAAATTAAATTTGATATTAATTTTGAGACATTGAACGACGCGATTGATTTAATGGAAAAAATTGTTAAAAAATACTATCTATTATTAACTCAATGTGAAATGGATAAGTTATTGCCAGGAAATGTTTTATGTTTTAGAGATGATAGAAGTGACGAGGAAGACATCTTCTGTGTTCCATGGAAAAATTGTAAAAAATAACTATGCAATATTCAGTCGTAAATTATAAAATGGTAAAATTTAAAAGAGCAATATGAATGGAAATGAATTAGAAGAAAATGTAGAAAAAATGCTAAAAAATGATGGGTGGGAAATGACCTCAGAAGTTTTTTATACTGATCCGAATACGAAAAAGCCACGAGAGAAAGATATTATTGCGCGGAAAAGTCAAAATACTAATAACTACGACGCTGTACTATTTGTTGAATGTAAATCGATACCAAAGGCCACGAGAATATACCCAAAAGGAAAGATGGATGATGTCGCCAATACACTTTTTGCTTATCATATCCCTTTCGCAGATATTTCAGAGATTGAGAGACATAAGCAAACGCATTTTTATCAGAAATATTGTGAATTTTTTAAAACCAAGGATGATAAAGATTTTTTGCATGTCGCGATAAATCAGAATTTACAATCTTTCAGTGCTTTTAGGAAGGATAACAAAAAAGCAGCGGTTTATTATCTATTGGTGGTTTATGATGGTAACGTCTTTTACATTGATGATAATAGCCAACAACAAGATTGTCACGGCGCGCTTGTCAGAGTAGATACACTAGATAATACATTCAATTTAGTTAATAAAGGATGTTTTATTGAAATAGTTTCAATTTTAGATTTTGAAAACCTTTTGAAAAAGATAGAAGAGGACATAACGCAAATTAATCAATCAGCTTTTTTTTATCGTGATATGCACCAAAAACACATTGCAAGCAATAGAAAAATAAATAAAACTAATAGATATGAATAACTATGCAATATTCAGTCGTAAATTATAAAACGGTTATAAAAGCAGATGATTTCCGTTGGGATGGAGAATTTTTATGTTTTGAACCGCATAAAAATAAAAATTACCGATATTTTTCAATTGGAGAAATTTTAAAGTTCGCTCAATATGGAATTTCTATTGATATGAATGAATCAGGACAAGGATATAAAATATACAGAATGAATGAAATTTCAAATATGTTTTGCGATTTTGATGTGGATAAATATGCTGACATAAATGAGCAAGAAATGAAAAAATTTGAATTGAAAAACAACGACGTGGTATTTAATCGAACTAATTCGCAAGCATTTGTTGGAAGAACGGGAATATTCAGAAAGTTTTCTGACGAACCATTTGTTTTTGCTTCATATTTGGTTAGATTTAGACCGGATCAAAAAAAAGTATTGCCAGAATATTTAACAACCTTTTTAAATACGAAATATGGAGTTCAAGATGTTCAAAGACGCGCAAGAATTTCAATAAATCAATCAAATGTGAGTGCTTCGGAATTGGAAAAAGTTGAAATGCCATTGCTATCAATCAATTTTCAAAACAAATTAATACCATTATTTGATAAATCTTTTCATTCCATAGTTGAGTCAAAAAAATATTATTTTCAGGCAGAACAGTTGTTATTATCTGAAATAGGTTTGTCAAATTGGGTGCCGAAACAAGACCTTGTATTTATAAAGAAATTTTCCGAAACAGAAAAGGCTGAGCGCATTGATGCGGAATATTTTCAACCGAAATATGAGGAGATTATCGATGCTGTAAAGAAATGTAAAAATGGATTTGTGAAATTAGGTGAAGTTGCTAAAACAAAAAGAGGTTCGTTAATCTCTGATAATCTGTACCGCGAAGGCAAGGGGATTGGATATATTCGTGGAGCAGATTTTTCAAGTGGTTTTTTAAGCAATGATAAAATGATTTACATCGATGATTCATTTAAAAAAACAAATGAAACGAAAGTTAATCAAGGAGACATTGTTTTTGCGTTAATCGGAACGGTAGGATCGTCGGCTTTGGTTGAAAAAGATTTTGATGGAGCATTCATTTCTAACAATTTAGGAAAAATTTCAGTTAAAAACTATAATTCAACAATTTTACAGGTTTTATTTCATTCTGTTGTTGGAAAAATGTACTTTGCGAAAGAACAAACCCAAACAGCTCAACCTAAAATCTCAGATAAGGACATTTATGATTTTATCCTTCCTAAATTTGATAGCAAAACAGAAAAGGAAATAGAAAAATTATATTTTGATTCACAAAAAGCAAAACATTTGTTTAAATCTCTGCTTGAAATCGCCAAGCGGGTAGTGGAAATGGCGATTGAGAAAGACGAGAAAGAAGCGGAAAAATGGATTGATAAAGAATTGAAACAGCTGGATGTTAAAATAACCAGTTAACAAGGAAACTTTATTATTACTTTTCCCTTATGATAAAAATCATTTACATCATCGGCCGCCTGTCCGTCGGCGGCGCGGAAAAGCTGCTGCTGGATTTTTGCCGGAAAATAAACAAAGACGAATTCGACGTTTCCGTCGTAGTCCTGCAAAACGACAATCCGCTGGCGTCGCAATTCGAAGAAGCCGGAGTTAAACTGAAATTTTTTCACAAAAGAAGCAAGCGCGATTTCAAAGTCGTCAATCAATTGGCGGAATATTTGCAAACGGAAAAGCCGGACATCGTGCACACCCATCTTTTTACCGCGGATTTTTTCGGCGGCAAGGCGGCGCTCAAGGCGAAAGTGCCGGTCATCATTTCAACGCGCCATCAGATCTTGAGCGAAGGCTTTCCGCGCAAGCAATTAAGCCGGCGCATGCGGCGCAAGTTTACGAAGGTGGTCGCGATTTCCGAAGCCGTGCGCTCCGCTTTAATCAAGGAAGAAAAACTACCGTTTGAAAAAGTCGAGCTGATATACAACGGCATCGACGTCAACCGATTTTATATCGAATCGCCGAAGCTTTTCAAAACCGACGGCTTGAAAATCTGTTCAGTCGGAAGATTGTCCAAGGAAAAAGGGCACAAACATCTGATCCGCGCCTGCTGTTTTCTTAAGAATAAAGATTGGCATCTGACGATCGTCGGAGACGGGCCGCTGCGCGCTGAATTGGCAAGCATGGCGCGCCTGCTCGGGGTCGAGGACAAGGTTAAATTCGCCGGCCTGGTCGAAGACGTGCGGCCTTATTACGAAGATTGCGACATATTTGTTCTGCCTTCGACGAGCGAAGGGCTTAGCCTCGTGATTTTGGAAGCGGCCGCGGCCGGCAGAGTAGTGGTCGCAACAAACGTCGGAGGAGTGGGCGAAATCATTAAAGACAATGAAAACGGCTTCTTATTCAAGCCGAAGAACATCGAGCAGCTGGTGCGCCAGATCAATTGGATCGACGAAAACCGCGAAGAAGCGAAGAAAATGGCCGAGCGCTTGCAAAAGGAAGCGGCGGAGAGATTCGACGTGAATGCGATTATTAAGAAATATGAAGAACTTTATAAAAAATTGAAGAAAGAGGTGGTAAAGGTGTAAGAAGTGAAAACAAGGAGGGAGAAGGGGGCTAAAGGAGATTATGCAGAAGTGGGCAGAGTGGGAGAGGTGAGAAGGGTGGGAAAGGTGGAAAATAACTAATGAATATTATTCTGAAGCTAGTTAAGTTTATTTGCGAGCCCATGCCTGTAAGTTAATTCACGTTTAGAAGCATAGCGACGCAATCTTGGATTATTGTCTCAAGCGTTCATGATGGTCGCAAAGAAGATTGCTTCGCTGTCGTGAGAAAATATTCAATTTCGCTTGATATGGGTTCGCAAATAAAGACTTGGCTATTTCGCTTGAATACCGTGTTAATTAGTCATAGGTAATTTGTCATAAACTTTATGAAGGTTCTATTGATCAACAAGTTCCATTATCTTAAGGGCGGCAGCGAACGCGTCTATCTGGAAACGAAAAAGCTGCTGGAGCAGAACGGCCACGAGGTGATTTGTTTCTCCATGAAAGACAAGCGCAATTTGCCGTGCGAACAGGAGAGATATTTTATTGAAAATTTCGATTTGACTACGCGAAAGCATTGGTTTAAAGCGTTCCACTATCTTTATTACCGCAAGGCGGCGCGCCAATTGGAACAATTGATTGTCGCGGAAAAGCCGGACATCGCGCATCTGCACAATATAACGCATCATTTGACCCCGTCCATTTTAAAGCCGCTGAAAAAGCACGGCATTCCGATCGTCCACACTCTGCACGATTACAGCCTGATCTGCCCGAATTACCGCTTGTTCACGCAGGGAAAAGTCTGCGAACGCTGTTATAAACATAAATATTATCAAGCCATGTTCCATAAATGTGTGCGAAACGAGTTTTTACCGAGTGTTTTGGCGGCGATGGAATTAAAGTTGCAATGGCTGTTCAAATATTACAAAGAAAAAGTGGATTTATTCATCTCGCCGAGCGAGTTTCTTAAATCAAAATTGGCTGAGTGGGGAGTGAAGCAGCCGATCGAAGTGATAAATAATTTTTTGGAAATAGAAAAATTCGAGCCGGATTACACTCCGGGCGATTATGTCGTGTGCGCCAGCCGATTGAGCAATGAAAAAGGCGTGATGACGCTGGTTAAAGCAATGGAAAAACTTCCGGAGATTAAGTTGAAATTGATCGGCGAAGGCCCGCAAAAAAATGAAATTGAAAATTACATCGCTAAGCATAAAATCAAAAACATCGAGATGCTCGGCGCCAAATACGGCAGCGAATTGTTCGATCTGATAAAAAAATCGCGCTTCTTCGTCATTCCGTCCGATTGGTACGAGAATTATCCGCTGTTTCCGATCGAAGCCCTGGCCCTCGGCAAGCCGGTTTTGGCCGCGAAAATCGGCGGACTGGCGGAAATAGTCGCGGAAAACCGCAACGGCTGGTTTTACAAACCTGGAGACGCCAAGGATTTGCGCGAGAAAATAAACGCGCATTATTCCGACTTGCAGGAAATCGTCTGTCTCGGACAGAACGCGAGGAAAACGGTTGAACAAATAAATTGTTCAAAAGTTTATTATGACAAGCTGATGAAGTGTTATGAAAGGCTTTTGGATCAGAAGATGAAGATGGGGTAGGGAAAGTTGATAGGTTTATTGGTTTATCCCGAAGGGATCCCTTTGGGATTTGCTGATCATTGTGTTATTTGGATTTTGGGCTTTGAGTTTGTTTAGTATTTAGTTATTAGAATTTAGAGTTTAAATTTTTTGTGCATTTAATTAAAAATACAATTAAGAGAAGAAAGCCGATTATTTTCATTTTAGCTTTTTTTTTAATGTTATTCGTTTTAATGCCGGCTGTTTGCGCCATTACGATGACGAGCGGTTATCCGAAGCTGGCGAACTTGTATTTCAACTGGTCGATCGGCGCGGACGACGCCAATGCCCTTGCCCGCTATGACATTCTCATAATCGACATGGAGGCGCAGGTTTACTCGCCGCAGAATTTGCAATTGCTGAAAAAGCTGAATCCGGATATAAAATTAGTCGCCTATCTTGCGGCCGAAGAAATCCGCGGCGATTCCGGATCGCTTAGCGGCACCATGCGCCAGCGCCTGTTTAATAAAATCCAGGGCGGCTGGTGGCTGCGCGATTTCGCCGGCAAGAAAATCGAATGGTGGCCCGGCAATCCGATGATCAACATCACCGACCAAACCGTTTTGAACAACGGCCAGAATTGGGGCGATGTGCTGTCGCAATTCGTGAAAAACGATCTGCTGGCGACCGGATATTGGGACGGCGTGTTTTTCGACAACAGCTGGGAGAATCTTGATTTCATGAAAAGCGATAATATCGATTTGAACAATGACGGCCGATCAGAATCAATGGATTTCATAAACGCCAAATGGCAGCTCGGCATGGAGGATTTGCTCTGGAAAACCAGAAATCTGCTGGGAAGCGAATATTTGATTCTCGGCAACGGCGGCGATTCATATCATGATTATTTGAACGGCGTTCTTTACGAGCATTTCACCGGCCGCGATTGGGCGAGCCTGATGCAGAAATACAAGCAGATCGCGCTTAGCGGTTTTTATCCGGCGATCGGAATATTAAACAGCACGACGGCCGCATTGAACCGGAGCGACGACTACAAAACAATGCGCTACGGCCTGGCCAGCGCGCTGCTCGGCGACGGCTACAGCAGCTTTGACAACGGAGCGGCCAGCCATTCGGAAATATGGTGGTACGACGAATACGAGACATCGCTCGGCAAGCCGGCCGGAGAAGCGTTCAACGTTTTCGACAGCGGCAAAGCGTTCAAGCCCGGCGTGTGGCGCCGCGATTTCACGAACGGATTGGTGCTTGTCAATTCGTCAAACGAAAGCCGAGACGTTGACCTTGGCGCTGACTATGAAAAAATCCAAGGCACGCAGGACGCGGGAATAAACGACGGCTCGATCGCGTCGGAAGTGAGCCTGGCGTCGAAAGACGGCATTATCCTGCTCCGCACGCTTGATAAGATCGCGGGCGCGGTCTACATGAACGGCTCGTTCGCCCGCGTGTTCAACCGCTTCGGACACGTGGCCAGATCCGGATTTTTTTCCTACAACGACAAATTCCGCGGCGGCAGCCAAGTGATCGAGCGCGACATCAATAATGACGATGCGATAGAATTCATCTCGGCCGAAGGCAATCGCGTGGATGTCTACGATTCCATTGGAAATAAAATACAAACTTTTTTTCCGTACACTGAAAAATTTAAAAATAAAATAAATATCGCCGTCGGTGACCTTGATAACGACGGCCAACTGGAAATAGTGACCGGCGCGGCGGACGGCGGGCCGCAAATTATGATTTTCAACAATCAGGGCAGGCAGATCGGGAAAAGCTTTTTCGCGTTCGATAAGAATTCGCGCGGCGGCGCGAGCGTGGCGCTCGGCGACGTTGACGGCGACGGCTTATTGGAAATTATTGCCGGAGCCGGAGTCCGCAACGCGCCTGAAACGCGCGTATTCAATCGCGACAAAAAGTTGATTTCAAAATTTTTAGCGTATGACAAGAATTTCCGCGGCGGCGTGAACCTGGCGGCCGGCGACATTAATGCGGACGGCATTGACGAAATTATCACCGGCGCGGGCAAGGGAGGCGGGCCGCACGTGCGCGTTTTCGATAAAAACGGAAAATCGGCCGGGCCGTCGTTTTTCGCGTTTGACAAATCGCTGCGGTCCGGAGTCAAAGTAACGGCGGCGGACCTGGATAATGATGGCTTATTCGAGATTATTGCGACAACATCTGACGTGTTTACTCTTGCAGGGCTATAGTCGACGCAAAAATACGCGAAAGGGAAACGCAAAACCTCGCTAAACCATTCAGATTATAAATATGAGCGACAAATTGCTTTATAAAGAAGAGTCATTCATTATACAGGGCGCGTTTTTTCGAGTCTATGAAACTTTCCGAAATTCGCAGAAAGAAAATGTTTGCCATAATGCATTGATTGAAGATTTGAAGCAGGCGGGACTCAAAGTTGAAAAGAACAAGCGGATAGAAATTTATTACAACGGTAAAAAAGTCGGTACATACGTTCCGGATTTAATAGTTAATGAAATAATACTCATTGAATTGAAATGCAAACCGTTCATCCATAAGGACGATCAAAAGCAGTTCTGGTATTATTTAAAAAATTCTAAATATAAAGTTGGATATCTTGTTAACTTCGGCAAACCAAACGGCGTGGAATTTATTAGGCGCGTATATGATACAGCCCGAATAGTTTAGCGTTTTTTTGCGTTTGTATTTTGCGTTGTTTAGCGTTTAAACATATGAATCAAAATAATTTCACCATCAGACCGACCGACGACGTCGAGAAAATCGAGGAGGAGATCATCGAGGCCGCGGACAAGGCCGGCAGGAAAAACGTGATCGTCAACATTTTTTCGTTTCCGGCAAAAAGGCTGAAGCGGCGCTGGCACGTCAGATACAAATTCAATAAAAAACATCTGGTGATGGATATTCTTATCGCCGTCGGGATTTTGGTTTTGATCGGTTTGAACATTTTCTGGGCGTACGGCGGGTTCCATTATTTCATCAATAATTTGAACGTCGTTGTTTCTTCGGCGAAAACAGAATGCCAGAGCGGCGAATCGGCCGCGTTCACGGTCAATTACGCCAACAACAACAGCTATAAAATCGAAGAAGCGGTTTTAAGCGTGCGCTGGCCGAAGAATTTCCAAGTGGAAAAAGTTTCCGCCCTGAATTTCAATTTGAGCGACAATACCGTTGATCTCGGCAGTCTGAAAGCCGGCGCCAACGGCGGATTTACGGCGAGCGGCCGGGTGATCGGCGATTTGAACGAGGAGCAGATTTTAATGGTAAACATCAATTATTACAAAACCGGCAAGACCGGCGTGCGCCTGATCGGCCAATTCGAGAACAATAGCAGTTTCAAATACAAAATTACCGGCAGTTATTTGTCCGTTCAAAACGATTTGCCGGAACGCTTGGCGAATCAGGAAAAATGGCCGTGGACGATTAAAATAAAAAACACCAGCGCGGACATTACTTATGAAAAAATCGTTGTTGTTCCGAACGTTGACAATGAACTTGTCGCCGATAAAAATGAGTACACGATTGAGAATTTGGCGCCGGGGAAAGAGGCGAGCGTCATTATCAATGGAAAATTAATCACGGAGAAAACAAGTAAATCGCTCGGCTTTAAAGTCTATTGGCAAAAAGGGGACTGGAAATTATTGCAAGCCGATTTTCAAAAAGAAACGCCGGTTTTGCAGCCGAATTTTCAGCTTAGCCACAGTTTTGGCAAAACCGGATCAATTAACCCTGGCGAGTGGGTTGATTTAACCATGGATTATAATAACGCCGGCGATTACACTTTGGAAAACGCGGAATTGAGTTTAAATTTAACCGGAGAGTACTGGGATTTGAGCCAAGTGAAAAAAGAAACCGGCCGCGTTGTCGGCAACAAAATCGTTTGGAATTTCAGCGATCTGCCGCGCTTGGCTTTGATCCAGCCGCGCGAAAAAGGCCAGATAAAATTGAGCGTCAAAACCAAAGAATTCGTGGCCAACAGCCAGGCGCTGAATCTGGCCAGTTCGACTTCGGCGAAATACAAGATCGGCGGCCAAGCCGTTGAAATGATCGGCGATGAAATAAATTCGCGCTTGAACAGCAATTTGTCGGCCAGCGTTTATCCGATGTATTTCGCGCTGACCGGCGATCAGCTGGGGCGCGGACCATTGCCGCCCCGCGTTGGCAAAGAAACGAAGTATTGGATTTTCGTTAAATTGATTAACGACATAAGCGCCGTGAAAAACGTTTCCGTTAAAATCGGACTGCCGGCGAACGTCGTGGCCACCGGCCTGACCAGCGTGCCGGTCGGCGATCCGATCCAATTTGACAATAATAAAAGAGAATTTGTCTGGCAGATCAGCGAAGTTCCGGTCAAGCCGGCGAACATCGGCTTTGCATTCGAAGCGGGCATCATTCCGACGCTTTTGCAAGCCGGAACTTATCCGGCCTTGATCGACAGCATAATCGTTTCCGGTTACGACAGCGCTACCGGCGACAAAATCGAGAAATCATTCGGCGGCGTGACGACGAACCTGAACCATGATCCGAAAGGAAAATTGAAAGACGGAGCGGCTCGTTAATCCTAAAAGCAACAAATCCTACGGCAAAAATACAGATAAAATCCGGATCAATATCCTTTGATTCGGATTTTTCATTCCATCTTGACATTCGTTTTCATATTGCTATAATTGCATATCATCATTGTTCATTGATCAAATAAACCCATAAAACACAGAAGGAGGTGCGGAAATGGCGTTTTCAAAGTTGAAAAAGGAGTTGAAGGAGCTGGTGTCGGCGGAAGACGTTCCACTCGGCGATTTGTCTTTCGCGATTCTGGGCGTCATCGGCAAGGCCGGTTCGGAAGCCGAAGAGCGGGAGCTTGTGCAGTTTGTCATTGAAAATTTCTGGCTGCTGACATCGAGCCGCAAGATTGAACTCGAAACAGCGCTCAGCCGGCAAGAATTCAATCGAATCGTTGAATCGCTGAGCCAATACAATTTGCTTGAGGACTTGTTCGTTATTTTTCAAAAAAACAACAATACGCCTCAAGACACGGCCAAGGCTTTCGTTGAATATTTGAGAAAGTTCAACAAAAAAGAATGCTCGGTGATTTTGACCGTCGCGGCTTCATCTTTTCTTCCTTATGTTTACTTTCCCAATTTGCCCGAGCAAGTTGATCATCAACAGCTCTCTGCGATATTGAACAGGTATCATCGGCAATTCGTGATGATAGAGAGAATGTTGAAGCAGGAAAGTTGGTGCTCGCAGAGAAAAGTCGCGAAAATATTGAGAGTGATTGAAAGCCTGACGGATCCGCAGGCAAAGGTCCTGGCTTTTACGTATGCGATGAGCGCAACGCAGAAAATGAGCGCGCCGGTGCAGATCATCCCGATTATCGATCCGCGCGCGCTGCAGAACGCGATGTTTTCCAATCCGGCCGGCGCCGCCGATGTCGACGACGAGCCGCCGCCTCCCTTGGACAAAAACAAATTGATCTGATCAACCGATTCATCGGGCGCCAACGCTTTGGCGCCTTTTATTTTGGACGTGGGAGGTGGGAAGTTGGAGGTTAGAAAAAATCGCAAATTAATCTTTCTCATTACCCACATCTCACATCCAATTTCCATTTTAGCAGTCTGCTTGACAGAGTGCTAATTCGCTTGGTATAATGCATTTGCCCAATTTTTTTCTCGTTACTTTTCCTTATGAATCCCCGCCAGCAAAAGCTGATCAAATCAATCATCGAGAATTACATCAAGACCTGCCAGCCCATCGCGTCGGGTTTTTTGGTCGGCAAAGTGGCGGAGCATTTGAGCCCGGCAACCGTTAGAAACGAAATGGCGACGCTGGAAAAGGAAGGCTACATTTTCCAGCCGCACACTTCGGCCGGCCGCATTCCCACGGAAAAAGCGTATCGATTCTATGTTGACAATTATTTGAACAACGAGCGCGAATTGACGGACAAGGAAAAGCAGATTTTGAACGAATTGCAAAAGCAGAATATCGAAGACCGGGAAAAAATCAAGAATTTCGCCAAGACGATCGCGCATCTGTCGAAGCAGGGCGTGATGGTGACTTTTTCCGAGTGCGACAATTATTATACCGGCGTGTCCAACATTTTCAGCCAGCCGGAATTCCAGGATTCGAATCTGGTGGTTAATCTTTCTTCGATTATCGATCATCTGGACAATAAGGTGATTGATCTGATCAATAAAAAAAGAACCGCGCCGGAAATCCTGATCGGCAAGCAGAATCCGATCGGCGGCGATTGCAGTTTGATCGTGTTCAATTATCAGATCGGCCAATATAAAGGAATCATCGGTTTGCTCGGGCCGATGCGGATGGAGTATCAGAAAAATTATACGTTGCTGAAGGAGAGCGTTAAGTTGCTTAAATAGCAAGACTAGCCAGACAAGCGAGACCAGCAAGACAAGTCTCATGTGAATAAATCCAAAATGTAACTCGTTTAGCTCGTCTTGCCTGTCTTGCTCGTTTTACTCAATAAATCTAAATTTATATTATGCTAAAAAAAGACGATAAAACAAAACATGACAAGGAGTTCGAAGATCTGCGCGTCAAATGCGCCGAATACTTGGACGGCTGGAAGCGGGCGAGCGCGGACTATCAGAATTTGGTCAAGGAAACCGCGAAAAGCAGGCGCGAATACGTGAATTACGCGAATGAAAATCTGATTTTGGAAATGCTGCCGATTCTTGACAATTTCAAACTCGCGTTTAACCAAATCCCTGAATCGGAAAAAAACAGCGCTTGGGTGGCCGGATTCCAGCATATCAAGAAGCAATTGGAGGAGTTGTTGAAAGGCAACGGCTGCGAAGAAATTAAGACCGTGGGACATCTGTTCAATCCGCTTGAACACGAGGCGATTGAGCAAGTTAATACTGAAGCGCACGCGGACAATGCCGTTGTCCTTGAAAAGAGGCCGGGCTACAAGTTGAACAATAAAGTTGTTCAGGCGGCGAAGGTGGTTGTTAACATGAGAGACAAGGGGGACACGTGCGACGAGAGTGACAGGGGTGATATTGAGAATAAATTGCCAAAAGAAGAAAACGAGGATAAAAGCAAAACGTAGAAAGAGGATCGCTTGGTAAATAGAGCATTGAAGATTGCTTCGCTTCGCCTGCCTGCTCGCCTCCGCGAAGCGCTTCTCGCCGTCGCGTAGCCGCTATGGCGGAGCACGGCGGCGGAGCGGGGCCGGCCGGCAAGCTCGCAATGACATTCATTAGGTAAAGCCCGCGATTAAATCATTAAGGTAATAATAATCATAATAAATAATTGCTAGGTTATTAAGTCTATTGGTTAACTTGTCATTTGAACCAGTTAACCAGTGAACTAGTTAACCAGTAAACCAGATAATATGTCCAAGATACTTGGCATCGATCTCGGCACCACGAACAGCTGCGTCGCCATCATGGAAGGCGGGCAGCCGAAAATTTTAGAAAACAAGGAAGGCAATCGCACCACGCCTTCGATCGTCGCGATTTCAAAGACCGGCGAACGCCTGGTCGGTTTGACCGCGAAAAGGCAGTCGGTGACCAATCCGAAAGACACGATTTTTTCCGTGAAACGGCTGATCGGCCGGCGGTTCGACAGCGACGAAGTGAAGCGCGACAAGGAAGTTTTGCCTTACGAAATCGTCAAATCCGGCAACGGCGTGAAAATAAAAATGTCGGGCAAGGAATATACGCCGGAAGAAATTTCCGCGATGATTCTGCAAAAATTGAAAGCGGACGCGGAAGACCGGCTCGGCGAAAAGATCGAAGAAGCGATCATCACCGTTCCCGCCTATTTCGACGATTCCCAGCGCCAAGCCACGAAGGTCGCCGGCGAAATCGCCGGCCTTAAAGTCCGCCGCATCATCAACGAGCCGACGGCTGCGGCTTTGGCGTACGGCTTCGGCCAAAAGAACGGCGGCGCGAAAGGCAAGCAAATCGCGGTTTACGATCTGGGCGGCGGCACTTTTGACATTTCCATTCTCGATGTCAGTTCCGACACCGTTGAAGTGAAATCAACCAACGGCGACACGCACCTTGGCGGCGACGATTTCGACCGAAAAATAATCGATTGGATAATCAACGAATTCAAAAAGCAAAGCGGCCTGGATTTGAGCCGCGACGTGATGGCGCTCCAGCGCGTGAAGGAAGCGGCGGAAAAAGCCAAAATCGAATTGTCCACTTCGCAGGAAACGGAAATCAACCAGCCGTTCATCGGCCAGGACAAGGACGGCAGTCCGGTTCATTTGGTCATAAAATTATCAAGATCGAAAATGGAAGAGCTTGTTTATCAATTGGTGGAAAATACGATCGCGCCGTGCCAGGCGGCATTGAAAGACGCCGGTTTGGGCGTGGGCGATTTGGATGAAGTGATCCTGGTCGGCGGCATGACCCGCATGCCGTTGGTTTTGAAAAAAGTGGAAGAATTTTTCAAGAAAAAACCGAATATCAGCGTCAATCCCGACGAAGTGGTGGCGGCCGGAGCGGCGGTGCAAGCCGGAGTTTTGCAAGGCGACATAAAAGACGTTTTATTGTTAGACGTTACGCCGTTGTCGCTGGGAATTGAAACGCTGGGCGGCGTGATGACAAAATTAATCGAAAGAAATACGACCGTGCCGACTCAGAAAACCCAAGTTTTCTCAACGGCCAGCGACAGCCAAACGACCGTGGAAATTCACGTTCTGCAAGGCGAGCGCGAAATGGCCGATGGAAATAAAACGCTCGGCAGATTCATTCTCGACGGCATACCGAACGCGCCGCGCGGCATTCCGCAGATCGAAGTGACTTTCGACATCGACGCGAACGGCATTTTGAACGTGAAAGCGAAGGACAAAGCCACGAGCAAAGAACAGAAAATCACGATCACCGCATCTTCGGGTTTGAGCAAGGATGAAGTCGAAAAAATGAAAAAGGACGCGGAAGCGCACGCCGAGGAAGACAAAAAGAAAAAAGAGCAGATTGAAATAAAGAATCAGGCCGATTCAGTTGTTTACGCCACGGAAAAAATGATTAAAGACGCTGGCGACCCCTCGACAAGCTCGGGGCAGGCGAAGATTCCGGAGGATGTTAAAAAAGATTTGACCGATAAAATTGAAGATCTGAAAAAGATTAAAGACGGCGAAGACACGGACGCGATAAAAAAGAAATTGGAAGAGATAAATCAGATCGCGATGAAGTTGGGAGAAGCGATGTATAAGCAGCAGGGCGAACAAGGCAAACAGGGCGGACAAGGCGAAAATGGCAAAACAGAAGAACCCTCCTCCGCCAAGGCTTCGGAGGGCGAGCCGAAAAACGAAAAGACCGAAGAAGGAAATTTCACCGAGAAAAAGTAATTATAAATTATCTATTGAGCTTAAAAGGGTTGAGCCTGCCGGCAGGCAGGCGAACCGCGGAATTTTCCAGCGGTTCGCGAAACCGGCCGTGCAGTGAATAAGTCAAAAATATGGAAGCGCTCATCGAAGTTAAAAAAGGCGAAAAAATTTATCAAATAATCCGTTCGCCCTGGCTGGAAGACAAAGACGGTCCTGTTTTATTTAAATTGCTGAGCAAGCAAAAAGAAAACGGCGAAATCGAAGCGGTGGTGGTGGTTGAACGAACCGGCGGGATAAAAACACCGATTATCAGAACGACGACGGCGGAAGATGAATTCCATAAAGTAGTGGAATGCTTAAGAGCTGTGGTTTGGAAAGATTTTCCCGACGCCGATTTGGCAGTGGAAGACGTCGAGCCGATCGATCCGGACAACGCCAAGAGCACTTCGCAATATACCGCCGTTAAAATGAACCGGCGCGGAATTTTTTGGCTCAAGCTTAGAAAATGGTTCGGGTTATAAATTATGAAGATTAAATTGGCGAATAAAGAAATTTTTAACATGCCGGACTGGGAAGATTGCACTTGGAAAAGGGATGTTTGCGGAAAAGACGAATGCAAAATCTGCGGCAAAATCAAAAAACAGCGAGCGGCGCACATCGCCGCCGGCCGCGATCCGGACGTGATTGAATCGATGATGATGGACGTGGAGGAAGATTTCAAGAAAACAATCGGATTGATCCGTAAAGCGGCCAAGCGCGAAGGAATCGACTTGAGCGACATCAAAGACAATGACATCGACGTTCTTGACAGCTGGCCCCTGGCCGAGGAGTTTCCTTTGGCGGAAAAAGTGAAGGATTGGTCGGACGGAGTCAGAAAAATGTTTATGATTCCGGTCGGTGAAGACGACTCCTGGTTCGAAGCAGAAGCGGCTAAAGATGTTTTATATTATAAAAGCACTTTTGAAGTGAAAGTTGTCCGCCAATTGTCTTGCCGGTTGGAATTGGAAAGGGGCGATGAATATGTTGACGCGGATTATTTATATACGAAATACGTATTGGAATACATTATTGATAAGTTAAAAAGCGGAATGTCCTGGATTATGAAAAATGTCGAAAATAAAAGCGCCGAGGCGATGGTCAGCCTCGCGAAATTGCAGGATTTGGAAAAACAAGTTGAGAAATTGAACGGCTTTTACGACGGACAAGACGTCGGATTGATTAAGTCATAATTTTATTCGTGATTTATTCTATGTCACAAGAGTTGGAGGAATTTCACAAAATAAAAATAAAAACACGTGCGGAATATGACCGCATCGGTAAAGTGTTTTGCCCCGCGTTAAAATCCGACATCGTTTTTAACTCCGACGGTTTTCATCACTTGAGTTATGATCGTAATCGCAGCGAACGCGACAAACGAGCGCAATTAAATAAGTTTCGTTTTTTGCAAGAAGCTGTTAATATTTTTCAAAAATCCACTACTATTCAAGAATATCGGCGTTTGATTATTCCTGTTGGTCATCCGGACAAGGGCGGTATGCGCAAAACCGATTTGGTGGAATGGTTCGGCTTTTACGCTGTTATCAGCTTTTCGCGTCGCATTCGAGTGATGGCAGTAGTCAGACGCATTGGAGCTGAAAATGGGAAATATCATTTTTGGAGTGTGATGCCTTATTGGAAGCTAAGCAAGGGAAATAAAGTTATTGGGGTAAAAACTATTGAGGACAGGTAAACAAAAATACCCTCAATTAGAGAGTATTATTGTTGTGCTTGCTTATCGGCTTATGCTCCACAAAGGGACTAGCCGAACGGGGCTTGCGCCCACAAGCACAATGGTATAATATATCGTTTATTCTGTTTTGTCAACAAATATCCACATTATGTCTAAAGACTACTACAAAATACTCGGCGTCGACAAAAACTCTTCGGAAGCGGAAATCAAAGCCGCGTTCCGCAAATTGGCGCACGAACACCATCCGGACAAGGCGGGCGGCAACGAAGCCAAATTCAAAGAAATCAACGAAGCTTATCAAGTGCTCGGCAACAAGGAAAAGCGCCAGCAATACGACCAGTTTGGCGCGGATTTCGACCAGCAGGGCGGATTCGGCGCAGGCATGGGCTGGGAAGATTTCATGCGAGCGGCTAGAGGAGGCCCTTCGACAGGCTCAGGGCAGGGCGGCTTCAACAACATCAAATTCGATTTCGGCGGCGCGGATCTCGGCGACATGTTCGGCGACATTTTTTCGAATTTCGGTTTCGGATCTTCCCGTTCAAGCCGTTCGAGCCAGAAACAAAGGGGCGACGACATTCAAGTCGATTACAAATTGGATTTGTTCGAAGCTTTCTCCGGCGTGAAAAAGCAGGTTGAACTTTACAAAGACGTGAAGTGTCCGCATTGTCACGGCAACCTGGCCGAGCCGGGCGCGAAAATAGTCACCTGCAAAACCTGCGGCGGACAAGGCCAAGTGTCAGAGACCCAGCGCACGATGTTCGGCGTGTTCCAGACGGCAACGGTTTGCCCAGGCTGCCTTGGCCAAGGAAAAGTTCCAGAGCAGAAATGCAAGGAATGCAAAGGGCAGGGCGTTGTCCGCAAAAAGGAATTGATCAACATTGAAATTCCGGCCGGCGTGGAAGACGGAATGACTTTGAAAATGAGCGGACACGGGCAAGCCGGCAGTTTCGGCGCCGGAGCCGGCGATCTGTACATCAACCTTCGCGTTAAAAATAATTCCGAATTCGAACGGCATGGCAACGACCTTGTCTCAAAACAAAAAATATCTTTCAAACAGGCGGCGCTCGGCGCGGAGATCGAAATCAAAACGATCGACGGCACCGTTGAAATGAAAATTCCAGCCGGCACTCAGCCGAACACGCGGTTCAGGTTGAAGGGAAAAGGCATGCCTCATTTAAACAGCAACGGCCGCGGCGACATGTATGTTATCGTTGACGTGGAAGTGCCGACGAAGCTGAGCCGCAAACAAAGGCAGATATTGGAGGAATTTGAAGAATAATAATAAATTTTATGATAAAAAAAGATAACCGAAAATCGCAAATTATTATTTATAAAGCCGAGAACGGTCAAATTAAAATTGATGTTCGTTTTGAAAATGAAACCGTATGGCTTACGCAAAACGCGCTGGCCGAGCTTTTTCAGACTACAAAACAAAATATAAGCCTGCATATTAAAAATATTTTTAAAGAGGGCGAACTTCGGCCAAGTTCAGTTGTCAAGGATTTCTTGACAACTGCCGCGGATGGCAAAAATTACGCCATAAATTATTATAATTTGGATCTGATTATTTCCGTCGGTTATCGCGTTAAGAGCAGCATTGCCACCTCTTTCCGCCAATGGGCGACGGCGCGTTTGCGCGAATACATTGTCAAAGGTTTTGTGCTGGACGACGAACGGCTGAAAAACCCGGATCTGCCGTTTGATTATTTCGAGGAATTGGCGCGCCGCATTTCAGACATCCGCACTTCGGAAAAAAGGTTTTACCGGAAAATCATCGACATCTACGCCACGAGCGTTGATTATGATCCGACGGACGAGCAAAGCATTTTGTTTTTTAAAACAGTACAAAATAAAGTCCACTGGGCGATCACCGGAAAAACAGCCGCCGAGATTGTCAGCGAGCGGGCGGACAGCGCCAAGCCGAATATGGGGCTTACCAATTGGCGCGGCGCAAAGCCGACTAAAGAAGAAGCGGCAATCGCCAAAAATTATTTGAACGAGCGGGAACTTTTGGTTTTGAACAACCTTGTCGAGCAATATCTCGTTTTCGCCGAAGGCCAAGCGATGCAGAGACTACCGATGCGCATGGCGGATTGGATGGAAAGACTCCATGAATTTTTGCGGATTAACAGAAAGGATATTTTGAAAGATGCCGGAAAAGTTTCGCATGAATTGGCGAAAGAATTGGCGGAAAAAGAATACGATGTCTATCGCACAAAAAGTTTAAATTCGCTGAGCAAGGCGGATAAAGATTTTGAAGCGTTCGCGAATAATGCGGCGAGGCTTATCGGCAAGGGCAAAATGAAAATTTAGCTGAATTTGAAGAGTAGATGTTAAAATGATACGATTGGATTGCACTGGAAATTTAATATTTTATCGAGATGGATATAACAACATGATCCACTGATTTACAACGTGATCCACATGATTTGTCTTGAATATAATAGTTATGGACGAATCAGTTTGCGCCATAGGCGCATCAGCCTTTGGCGGAGATCAGTGGCAAATCACGTTGATCAGGTTGTTATCGCTTCTTTACTAATTTTTTTATATGCTCAAACTATTCAACACCCTTTCCCGCGAACTGGAAGATTTCAAACCGATAAATAAAAAAGAGGTTACCATGTACACGTGCGGCCCGACGGTTTATGATTTCGCGCACATCGGCAACTTGCGTTCATACATTTTCTCCGATATTTTAAAGCGAACGCTGATTTTCAACGGCTACAAAGTCAAGCACGCGATGAACATCACCGACGTGGGGCATTTGACCAGCAACAACGACCTGGGCGAGGACAAGGTTGAACGCCAAGCCGCGCTCGAATCGAAAAGCGCTTGGGACATCGCGAAATTTTATACTGAAAGCTTCAAAGACGATTTGAAAGCGCTGAACGTCATCGAACCGACGATTTTTTGCCAAGCCACGGACAACATTCCGGAGATGATCGAGTTTATAAAAAAATTGGAAGCCAAAGGATTCATTTACAAAACTTCCGATGGTTTGTATTTCGACACGTCGAAAACTAAAGATTACGGCAAGCTAGGGCGTTTGAACGTCGCCGGGCAGGAAGAAGGCTCGCGCGTCGCGGTCAACGAGGAAAAAAAGAATCCGACGGATTTCGCGGTTTGGAAATTTTCTCACAAAGGAGGTGCATCCTTCGACGCTGCGCAGGATGACGTTGCTACGCAACGTCAAATGGAATGGGAAAGTCCGTGGGCCCCGCCGGGGCAGCGGGGTAAAGCTTATGGTTTCCCGGGCTGGCACATCGAGTGCTCGGCCATGATTTTGAAATATTTGGGCGAAAAAATCGACATCCATACCGGTGCGATCGATCTGGTTCCAGTTCATCATACGAACGAGATCGCTCAAAGCGAAGCGCTGATCGGCAAAAAAACCGTCAACTATTGGCTGCACGGCGAATTTTTATTGATCAACAACGGCCGCATGGGAAAATCCGAAGGCAATTTTATCACTTTGAAAATGGTGGAGGAAAAAGGATTCGATCCGATCGTTTACCGCTTTTATAATTTGAGCGCGCACTACCGCAGCAAGCTGAATTTCACTTGGGACGCGATGAAGGACGTGGCCAACAGCTGGAACAAATTCAAAAATAAATTTTTCGATCTCGGCCGCCAGCCGGGCAAAGTCGATTCTGTTTTTGTCGAGAAATTCAAAGCGTTCGTTAATGAAGATTTGGCCATGCCGCAAGCGCTGGCTTTGGCGTGGGACGTTTTCAAGAGCGATCTGTCCGATTACGACAAGCGGGCGACGCTGTTCGAATTCGATAAAGTGTTCGGACTGGGTTTGGCCGAGTTGAAGCCGGAAAAGCTGGAAGCGCCGAGCGAAGTGGCCGAGTTGATCGCCAAACGCGAAGAATTCCGCAAAGCCGAAAAATGGGCCAAGGCCGACGATGTTCGGAAACGAATTGAAGCGCTTGGATACGAAGTGGAAGACGCGGTGGACGGGCCCAGGGCGAAAAGAAAAATTAGAAGTTGATAAAATAGTTTATTGGTTGATTAGTTGATTCCTTAGTTTTTTTATACTTTATACTCCATCCTTCATAATTTATTTTTTCCATGACAAATTTTTGGCTGAAAACAAAAAAACCGATTCTCGCTTTGGCGCCGATGGCCGGGATCACCGACTCGGCGTTTCGCTTGATGTGCAAAAAATTCGGCGCGGACGTTGTTTATTCGGAAATGACGTCGATCGACGCGCTTTATTACGATTCGGAAAAAACATTGAAGATGCTTGAGTTCAGCAAGAAAGAGCGGCCGGTTGTTCTTCAACTCTTCGGCAAGCGGCCCGAGTTCATGCAAAAAGCGGTGAAGCGTTGCGAAGAAGCCGGCTTTTCCGGCATTGACATCAATTTCGGCTGCCCGGCGCGCAAAGTCGTGTGCCACGAAGGCGGCATCACGCTATTGAAAAATTTGGATCTGTGCTATGAGTTGATTCAAGCCGCGTGCGAAGCGACGAAATTGCCCGTCTCGATTAAAACGCGCGTTTCCATCGGCCAGGGCAAGGAGAAAGTGACGGTTTTGAAATTTCTGGAAAAAATCGAGAACCTGCCGGTGTCCGCGCTCATGCTTCACGGCCGCACGTACGAGCAGGGCTTCAGCGGCGAAGTGGATTATCAGATGATGAAATTGGCGAAGGAAAAATGGAGCGGCGTTGTGCTCGGCAACGGCGGGCTGAATTCGCCGGAGGACGTGAAAAAAATGCTGGACATGACCGGCGTCGACGGCGTGGGACTCGGCCGCGGTTTGTACGGCCGGCCGTGGCTGTTCGAACAGGTGAATGATTTTCTGAAAAAAGGCGAATACGATTTTCCGGATATCGACGAAATAAAAAAAATCGCTCTTGAACACGCGAAATTGAATTTCAAAAATAAAAAAGACCACGGCATCGTGGAATTGCGCAAGCATCTGTGCTGGTATTTCCGCGGCTTTCCAGGGGCGAACGAAATGCGGCGGAAGATGGTGAGAGTGAATAGCGTTGAAGATGTGAAAAATGCGTTGAAAAATGATTAAAAATTGAATAAGTCCAGTATCCGAGGTATACTCGATAACTGTTAAATAAAAATAGAACGCAACTGTCTGGAAATCCCATATAGTTCAAAAATATTGAAAATTAGATGAAAATTCAGTATGCCGGAAATTCCAGCATACTGCGTCGGATAGAAAAACTTATGATGTTAACTTCTATAATTTAGATGTGATAATTTCCGTCGGATATCGCGTTAGCTCGTTGCGCGGCACGCAATTCCGGATTTGGGC